>JAFEGX010000051.1 GCA_018239675.1 Verrucomicrobiota bacterium
AGATCGTGTTGCCGCCCTCCTCGCCGCCGAGCATCAGGTTCTTGATGCGGACGTTGGCGAAGGTGCCGCGGGTCATGACGCGGTCGTTGCCGCGGCGCGAGCCGTAGCTGTTGAAGTCGGCGAACTGCACGCCGTTGCCCAGCAGGTACTGGCCCGCGGGCGAGGTCTTCTTGATGGCGCCGGCGGGGGAGTTGTGGTCGGTCGTCACCGAGTCGCCAAAGATGCCGAGGGCCCGGGCGCCCTTGATTTCCTGGATCGTGCCCGGCTGCATCGAGAAGTTCGTGAAGAACGGCGGCTCCTGGATGTAGGTCGACTGCCCGTCGAACGCGTAGACATTGCCGGCGGAAGAAGGAATTTCGTTCCACTTCGGGTTCTGCGCGGCGAAGTCCTTGTAGAGCTTGCGAAAGACCTCGGGCTTGAGCGCGGCCTGCATGGCGTCGCGCACCTCGGCCAGGGTCGGCCAGATGTCCGCGAGGTACACCGGGGCGCCGTCCTTGCCGGCGCCGAGCGGCTCGCAGCTGAGGTCGACGTCGACGCGGCCGGCGATGGCGAACGCCACGACGAGCGGCGGCGACATGAGGAAGTTGGACTTCACGTTCTGGTGCACGCGCGCCTCGAAGTTCCGGTTGCCCGACAGCACCGAGGCCGTGACCAGATCCTGCTTCACGATCGCCTCCTCCAGGTTCGCGTCGAGCGGGCCGGAGTTGCCGATGCAGGTCGTGCAGCCGTAGCCGACCGTGTTGAAGCGGAGCTTGTTCAGGTACGGCTGCAGGCCGGTCTTCTTGAGATAGTCGGTGACGACCCGGGAACCGGGGGCGAGCGAGGCCTTGACGGCCGGGTTCACCTTCAGGCCCTTTTCGACGGCCTTCTTCGCGAGGAGGCCGGCGGCGAGCATGACCGACGGGTTCGAGGTGTTGGTGCAGCTCGTGATCGCGGCGATGACCACGGAGCCGTTGCCCAGCTTGGCCTTCTTCTTGGCGGTGGTCTCGACCTTGACGGACTTCGCATAATCCGCGCGGGCCTTGCCGAAACCGTTCTCGGTCACGGGCCGCTGGAAGGCGGTGAAGAACTCGCGCTGGAGGTTCGGCAGCTCGATGCGGTCCTGCGGCCGCTTCGGGCCGGCGACGCTCGGCACCACGGTGGCGAGGTCGAGCGAGAGGTCCTGCGAATAGTCGATCTGGCCCGGCTGCGGCATGCCCCACAGGCCCTGCGCCTGGTAATAGGCCTCGTACAGTGCGACCTGCTTCTCGTCGCGACCGGTCGCACGGAGGTAGTTCGAGCACTCGGCGTCGATCGGGAAGAAACCCATCGTCGCGCCGTACTCCGGCGCCATGTTGCCGATCGTGGCGCGGTCCACCACCGGCAGCGCGGCGGCGCCTGGGCCGTAGAACTCGACGAATTTGCCCACGACCTTGGCCTTGCGGAGCATCTGGGTGACCGTCAGCGCGAGGTCCGTCGCGGTCACGCCCTCGCGGAGCGCGCCGGTGAGGTGCACGCCGACGACGTCGGGCGTGAGGAAGTAGACCGGCTGGCCGAGCATGCCGGCCTCGGCCTCGATGCCGCCGACGCCCCAGCCCACGATGCCAAGGCCGTTGATCATCGTCGTGTGCGAGTCGGTGCCCACGAGGGTGTCCGGGTAATAGACGCCGTTCGCGTCGCGAAGGACGCCCTTCGCGAGGTACTCGAGGTTGACCTGGTGGACGATGCCAATGCCGGGCGGGACGACCTTGAAGGTGTCGAACGCCTGCATGCCCCACTTCAGGAACTGGTAGCGCTCGCGGTTGCGCGAGAACTCCAGCTCGAGGTTCTGCCTGAGCGCATCGGGGGAGCCGGCGAAATCCACCTGCACCGAGTGGTCGACGACGAGGTCGACGGGCACGAGCGGCTCGATGATCTTGGGGTTCTTGCCGAGCTTCGTGACCGCGGAGCGCATGGCGGCGAGGTCAACGAGGAGCGGCACGCCCGTGAAGTCCTGCAGCACGATGCGCGCGACGACGAAGGGGATCTCCTCCGTGCGCGGCGCCTTCGCGCCCCAGCCCGCGAGGTCGCGGATGGCCTGCTCGGACACGCGCTTGCCGTCCGCGTTGCGCAGCAGGGACTCTAGCACGAGCCGGATGGACACCGGCAGGCGGGAGACCTTGAAGCCCGCCGCCTCGAGCGCGGGGAGCGAATAGAATTTGTGCGACGCGCCGTTCGCGGAGAACGACTGCAGCGTGTTGAGCGGGTTGGGCAAACTCATCGAAAGGCGGGTTGGTGGGGGCGGGCCGCGCCCCCGCGGTTACTTGGCGAGCGCGGCCTTCACGGCCTCGAAGTTCGGCAGGTCCTTCGGCGTCGGCGTTTGCTCGGCATACTTCACCACGCCGTCCTTGCCGATGACGAACGCCGCGCGGGCTGAGGTGTCACCCACGCCGGCCAGCATCGGGAACAGCACGCCGTAGGCCTTGGTGACGTCCTTGTTGAGGTCGGCCAGCAGCGTAATCGTGATCTTGTTCTGCTTGGCCCACGCCTCCTGCGAGAACGGGCTGTCGACGCTGATGCCGTAAACCTCCGCGCCCAAGCTGGCGTACTGGCCGAGGCCGGCGCTCATGTCGCACATCTCCTGGGTGCAGACGCCCGTGAAGGCCAGGGGGAAGAAGAGCAGCACCGTCTGCTTCTTGCCGAAATTGTCGCTCAGCTTGATGTCCTTGAGACCGTCGGCGGTCTTGGTCTTGAGGGTGAAATCGGGGGCTTTGGAACCGGTGGCGAGGGGCATGGTGGACGAGGTTGGAGGGATGAGGATTGCAGGGTTCACGCCACCGAAATGGCGGCGTCGGAGAACGGAAAACGTAGAGTCCGGCCGCGTCGCGCGGCAACCCGTTTTTCCCAAAAGAAGCTGCCATTCTATTCCAGCGTAGCCACGCATTAGGTGGACTGGAGCAAACCCCCAAGGGAAAACTCCAAGGGCCAAACCGCCAACCGCCAATCCGTCAGCGCGCAGGTTGGGCGTTGAACGTTGCGGGTTGCCGACCCCTTCGGCGTTAGGCGTTCGGCGTCCGATGTTCGGCGTTCAGTTCGTCCTCCTCCCGCCCCACCTTCCCCTTGACCCTGCCCCGCCCGCCGCGAATAACCTGATCGCTCGCATGACCATCCTCGAAGACCTCCAGTGGCGCGGCCTCTATGCCGACTGCACCGACCTTGAGGCGCTGACGAAGCGTCTCGCCGCCGGGCCCATCACGCTCTACTGCGGCTTCGACCCCACCGCCGACTCCCTCCACGTCGGCAATCTCGTCCCGCTGCTCGCCCTTCGCCGCTTCCAGCTCCACGGCCACCACCCGATCGCGCTGGCCGGCGGCGCCACCGGCATGGTCGGCGATCCGTCCGGCAAATCCGCCGAGCGCAATCTCCAGACTCCCGAGCAGGTCGCGCACAACATCACCGCGATCAAGGAGCAGCTCGGCCGGTTCCTCGATTTCAACGCAGCGGGCAACCCCGCGCGGCTGGTTGACAACGCCGCCTGGACCGCGCCGGTCACGTTCCTCGAGTTCCTCCGTGACGTCGGCAAGCACTTTTCGGTGAACACCATGATCGCCAAGGACAGTGTGCGCTCGCGTCTCGACCGCGCGCGCGACGACGGCGAGGGCGGCATCAGCTACACCGAGTTCAGCTACATGCTGCTCCAGGCGCATGACTTCCTCCACCTGCGCACCGCCGAGAACTGCGAGCTGCAGGTGGGCGCGACGGACCAGTGGGGCAACATCACCGCCGGCACCGACCTCATCCGCAAGAAGTCCGGCGGCGCCCTCAGCGCGTGGGGCCTGGTCTTCCCGCTGCTCACCAAGGCCGACGGCACCAAGTACGGCAAGTCGGCCAGCGGCGCCGTCTGGCTCGATGCCAAGCGGACCTCGCCGTACCGGTTCTACCAGTTCTTCGTGAACTCCGACGACGCCGACGTCGGCAAGCTGCTCCGCGTGCTGACGTTCCTGTCGCACGGGGAGATCGCCGCGCTCGAAGCCGAGCTGAAGGCCAACCCCGGCGCCCGCGCCGCGCAGAAGGCGCTCGCCCGCGAGCTCACGCAGCTCGTGCACGGCGCCGACGCGCTGGCGGGAGCGATCAAGGCCAGCGAGATCCTCTTCGGCGGATCACTGGACGGCATCGGCGAGACGGTTTTTGCCGACGTCGTCGGCGAGGTGTCGACGAAGCCGCTCGAGCCCGCCAAACTCGCCGGCGCCGGCACCGCGCTCACCGACCTGCTGGTCCACGCCGGGCTCTGCCCATCCAAGGGGCAGGCGCGGAAGGACATCGAGGGCGGCGGCATCTACGTGAACAATGTCCGCGTCGCCGAGGCCGGCCGCCTGCTCACATCCGCCGATCTGCTGTTCGGCAAGCATGTGCTGCTGCGCAAGGGCAAGCGTACCTACGCCGTGCTCTCCGTCGCCTGAGCGGCCCGGCTACCCGAAGGCGGGATGGTCTTGGCTAAAGCCGCGTGCTTCGCGGTGGCCTCTTTCCAGCTCAAGCCAAGAGAGGCCCGTCTTCGGGCGCTTGGTGATCCCGCTGGTGAATCCGCATTGGGAATTCGGCTCGGCCCACTTCCCGGCCTCTCGTGAGGGTTTGAATCAGTCGGCATTCCGGTCTCCACTCCCGCCGTGCCTCCGTCCCCGCTCATCCCGCTACGCCCGAGCGCCTGCTGGCTGCCCGACGGAGCCACGGCGTACACGCGGCTGATCGAGGCGATCGGCCTGGCGCGGGCCTCGGTGCGCTTTGAGTTCTACATCTTCGCACCTGACGCTACTGGCGCCCGTTTTCGCACGGCCCTCGTCGCGGCCGCGCGCCGCGGGGTCCGGGTCGAGGTGCTGGTTGACGGCTTCGGCTCGGCGGGCCTCCCAGCGTCGTATTGGGACGGACTGCTGGCGGCCGGCGGCCGCGTGCGCGTGTTCAATCCGATTTCCTGGCGGCTCTTCTCGCTCCGCAACCACCGCAAGCTGGTCCTTGTCGACGACGCGGTGGCGTTTGTCGGCGGTTTCAACATCGGCGACGAGTACGATGGCGACGGCGTCACCCGCGGCTGGCGCGACCTCGGGCTCGAGGTGCGTTCCCCGCTCGTGATCCGGCCGCTGGCGGCGGCTTTCGACGGGTTGTTCCAGGTGGCCGGCCGGGCCGAGCGGCTCGTGACCCGCCTGCGCCGCCTGTTCGCGCGCCGGTACCGGCGCACCCGGGTCGGGCCGGTTTTCCTCATCGGACCGGGACTGGGCCGCAACCGCTTCCGCGCCGAACTGCTGCGCCGCCTCCGCCGGGCGCGTCATGTCCAGCTGGTGGCGGGCTACTTCCTGCCGAGCTTCCGGCTGCGGCGGGCCCTCCGCCGGGTCGCCCGTCGGGGCGGCCGGGTGGAAATCCTGCTGGCCGGCCGCTCCGACGTGCCCCTGGTCCAGCGCGCGGCCCGCGCGGGCTACGGTCCGCTGCTGCGCGCCGGGGTCCGCATCTGGGAGTACGAGCCGCAGATCCTGCACGCCAAGCTGGCCCTCGTGGACCACGCGGTGTACGTCGGCTCCGCCAACCTCGATACGCGCTCCGCCGGCATCAACTACGAGGTCATGGTCCGCTGCACCGACGCCGCGCTCGCCGCGGCCGGCCGCCTGGCGTTCGCCGCGGACCTGGCCCGTTCGCGCGAGATCACCCTGCCCGCGTGGCGGGCCGGCCAGACGTGGTTCACGCGGTTCCGCGGGATGTGCGCGCGGTTTCTGCTCACCCGGATCGATCCCTGGCTCGCCCGCGCCCAGCTGCGGAGCTTCTCCTGATTCGCCTCTCCCCCTCTTCATGCGCCTTCATCGGGCCCTCCTGGCCATCGCCCTGCTCGCGCCCTGCGGGCTCCACGCCCAATCCGCCGCGCTCCATCGACTGCGCGACGGCGAGCCCACCCGCATCGTCTGCTTCGGTGACAGCATCACCGGCCTCTATTACCACACCGGCGGCCACCGCGACTGGTGCGACCTGGTCGGACTGGGCCTGCGTCAGGTTTTTCCCAAAGCGTCGGTCGAAATCATCAATGCCGGCGTCAGCGGCAACAGCACGGCCGACGCCCTCCGGCGCATGGACGCGGACGTCCTCGCCGCCCAGCCCCAGCTCGTGCTCGTCATGTTCGGCATGAACGACGTGGCGCTTCTCCCGCCCGCCGAGTTTCACGCCAATCTCGTGACCATCACCCGCCGCGCCCAGGCCGCGGGGGCCGAGGTCGTGCTCCTGACCACCACGCCGTCATTCCCCGGCGACGCGCACCGGCCGCCCGCAAGAGTGGCGGAGTACGCGGAGATCGTTCGCGCCACGGGTCGCGACTTAGGGGTGACGGTGGTGGACACGCACGCAGCCTTCATGTCCGCCTGCGCCGCCGACCCGATGGCCCGGCTGCGGCTGATGAGCGATTCGATCCACCCCAACCTGCGGGGGCACCGGCTCATCGCGGAAACGGTGGTGAACCGACTCACCGGCCAGCGGGTATCGCTCGCGCATTTGCCGCCGCTGGTGCCGGCCCTGCCGCGCGTCCAGGCCCAGCTGCGGGCCGGAGCCACACTGCGGGTGGTTGCCATGAAGCCGTTCGATTCACTGATCGGGCCGGCCTTGCGCCGAGTCCGGCCGGAGGCCCGGATCGAGGTGGTCCCGTGGGACGTGGCCGGGAAGTCCCTGGCCACGCTCATGGCTGAGGCCGAGGCTCGTGGCTGGCCCAGTTTTCATCAGCCAACCGACCGCCCGCGCCCCGACCTCTGCATCCTGGCCATTCCAACCGGGGCCACGGCTCCCGACCTCGACCACTACTACCACGACTACACCTGGGTCATGAACTGGTCGCAGAGCTTCAAGCAGCCCGGCTGGGACTGTGTGATGATGATGCCGTCGGTGGCCAATCCGGCCCAGACGGAAGCGGAGATGCCGGCGCTCGACGTGATCCAGGGCAACGATCTGCCGTACCTGCGGCGGGCACCCGGCGACCAGCGCGATCCGGAAACCTTTCTCAAGGACTGGCTGCAAGCGCTGCTGGCGGACACGCCGCGCAACTAGGACGGTTTCGACCTTGTGCTGCCGCTGGGAGCCGCAGAAGGCGCAGATCAATCCGGCACTAGAAGAACATCGCCTGACTCAGGGCCTCGTCCGGTGACAGCACGCTCGCCGCGGCCGGCAGCCGCGTCGGACCCGTGCCAAAGTCGGCGTCGAACAAAGCATTGCCCGTGGCGAGATCGGCCGACCACGAGAATCGTTTGACGCCGCCGGCGTAGCGGAACTCGACCGCGAGGCCGTTGCCCTCCCGGACCTCCTGCTGGTAGACGGCCTGGTTGCGCCCGCACTCGCCGATCCGGTCGCGGAGCCAGTTGAGAAGCACCCGACCCTCCGCCTTCCACTGCGGCGCGTGCCCCAGGGTGACGGCCTCAAGCCCCGAGCAGAGCACGTCCATCGGGTAACGGCTGAGAAACTGGCCGAGACTCTGGCGCACGGGCAGCAGCCGGGCGAACGCGAGGTCGCGGAGCGCGTTCGGGTGCGGCCACGGATACGTCAGCGCGTCGTCGGGCGCGACGGCGCTGTCGATCAGCACGCGCCGGGCGCGCGTCAGGAGGTAGTTGTAGTCGGCGAGCTTGCTGCTGGCCGAGAACCGGTGTGCCCAGTAGTAGAGCGGCAGGTCGGTCGAGAGGCAGATCGAGACCTGGTTCTCGAGGAACTGCCGGGCGCGGCGCGGATAGCTCAGCATCACGAACTCGACGCAGCGCTTGTCGCCCTTCGATTTCCCGAGATGGCACTCGCCATAGATCTTGGCGCGCATCGCGATGCCGCCGTCGTCGTCGACCTGGGGGCAGAGCACGACGATCCGGCTCGGGTAGCGCTTGGAGAACTCCACCGCGATCCGGAACTGCTCGGAGGCGTCCTCCGCGCTGGTCAGGAACCCCAGGTGGAGCACGAAATTCACCTGCGTGGCCTTGGCGTCCTCCGTCGACGGCGCCGGGCCGCCCGCGGCCGCCGTGCTGGCCCACATCTCGCCGAGGTTCTTCGAGATGGCTTCAACCGGGACCTCCAGCCCCGGCAACGCGTCAAAGATGTCAGGCATCGTTCGCAGCAGGTTTCAGGTGGCAGGATTCAGGTTCCAGGTTGTTCCTCTCGCGGCCTGTCACCTGGGCCCCTGGCCCCTGTCACTTGCCGCGCGGGGGCGCGGCTAGGGTTGCCTCCACACGTTGCCCTGGCGGGACAGCAGGGTGTCGCCGACGGCCGGGCCCCAGGAGCCCGCGACGTACTGGTCGAGGCCGTCGCGGCCGGCCGTCGCCCACGCCTCGAGCACCGGCGTGTACAGTTTCCACGAGGTCTCCGCCTCGTCGCCGCGGATGAAAAGCGTGCCGTCGCCGATCATCGCGTCGAGCACCAGGCGCTCGTAGGCCTCCGGTGTGTTCGAGCCGAAGGTCGTCGCATACCGGAAGCTCATCTTCACCGGCTGCGTGCGGGTCTCGAGTCCCGGGATCTTGGTGTTCAGGATCAGGCTCAGACCCTCGTCGGGCTGGATCTGGAACGAGAGCGTGTTCGCCGCCAGGTTGAACCCGCCGCTCTCGGCGAAGAGCGTGCCGGGCGGGCGCTTGAAATTGATCGCGATTTCCGACACGCGGCGGGCCATGCGCTTGCCGGACCGCAGGTAGAACGGCACGCCCTCCCAGCGCCAGTTGTTGATCGAGAGCCGGATCGCCGCGTAGGTCTCGGTCGCCGAGGTCGGCGCGATGCCGCTCTCCGCCAGGTAGCCGGGCACCGGCTTCCCGCCGATCATGCCCGCGATGTACTGCGCCCGCGCCACGTCGCCGCCGGGCATCACGTTCAGCGGCTGGATCGCCTTCAGCACCTTGACCTTTTCGTCGCGGATCGCCTCCGCGTCGTACGAGCCGGGCGGCTCCATCGCGGTCAGGGCGACGAGCTGCATGGTGTGGTTCTGGATCATGTCGCGCAGGCAGCCACTCTGCTCGTAGTAGCCGCCGCGGGTGCCCACGCCGACCTCCTCGGCCACCGTGATCTGCACGCTCGAGATGAAGTTCCGGTTCCAGAGCGGCTCGAAGATCGCGTTCGAGAACCGCTGCACGAGGAGGTCCTGCACCGTCTCCTTCCCGAGGTAGTGGTCGATCCGGTAGACCTGGTGTTCCTCGAAGACCCGACGGATCGCCGTGTTGAGCGCGAGCGCCGAGTCGAGGTCGCGGCCGAAGGGTTTCTCGATGATGACCTTGGTGTGGTGCGCGTGGCGCAGGTAGCGGCCGGCGAGCCCGCAGGCGCCGAGGTTCTCGATGATCGGGGCGAAAACCGACGGCGGCGTCGAGATGTAGAACAGCGTCTGCACCTCGCGGTTGATCTTTCCCTCGATCTTCGCGATGTGCTGCGCGAGCCGGTCAAACGCCGCCTTGTCGTCATAGCCGCCCGCCACGTAGCTCGTGCCGGCGGAGATCCGCGCCCAGCTCTCGGGATGCAGCTCGCGCCGCGAGAACTCCTGGATCGCATCCCGGGCCATGGTCCGGAACTCGTCGTCCGGGATGGGCTTGCGGCCGAAGCCAACGAGGAAGAAATCCGCGGGCAGGAGTCCGTCGACGCCCAGGTTGTAGACCGCCGGGATGAGCTTGCGGGCGGTGAGGTCGCCCGAGGCGCCGAAGATCACCACCACGGTGGGCGGCGCGCCGCGGTGCTTGCTCAGACCCTGGAGAAACGGGTGACGCGGGTTCTCGGCCATGACGGACGGAGCATGCGGCGGGGGTCCGACCGGGCAAGGGAAATGCTGGCGGGCCCTGTCATGGGCGGCTCAGCCCGCCTGGTACTTCGCGAAGAGGGGCAGGTTCGGATAGTGCCGCACGACCGGCCGGGCCGACGGCGGCGCGCCGGCGGCGGGAAACTCCACCTCGATGACGTCGAACCGGATCGCGCGCGGCCGGCGGGGCAGCAGCCCGAGGTAGCACACCGCGGTCCGCCGCAGGACCCGCCGCTTGCGGGCGTCGACCGCCTCGTAGCCGGAGACGAGCGCGCCGGCGGCGCGGGACTTCACCTCGATGAACACCAGGGCCTCGCCGTCGCGGCACACGAGGTCCAGCTCGTCGCGCCGGTCCCGCGGGGACCGCCAGTTGCGGGCCAGCACGGTGTAGCCGAGCACGCGGCGGACATGGCCGGCGGCCAGGCGCTCGCCCTCCGCGCCGCGGCGGGCGGCGGCGGAACGGGACCGATGGAGCCAGGGAACGAGCCAGCGGAACATGAGTCTTGCTTCTGCGGCGTGACCCGCGACGTTCTTTCCTATTGCCGACCCGGCGCCGCGCTGACAATTCCAGAAACCGGCTGAATCGTCCCCCACCATGGCCAATCCGAACATAACCGGCACGCTACGGCGGTCGCTGCTGATCAAGATCATCTCGAAGGCCGCGCCGAGCCGGGAGGACATCAATTCCGTCATCGAGCTCACGGCCTCCAAGGTGGTCGACGCGCTCCAGGCGCAGTCGATGACGTTCTACCTCGTCGAGGGCAGCGAGATCTCCTTCAAGAACGTCTACTACTCGCCCACCCTCTGGGCCAACCACCCGGAGCTCGAAAAAAAGCTCCAGGAGACCTCCGCCAAGCTCCTCGCCCTGCGCCTCCCGCTCGGCACGGGCGTCGTCGGCAAGGTCATCTCGACTGGCGAGCCGTCGTTCTACCGCAATTCCGACAGCCAGGCCCCGTTCATGGCGTCGATGGCGAAGACCACGGGCTTCGAGGTCCGCTCGATGCTCACGGTCCCGCTCAAGACGAACATCGTGATCGGCGCCATCCAGGTCCTCAACAAGGAGCTCACCGCCGGCACCGACGGCGAGTTCACCGACAAGGACCTCGTGCTCCTCAAGGAGGTCGCCGAGTACTCGGCCACGCTCCTCCAGCGCATGCTGGACCCGAAGTTCCAGCTCAGCGCGGACGACACCGCCAAGTTCGTCGCCAAGCTGACCGACCTTCCGCTCGTCACCAAGATCGACGAGATCGAGGGCGACGACAAGCTCATCAGCACCGTCGGCGACGCCATCATCCGCCGCGAGGGCATCTTCCCGTACCGGTTCGTCGGCGACAAGACGGTCGCGGTCCTGATGACCAACCCGCTCGACTACGCCAAGCGCGAGTCGTTCTCCCAGGCCGCCGAGCTGACGATTGAGGAGGTCCGCGTCGTCCCCGCCCCGCTCTTCGAAGCGCTGCTCAAGAAGTATTTCAAGGAGGCCAAGCCCACCCCCGAAAACGTCGACGTCGGCGCCGCGATGGAGGCCATCAGCACCGCCTACAGCGTGGACGAGGCCGCCGGCGAGATGAGCGCGGAGGACATGGAGAGCGAGGACTCCGCCCCGATCATCCTGATGGCCAACCGGATCATCGAGGACGCCTACATGCAGGGCGCCTCCGACATCCACATCGAGCCGATGGAGAAGGAACTCCTGATCCGGTACCGCATCGACGGCCTGTGCCAGGAGAAGATGCGCCTGCCGAAGATGGCCGCCAACGCCCTCGTCACGCGCCTCAAGATCATGTGCAACCTGGACATCTCGGAGCGCCGCCTGCCGCAGGACGGTCGTATCGTGTTCAAGCGTTTCACGAAAAAGAACATGGACATCGACCTCCGTGTCGCCACCGGCCCGATGAAGGACGGCGAGAAGGTGGTCATGCGTATTCTCGACAAGCAGAAGTCCACCCTGCCCCTCCCGGCGCTCGGCTTCTCCGACGAGAACCTCGCGCGCTACCGCGAGTGCATCCGCCAGCCGTACGGGATGATCCTCCACTGCGGCCCGACCGGCTCCGGCAAGTCCATGACCCTCTACTCGGCGCTC
>JAFEGX010000052.1 GCA_018239675.1 Verrucomicrobiota bacterium
CGGCGGGGTCGCGCACTGGCTGCCGGGGCGGCGATTACCGGCATGGCGGCCGCCCTGATCCTCGCCTGCGCCGCGCTCGCGGGCGCGCTGGCCGACCCGGCTGCCCACCAGGTCGCAAACTTCACCTGGTTTGGGGTCGGACCGGACCCGTTCCGCCTCGGCTTCGTGCTCGACCCGCTCACGGGGTTCATGTGCGTGATGGTCACGTTCGTCAGCCTGCTGATCTTCATCTTCAGCACGGGCTACATGAAGGAGGACGAGAATTACTCGCGGTTCTTCTGCTTCCTGAGCCTGTTCGCCGCCGCCATGCTGGGCCTGGTCGTCGCGAACAGCCTCCTGCTGCTCTTCATCTGCTGGGAGTTGGTCGGCCTCGCCTCGTACCTGCTCATCGGGTTCTGGTTCCACAAGCCCTCGGCCGCCGCCGCCGCCAAGAAGGCCTTCATCACGACCCGCATCGGCGACCTCGGCTTCCTGCTCGGCATCGTCTGGCTCCAGCACGCGGGCGGCACGCTGCTGTTCTTTGACGGCGGCAACGGCTGCCTCGAGCCCGCCGTCGTCTCGCACCTCGCGCTCACGACCACCTGCGGCGGCCTCGCCGTCTCGACCGCCATCGGCCTCCTCATCTTCTGCGGCGCGGTCGGCAAGTCCGGCCAGTTCCCGCTGCATGTCTGGCTGCCCGACGCGATGGAGGGCCCGACGCCGGTGTCGGCCCTGATCCATGCCGCGACGATGGTCGCCGCCGGCGTCTTCCTGATCGCCCGCGTCTACCCGCTGATGTCCGCCGACCAGGTCCTCGGGCACGTGCCGGTTCACGCCCTCACGGTCGTCGCCTTCACCGGCGCCATCACCGCGCTCCTCGGCGCCGTGATCGCCGTCGCCCAGAACGACATCAAGCGCGTCCTCGCCTTCTCCACCGTCTCCCAGCTCGGCTACATGATGCTCGCGCTCGGCGTCGGTTCCTGGGTGGCCGCGATCTTCCACCTGCTCACCCACGCCTTCTTCAAGGCGCTGCTCTTCCTCGGCGCCGGCTCGGTGATCCACGCCGCGCACCACGAGCAGGACATCCGCGAGCTCGGCGGCCTCCGGCCCCGGATGAAGGTCACGTTCGCCACCTTCGCGATCGGCATGATGGCCCTCGCCGGCGTGCCGTTCCTCTTCTCGGGATTCTGGAGCAAGGAGGCCATCCTCCACGCGGCCCACGCGTGGGAGGTCTCCCACCTGCCGCTCTACGCCGGCCTCGTCGCCGTCGTGCTCACCGCCTTCTACATGACCCGCCTGCTGGCGGAGACCTTCCTCGGCTCGCCGCGGTCCAGCCATGCCGGCCATGCCCATGAGAACCCGGCATCCATGTCGGTCCCGCTGGCGCTGCTGGCGGTCGGCTCGGTGGTGCTGGGCTTCGCCGGCACGCCGGCCTGCCCCTGGCTGCAGTCGCGGCTGGCCGGCACGCCGCTGCATTCGAGCCTCGGCCACCTGCTCGAGGGGGGCGGCCTGATGCTGCTTTCCATCGTGCTGGTGGGCGCGGGCCTCGGCGCGGGCTGGGTGCTCTACGGCCGCCGCCTTCGGACCGACCCCCGGGCCGCCGACCCGGTCGAGGCGCGCTGGCCGCGGATGTTCGCCTTCCTCGGCGCGCGCCTGAAGATCGACGAGTTCTACGCCGCCACCGTCTTCCGCCTGAACGCCGGCCTCGCGGCGCTGGCGACCTTCCTTGATCGCTGGGTCTGGGGCGGCGCGGTCGCGGCCCTGGCCCGCCTGGGCGAGTTCGGCGGCGGCGCGAATCGCGACTTTGACGAGGAGGGCCTGAACCTCGGCTTCGACACCGTGAGCGAGAGTCTCCGCGGCACCGGCCAACGCTATGCGCGGGCCCAGACCGGCGAGGCCCACGGCTACCTGCGCACCGTGGCGATCGCGTTCGCCATCTTGGCGCTGCTGCTGGTGTGGGGAGGTGGCCGATGAGCAACCTGCCGCTCCTCTCCCTGGTCATCTTCGTGCCGTGGGCCGGCGCGCTCCTGCTCGCGATGCTGCCGCGGCTGTCCGGCCATGCCGCAAAGATCATCGCGGTGGCCTTCAGCCTCAGCACCCTCGCGCTGGGCCTGTTCCTGCTGCCCGGCTTCAACCCCGAGTTCAGCGGCTACCAGTGGCCCGAGCACCACGTGTGGATCCAGGCGCTCAACGTCCATTACCGGCTCGGCCTCGACGGCTTGAGCCTGCTGCTCGTGCTGCTGACGGGCATCGTCTCGCCGCTCGCCCTCGCGGCGGCGGCGCGGGACGCCCGGGACGTCCGCCTCCTCGGCGTGCTGTTCCTCGTCCTGCAGGGCAGCGCGCTCGGCGTGTTCCTCGCCCTCGATTTCTTCCACTGGTTCATCTTCTGGGAGCTGAGCCTGGTGCCGGCCTTCTTCCTCATCCGCCTCTGGGGCGGGGCGGGCGCCGGCCGCGCGGCGTACCAGTTCGTGATCTACACCATCGCGGGCAGCGCCTTCATGCTGCTGGCCTTCGCCGCGCTCTACACCGCCGCGGGCACGCTCGACTTCACCGAGCTCGCCTACCTCGGCTCGACCGGACAGCTCGCCGCGCACTTCGGGCCCAAGGCCCTGATGCTGGTGTTCCTCGGCGTCTTTCTCGGCCTCGCGGTCAAGGTGCCGCTCTTCCCGTTCCACACCTGGCTGCCCCCGGCGTACGCCGAGGCGCCGACGGGCGTGTCGATGTTCCTCACCGGCGTAATGTCGAAGATGGGTGTGTACGGCTTCCTCCGCCTGCTCTGGCCCATCTTTCCCGCCCAGCTCCATGCCTGCGCCGGGCCGCTGCTCTGGCTTGCGCTGGGCGGCGTGGTGCTGGGGGCCTTTGCGGCCATCCGGCAGACGGACCTGAAACGCATGGTCGCCTACTCGTCGGTCAACCATCTCAGCTACTGCCTGCTGGCCCTGTTCGCCGTCGCGGGCGCCGACGTCGCGCTCGACGGCCCCGCCCGCGCCGCCGCCCTCACGGGCACGCTGCTCCAGATGTTCAACCACGGCCTCTCCGCCGCCGCCCTCTTCTACGGCATCGGCGTGCTCGAGCGCCGCGCCGGCGGCCTCCGCGGCCTGAACGACTTCGGCGGCGTCCGCACCGCCGCGCCGGTATTCGCCGGGTTCTGCGGCATCGCCATGTTCTCCTCGGTGGGACTTCCCGGCCTCAACGGCTTCGTGGGAGAGTTCCTGATCTTCCGCGGCGTGTTCGGCCTGGTGCCGCACCTGGCGGCGATCGCCACCCTCGGCCTGCTGGCCACGGCACTATTCTACCTGACCTTCTGGCAGCGGGTCTTCCACGGTCCGCGGGCCGGCGTGGCGCGCGGCGAATTCCGCGACCTCGACGCCGGTGAACTCCTGACCTTCATCCCGCTGGTCGCCCTCATGTTCCTCTACGGCGTGCTGCCGCACCTGCTCACCGGCCTGGTGAACCCGCTGGTCACGACCTGGGCCAATCTCCCGCCGCACCCATGAACGCGCTGCCCTGGACCATCTACACGGCCTTCGCCGGCGCGCTGCTCGCGCTGGTGGCGGGCGCCCGTTCCGCCACGGCCGCCCGGGCGGTGGCGCTGCTGACCGCCCTGGCCGGGCTCGGGCTCGGCCTCTTCGCCGCCGCCGGGTTCACGCCGGTCGCCGCGCCGCAGGTCTTGGCCGACCTCCCCTGGATCGCCTCGCTCGGCATCCGCTACCACCTCGCCGCCGACGGCATCAGCCTCACCCTCGTGGTCCTGACCGGCCTCGCCGCCACGGCCGGCATCCTGTTCTCGTGGAACATCGAGGAGCGGGTCGGCGAGTTCTTCGCGCTCTACCTGGCCCTCATCGGCGGCGTCTACGGCGTCTTCCTCAGCGCCGATGCGTTCCTCTTCTTCGTCTTCTACGAGATCGCGATCGTCCCGAAGTACTTCCTGATCGCGAACTGGGGCTCCACGCGTCGCGAGTACGGCGCGATGAAGCTCGCCCTCTATTCCTTCGCCGGCAGCGCCCTGGTGCTGGCCGGGCTCATCTGGACCTACGCCGCCGGCGGCGCCCAGGGCTTCTCGCTCCCGGAGCTCGCCCGCGCCGCCGCCACGCTGCCCCGCGGCGAGGTGATCGCAATCTTCGGCCTGGTGTTCTTCGGCTTCGCCACCCTGGCCGGCCTGTTCCCGCTGCACACCTGGGCACCCACCGGCCACGTCGCCGCCCCCACCGCCGCCTCGATGCTGCTTGCGGGCGTGGTCATGAAGCTCGGCGCCTATGGCTGCCTGCGCGTGGCCCTGCCGCTTTATCCGGAGGGCTTCTTCTGGTGGCAGGGCATCATCGGCTGGCTTGCCGTGATCGGCATCGTCTACGCCGGGCTGATCGCGCTGGTCCAGGACGACTTCAAGTTCGTGATCGGCTACTCCAGCGTCAGCCACATGGGCTTCGTGATGCTTGGCCTGGCCGCGGCCAACGCCCGCGCCGTCTCGGGCGCGGTGCTCCAGATGTTCTCGCACGGCGTGATTGCCGGCCTGCTGTTCGCGGTGGTCGGCCGCATGGTCTACGAGCGCACGCATACGCGGCAGCTCGAGGCCCTGCAGGCGCTGCCGCTGCACCGGCTGATCCCGTTTGCCGCCGTGACGTTCGTCCTGGCCGGCCTCGCCTCGATGGGCCTGCCGGGATTCAGCGGCTTTCCGGCCGAGCTCACCATCCTGATGGGTGCCTGGACGACCCGCCACCTATGGGCGCTGGTCGCGGCCGCGGGCGTGCTCGTCGCCGCCGCCTTCACCCTCCGGGTCATCCAGGTCTCCTTCTTCGGTCAGACCGGCGGCTCGCCGGCCGCCGGCCACCTTGACCATCCGCTCGAGCCGATCAGCCTCGCTGAGAAGCTCGGGGCGCTGCTGCTGCTCGCGACCACTGTCCTAATCGGCCTCAAGCCGGACCTGATCCTTGACTGGGTGACCCCGGCGCTGCAGTCGCCGCTCTTTCAGGCCGTGGTGCAGAAAGGCACGCCATGAACGCGCTCTACGCCGACTTGTTCCATGCCCTGGTCCCCGAGACCATCCTCACGGTCTCCGCCCTCCTGGTGATTGGCTTTGACCTCGCGGTCGGCCGCCGTCGCCCGCTCGCGGCCCGGCAGACCCTGGCGGTTTTCCTCGGCGCCATCGGCGTCGTCACCGCCCTGGTCATCGGGCTCTCGAACGGCGCGGTAGGTTCCGTCTTCGGCGGCGCCATGATGCTCGACGCGTTTGCGGTGGCGGCGCGGGCCGGCGTGCTCGCGCTCGTGCTGCTCACGCTCGGCGTGGTGACCGCGGCCCCAGTGACCCGGCAGCCGGCCGAATATGTGGCCCTGGTGCTGTTCGCCGCCGTCGGCTTCCTCCAGATGGCGGTCGCCCAGCAGCTGCTGCTCGGATTCCTTGCCGTCGAGCTGGCGAGCATCTCCCTCTACGTCCTGGCCGGCTTCGACAAGACGCGGCCCGAGTCCGCCGAGGCCGCGCTCAAGTACTTCCTCGTCGGCGCCATTTCGGCCGCGTTCATGCTGTTTGGCTTCAGCCTGCTGTACGGCATCGCCGGCTCGATCGCCTTCCCGGACATCGCCCACGCCCTGATCTACCAGCCGATGAGCCCGCTGCTGGCCGTCGCGCTCGTGATGGTGCTGGTCGCCTTCGGCTTCAAGGCCGCCGCCGCGCCGTTCCACCTCTGGGCCCCGGATGCCTACCAGGGTGCGCCCACGCCCTCCGCGGCCCTGATCGCCTCGGCCTCCAAGCTCGCCGGACTCGCCCTGTTCTGGCGCCTGCTCTGGGGCGGCCTCGGCACGGTCGCCGGCAACTTCACGCTCGGCCACGGCACGCCCGGCTGGCTTTCGATCGTCGCCGTGATCGCCGCCGCCTCGCTCCTGCTCGGCAATTTTGCGGCGCTCGCCCAGCACAACGTCCGGCGGCTGCTCGCCTACTCGGCCATCGCCCACGCCGGCGCGCTGCTCCTCGGTCTCATCGCCTCCGGCCAGGCCGGTCCCGGTCCCCTCTACTATTACGCCGCCACCTATGGCATCGCGACCGCCGGGGCGTTCGGGGTGCTGGCCGTGCTGGAAAACTTCGGCCGCTGCCAGGACCTGGCCGACCTCGCCGGGCTGCACCGCCGCTCCCCGCTGCTCGCCGCCACCCTGCTGGTCTTCATCCTGTCGCTGGCCGGCATCCCCCCGCTCGCCGGCTTCGTCGGCAAGTTCGCCGTCTTTGTGGCCGCCTTCCAGATGGGAGGCATCGCGACTCCCGCCGGCTGGCTGGCCATCCTCGCGATCCTGCTGAGCGCCGTGGCCCTGTACTACTACCTGATGATCCTGAAGCAGGCGCTCGTCGCCGCCCCCGCCGCGGACGCCGCGCCCGTGAAGGTCCCGGCCATCGCCGCCCTCACGCTGCTGGCGGCCGCCGCCCTGCTCATCGGCCTGGGCGTGTTCCCGTCTTTGCTCCTCCAGCTGGTGGCCTAGGTGGCCGGACCGCCCTGCCGGATTGACATTGTCCGAGCCGGTCCGAACTCGTACCTTCACCCCCGGGCCATGGAATACGAGATCACCGAGATTCCGGCGCTGCAGCCAGGGGAAACGACCCTGGTGGAGATGCATTCGCTGCTGAACGTCTTGAACGTGCTCCACGGCGAACTCTGCGTCCTCGGCCTTCATCTGGCTGACGACCCGGATCTCCTGGCGCCAAGCCTCGCCGTGTGCGAGCGGATCAAGGCTTCCCTCTTCGACGAGGCCAAGACCCTCGCGTTTGCCGCCAACGTCGATCACGACCGCGAGATCGTGGAGCAGGACGTTGCCGCGGCCTGCGCGCGTTTCCCGGCCCAGGCCGCGGATCCCGAGACCCGGGAATCGCGGTCCAATCTCGCCAACGCCTTCCGGTTTCTCGCGGTCCGCGCGCTGGAGACCGTCCGGCGCGCCTCGGCCCCGGACCAGTGGATCGCGCTGCCGCTCGACGAGCTCCGGGCCGACTTCCTCGATGTGTTCGCCGCGTTCGAGAAGAACAGCAAGGGCCGCTATCGCATCATCTACAATCTCGCCCGGCAGCAGCCCAACGACTACTACGTCGACTTCGTGATCGAGAGCGAGAACGGCCGCTCGGTGGCCATGCCGCTGCTGTTCAAGGACGTCATGCGCGACCTCATCGCCAACGCCCGCAAGTACACCCCGGTCGGCGGCACCATCAATGTCGGGCTTTACGAGATGGGCACGGAGCTGCGCTTCGTCGTCCAGGACACCGGGCGCGGGATCCCGCCCGCCGAGATCCGCGAGGTGGTCGCGTTCGGGCGCCGCGGCAGCAACGTCACGGACCAGCGCACGATGGGCGGCGGCTTTGGCCTGACCAAGGCCTTCCTCGTCACCAAGCGCTTCGACGGCCGCCTCTGGATCCGGTCCGACCTGGGAGTCGGCACCCGGATCACGATCAAGATCCCGCGGCCGCCGGACGTCTCCTCGCAGCCCTGGTCCGGGGCACGGGCGTAGCAGGGCCGGAACCGCGTGGGTGGGTGTTCTGCCTTTTTTGTCGATCCCGTATTTGCCACAAAGGGCACGAAGCACACGAAGCCCGGACCAATCACCCTTGGCGGGCTTCGGTAACCTATGCTCTTGCCGAGTCCGCTTTAACCGCGAAGGCCGCCAAGACCGCGAAGCCTTCGTGCGGCCAAGTGTCCCTGGTGGTTGACCAAGATTGGATTCCGATCCGTTGCACCGCAAAGCACGCGGAGATTGCGAAGCCCGGATCTGTCTCAGGCTTCGTGTGCTTCGTGCCCTTCGTGGCGAATGCCGGCTTGCCCGCTCCCTCGCGGGGTTCGCTGGCCAAAGGACTTGGCCGCCCGCCAGGAAAAATCGCTCTAGCCGCGGCGCGCCTTCAGGTAGCGGTGGATGCCCTGCGCCGCGCGGCGGCCGTCGCGGACGGCATGCACCACCAGGCTCGGGCCGCGGACGTCGTCGCCGCCGGCAAACACCCCCGGCTCGCTGGTCATCTGGCTCCGGTCCACCTTGAACGTGCCCCATTCCTCCGTCGCGAGGCCCGCGAAGTCGCTGCCCGGCGGGAACGGCACCGCGTCGAAGCCGTACGCCACCAGCACCAGGTCCGTGGGCACGTCGAACTCCGAGCCCGGCACCGGGCGCGGCTTGCGGCGCCCCGACGAGTCCGGCGCGCCCAGCTCCATGCGCACGCAGCGCACGAGGCCGACCCCGCCGTCACCGTTCGGGACGATCTCGACCGGATTGACCAGGAACTCGAACCGCGCGCCTTCCTCGAGCGCGTTGTGATACTCCTTCCGGCTGCCCGGCATGTTGGCGAGGTCGCGCCGGTAGAGGCCGACCGCCTCCTTCGCGCCGCAGCGGAGGGCGGTGCGGAGGCAATCCATCGCGGTGTCACCACCGCCCAGCACCGCCACGCGTTTTCCCGCCACCGGCACCTTCGGCAGGTCCACGAGCGGCGAGGCCACGTTTTTCTGGATCAGGAACGGCAGCGCGTCGATCACGCCTCCCAGCTGACCGCCCGGGATGTCCAGGGCCTTGGGCCGCTGCGCACCCACCGCCAGGAAGACCGCGTCAAACTGCCGGCGCAGGTGGGCCAGCGAGACATCCCAGCCGACCTTCACGCCCAGCTCGAACTTCACGCCGCGCTTCACCAGCAGCTCAATGCGCCGCTCGACCAGCCGTTTCTCCAGCTTGAACGCCGGAATGCCGTTCACCAGCAGGCCGCCCGGGATGAGCATGGACTCGTAGACCGTCACCGCATAGCCGAGCTGGATCAGCTCGTCCGCGCAGGCGATGCCGCCGGGTCCCGAGCCGACGACCGCCACGCTGAAGCCGTTCGGCATGACCGGGGTCGCGTCGACCGCCCCGCGATCGAGGGCGTAGTCGTTGATGAATCGCTCGACGGCGCCGATGGCGACGGGGTCGCCCTTCGCGTTCAGGATGCACGCCCCCTCGCACAGACGCTCCTGCGGGCAGACGCGCGAGCAGATCTCGGGCAGGTTGCTCGTGGTGCGCGAAATCGCTGCGGCCTCGAGGAAATTGCCCTGGGCCGCCTGCGCGAGCCACTCCGGGATGCGGTTCGACAGCGGGCAGCCCTGCGAGCACAGCGGGTGCGGGCACTGGATGCACCGGCTCGCCTGCTCGCGGACCGTCGCCTCGTCGTAGCTCCCGTAGATCTCCTCAAAGTCCCCGGTGCGCTCGTTCGCGCCCCGCTTCGGCGGACCGATGCGGGCGATCCGGGACCAATTGTACTTGGGATTGGCCAGGGGATTGGAGGTCGGGGGCATGGGGGTTTGGTTCAGGGACGGGATCGAACATCGAACGCCGGACATCGGACGCCGGACTTCGAACGGTGGAGGAGAGTTGCGAGGTGGTGGTTCCTTCCTTCGGTGTTGGACGTTCGGCGTTCGGTGTTGGATCTTCGGAGTGCCGCGCAGGCCCGGCCTACACCCGCCAGCTCTGCAGGATCTTCTGGTAGTTCGCGCGCTCGAAGGCGCCGGGATCCGGGCAGCGCGCGAGGTTCATCGCGCCGCGGAACTCGTCCACGTTCTCGTAGCCGTGCTCCTCCATCCAGGAGCGGAGGCCCGCCAGCAGGGTCGTCAGGAGCCGCGGGCCGTTCTTCAGGAGCACCGAGACCACCTGGACGGCATGCGCGCCGGCCAGCAACGCCTTCACGACATCGCGGGTGCTGTGCACGCCGCCCGACGCCGCGAGCGAACCCTTCAGGTGCGGCGACAGCACCGCCAGCCAGCGCAGGCGGAGCAGGAGCTCGGACGAATCTGAAAGCTTCAGCTGCGGCGCGACATCGAGCTCCTCCACGTCAAAGTCGGGCTGGTAGAACCGGTTGAACAGCACCACGCCCTTCGCGCCCATCCGCTCGAGCGCCAGGGCGAAGTGCGCCGGCGCCGTGTGGAACGGCGAGAGCTTCACCGCCACCGGGATCTTCACGCTGTTGAGGACCAGCCCCACCGTCTCGAGCATGTCGGCCTCCAGGTCGTCGGCGGCCTTCGCGGGATCCGTCGCGAGCTGGTACAGGTTCAGCTCGATCGCGTCCGCGCCGGCGCTCTCGCACCGCTTGGCGTAGTTCGTCCAGCCGCCCGGGTTCGTGCCGTTGAGCGAGGCGATCACCGGGATGGCCAGCGCGCGCTTCAGGTCCTCGATCTGGCGGAGGTAGTGGTCCGGCACCAGCTGGTACTCCGCGAAGTTCGGGAAGAACGACGTGGCCTCGGGGTTGCTCTCGGCGGGCGTCTCGACGTGGTGGCGCAGCGCGCGCTGCTCCGCGTCGATCTGCTCCTCGAACAGCGACCGCATCACGACCGCGGCGGCGCCGGCGTCCTGGAGCTGCCGGGCCACATGGGTGCTGTCGCTGAACGGCGAGGCGCCGATCACGATCGGGTTGGAGAGCTTGAGGCCGAGGTAGGTGGTGGTGAGGTCCATGGTGATGGGGTGTGGGGACTGGCGGTTGAAGGGCTCAGGTCGAAAGTCACAGGTCGGCTCGCGGCCGAGCCCTTCGGAGGTATTGGGTGTTTGGCGGTGGGCGGTTTGGCGTTTTCCAGCGGTCTACTTGGCCGGCACGGCCGCGGGCGCGGCCGGCGCCGTCGCGGCGGGGGCTGCGGCCGGAGCCGGGCTCGGTCCGGTGGTCGGCGCGGCGAGGTGCTGGTACAGTTTGAAGTGCTGGCTGACCTGGGCCTGGGCCTTCACCGCGAGCTCGCTGGCGCGCTGGGGCGCGACGTTCTTCAGGATCCCGAAGCGCGTCTCGTTGGCCATGAACTTCGCGAGTTCGACTTTCGGCGTCGCGGAATCGAGCCGGAGACCAACCTCGCCCTTCTCCACCAGGCGCGGGTCGTAGCGCAGCAGCGGCCAGTAACCGGAGTCGACCGCGAGCTTCTGCTGCTCGAGGCCGAGGTGCAGCGGGTAGCCGTGCGCGATGCAGTGCGAGTAGGCGATGACGAGCGCCGGCCCATTGTAGGCCTCGGCCTCCCGCAGCGCCGACACCGTCTGGCTGTCCTTGGCGCCCAGCGCGACGCGGGCGACATAGACGTGGCCGTACTGCATGGCCATCAGGCCGAGGTCCTTCTTCGCGATCGCCTTGCCGCCGGCCGCGAACTTCGCGACCGCCGCCATCGGCGTCGACTTCGAGGACTGGCCGCCGGTGTTGGAGTAGACCTCGGTGTCGAGGACCAGGACCTTCACGTTGGCGCCGGAGGCGAGCACGTGGTCGAGGCCGCCGTAGCCGATGTCGTAGGCCCAGCCGTCGCCGCCGACGATCCAGACGGTCTTCCGGACCAGGTCGTCCGCGAGCGCCAGCAGGCGCTGCGCGTCGGCGCCCGGGATGCCCTTGAGCGTCTCGCGCAGGGCGGCCACGCGCTTCCGCTGCTCGGCGATGCCGGCTTCGGTGCCTTGGTCGGCCTGCAGGAGGGCGGTCACGGTGTCCGGGCCGATGCGGGCGGCCAGCCGGTCAACCAGCGCCTTGGCGGTCCGGGCGCGCTGCTCGACCGCGAGGAACAGGCCGAGACCGAACTCGGCGTTGTCCTCGAAGAGCGAGTTGGCCCAGGCCGGCCCGCGGCCGTTGGCGTCCTTGCAGTAGGGCGTCGTCGGCAGGTTGCCGCCGTAGATCGACGAGCAGCCGGTGGCGTTGGCGATGATCAGCCGGTCGCCGAACAGCTGGGTCAGCAGCTTGAGGTACGGGGTCTCGCCGCAGCCGGCGCAGGCGCCGGAGAACTCGAACAGCGGGGCGAGGAACTGCGTGCCCTTGACCGCGCTGACGTCGAGCCGGGCCCGGTCCGGATCGGGGATCTTCGTGAAGAACTCCCAGTCCGCGCGGTCGGCCGCGAGGCGCGGCGGCTGCGCCACCATGTCGATGGCCTTGTGGCGCGGGTTGGTCTTGTCCTTTGCCGGGCAGACCTGCACGCAGAGCGAACAGCCCGTGCAATCCTCCGGGGCCACCTTGAGCACGTAACGCTGGCCCGGGAACTCGTTCGAGCGGAAGGCCGCGCTCGTGAAGCTCGCGGGCGCCCCGGCCAGGGCCGCGGGCTCGCAGAACTTCGCGCGGATCGCCGCATGCGGGCAGACCATCACGCACTTGTTGCACTGGATGCAGATGTTCGGGTCCCACGCCGGCACCTCGAGCGCGATGTTCCGCTTCTCGAAGCGCGCCGTGCCCGTCGGCCAGCAGCCGTCGAGCGGCATCGCACTGACCGGCATGAGATCGCCCTCGTTGGCCAGGAGCCGGGCGGTGACCTGCTGCACGAACTGCGGCGCGCCCGGGTAGGCCGGCGGGACCGTGACCACGGCGGCGGCGTCCACCTGCGCCGGCACCGCGACCTGATGCAGGCCGGCCAGGGCGGCGTCCACCGCCGCATAGTTCATCTTCACGATCTGCTCGCCCTTCTTGCCGTAGGTCTTGGCGATGGATTTCTTGATCTGCGCGATCGCCTCGTCGGGCGGCAGGACGCCGGAGAGGGCGAAGAAGCACGTCTGCAGCACGGTGTTCGTGCGCCGGCCCATGCCGCTGGCCTGCGACACCTGGGTGGCGTCGATGGCATAGAGCTTGAGTTTCTTGGCGATGATCTGCCCCTGCCAGTCGCGCGGGAGCCGCTGCCACGTCTCCGCGGGCGGGTACGGCGTGTTGAGGAGCACGGTCGCCCCCGGCGCCGCATAGCCGAGCACATCGGTGCGGCCGACGAAGCTGAACTGGCTGCACGCCACGAAATCCGCGCGGCGGATGAGGTACGGCGCCCGGATCGGCCGCGGGCCGAACCGGAGGTGCGAGGTCGTCATCGAGCCGGACTTCTTCGAGTCGTACACGAAGTAGCCCTGCGCGAAGTTGTCGGTCTGCTCGCCGATGATCTTGATCGAGTTCTTGTTCGCGCCGACCGTGCCGTCCGCGCCGAGGCCGACGAACACGCAGCGGCGGACGTCCGCGGCCTCGAGGTCGAAGTCCGCGTCGTACTTGAGCGAGGTCCCCGTGACATCGTCGAGGATGCCGACGGTGAAGTGATTTCGCGGCTCCCACTGCGAGAGATGCTCGAAGACCGCGGCCACCATCCCCGGGGTGAATTCCTTCGAGCCCAGCCCGTAGCGGCCGCCCACCACGCGGGCGGAGCCGGCCAGCGGCGACCGGCCCTCGGCCAGCGCGCCGAGGACGTTGAGGTAGAGCGGCTCACCCAGCGCGCCCGGCTCCTTCGTGCGGTCGAGGACGGCGATGGCCTTGGTGGTCTTCGGCAGCGCGGCCAGGAACGCCTTGCCGTCAAACGGGAGGAACAGGCGCACCGCGACCACGCCCACCTTCTCGCCGCGGGCATTGAGCCAGTCGGCGGTCTCGACCGCGGTCTCGACGCCGCTGCCCATCGCGACGAGCACGCGCTCGGCGGCGGGATGGCCGTGGTAGTCGAACAACCGGTAGGTCCGGCCCGTGACGCTCGCGAACCGGTCCATCACCGCCTGCACGGTGGCCGGGAGCCCGCTGTAGAAGCGGTTCACCGCCTCGCGGCCCTGGAAATATACGTCGGGATTCTGCGCCGTGCCGCGGAGCGTCGGCTTGTCGGGCGTCATGGCCCGGGCGCGGAACTGCGCGATGTCGTGCTCGTCAATCACCGCCCGGAGCTGGGCGTCGGACAGCACCGCCAGCTTCTGCACCTCGTGCGAGGTGCGGAACCCGTCGAAGAAGTGGATGAACGGCACGCGGGCCCGGTAGCTCGCGACGTGCGCGATCAGGGCGAGGTCCTGCGCCTCCTGCGGGGAGTTGCTGCAGAGCAGCGCGCAGCCGGTGGCGCGGCAGGCCATCACGTCCTGGTGGTCGCCAAAGATCGACAGGCCCTGCGCGGCGAGCGCGCGCGCGCTGACGTGCATCGTGAACGGCAGGAGTTCGCCCGCGATCTTGTACAGGTTGGGAATCATCAGGAGCAGGCCCTGCGACGCGGTGAAGGTCGTGGTCAGGGCCCCGCCCAGGAGGCCGCCGTGGACGGCGCCGGCGACGCCACCCTCGGACTGCATTTCGACGATGCGGGGCACCTCGCCCCACAGATTGGGCTTGCCCAGGGCCGCCCATTCATCGGCGACCTCGGCCATGGTCGAGGAAGGCGTGATCGGGTAGATCGCGATCAGCTCATTGAGCCGGTAGGCGACCGAGGCGACCGCTTCATTGGCATCGCAGGTGAGGTATTCGGTGGGAGGAACGGTGCTGGGCATGGGAGGAGACGCCGGACGAGCCGGCGCCGCGTTCAGGATGCCAAAAACACCCCCGCCTCGCTCCGCATATCTTGCCAATCGTCGGGCATCGGTTGGGCCCCTCCCCGGGAGCGCGCAGAAATTGTTCCAAGAAAGCCACCGGCGCCGATTTGTGCAGCGCCGCCCGGGCCAAAAAACGGGCCCCGACCGGGCCCGGAAAACCCTCGAATTTCCCGTTGACGCTGGCCCCGCGCCGCCCTTTGTTCGCCCTTCCTTTTGGGGCAAGGTAGCTCAGTTGGTAGAGCAGAGGACTGAAAATCCTTGTGTCCCCGGTTCGATTCCGGGCCTTGCCACCAGTCTTCGCCGCCACCGCAGTGGCCAGAAGACTGCCGCGCCGGAGCCCGCGTTCAGCGGGCACAGGCGGGCCCTGCCCACCAAGGCGGCTGCGCCTCGACAAGGCCGGTGGGTTCCAGCAGCCTTTCCTGTGATTGCTCGTCGCGCGATCGTGACCCGGAAGCCGCCACAACGAATCTCCCGCCGCGCCGAAGAAGGCACGCTTTACTCCCTCCGACCGGCAAAGGCTCGGCCAATCCCCCACCCGCCCTCAGTCCAGGCATGCACCTCTCGACCGCTGATCTCATGGACCGGGGCGACCCGTCGCTCCAGAGCTGCACCCTGCAGTTCCGCCAGTTCGGCCGGAAACGGGCCTTCTTCGGCGCCGCGCGGACCCTGCGGACGATCGAGGACAACGCCCAGGTGCGGGAGCTCCTCTCCGGCCCCGGCGCGGGCGCCGTGCTGGTGGTGGACGGCGGCGGCTCGCTCCGCGCCGCGCTGCTCGGCGACCAACTGGCATCGCTCGGGGCCCGGAACGGCTGGAGCGGGGTGATCCTCCACGGGGCCGTCCGCGACGCCGCGGCGCTCGCCGCGATCGATCTCGGCATCAAGGCGCTGGGCACGAATCCGCGCAAGAGCGCCAAGCTCGGCACCGGGACGATCGACGTGCCGGTTGCGTTCGGCGACGTCACGGTCCGGCCGGCCGACTGGGTGTACGCCGATGACGACGGCATCGTCGTCAGCGCCCGCCCGCTGCACGGGTAGCCTACATCCGGCAGATCAGCAGCTCGCGCTCGAACATCAGTTCCTTCGGCAGGTGGGAGTGCAGGTCGAGGAAGAGCTCCTCGTGGCCCAGCACCTCGGCCCGCCACGCGGCCCGGTCGAAGGCCTGCAGCTCCTCGAATTTCTCCCTCGGAAAATCGAGGCCGGTCCAGTCGATGTCCTTGTGCCGCGGCACCCAGCCGATCGGCGTCTCGCGCGCCCGCCCGCCCGCGCGCACGCGGTCGAAGATCCACTTCAGGACGCGCATGTTCTCGCCGAAGCCCGGCCAGATGAACTTGCCCTCCCGGTCCTTCCGGAACCAGTTCACGTGGAAAATCCGCGGGGTCTCGCTGAGCCGCCGCTGCATGTTGATCCAGTGGCGGAAGTAGTCGCCCATGTGGTACCCGCAGAACGGCAGCATGGCCATCGGGTCGCGCCGCACCTGGCCGACCTTGCCCGCCGCCGCCGCCGTCATCTCGGATCCCATCGTCGCGCCAACATACACGCCGCTGCTCCAGTTGAAGGCCTGGTAGACGAGCGGCATGGTCGAAGCCCGGCGGCCACCGAAGATGAAGGCGCTGATCGGCACGCCCTCCGGCGACTCCCAGGCCTCGTCCATCGTCGGGCACTGCCGCGCCGGCGCGGTGAAGCGCGCGTTGGGATGCGCCGCCTTCGCCCCCGTCTCCTGCGCCAGGGCCGGGGTCCAGTCCCGCCCCTGCCAGTCAAGCGCGTGCGCCGGCGGCTCGGCGGTCATGCCCTCCCACCACACCCCGCCGTCGTCGGTCAGGGCGCAGTTGGTGAAGATCGTGTTGCGGGCCAGCGTGCGCATCGCGTTCGGGTTGGTCCGGTCCCCGGTGCCGGGCGCCACGCCAAAGAAGCCGGCCTCCGGGTTGATCGCCCGCAGGCGGCCGTGCTGGTCGGGCCGGATCCAGGCGATGTCGTCGCCCACGGTGGTGACCTTCCAGCCCTGCCGCCGGAACGGCGCGGGCGGGATCAGCATCGCGAAGTTCGTCTTGCCGCACGCGCTGGGGAAAGCCGCGGCCACGTAGACCTTCTTGCCCTGCGGATTCTCGATGCCGAGGATCAGCATGTGCTCGGCCATCCAGCCCTCGTCCCGGGCCATCGCGCTCGCGATCCGCAGCGCGAAGCACTTCTTGCCCAGCAGCGCGTTGCCGCCGTAGCCGGAGCCGTAGCTCCAGATCTCGCGGGTCTCCGGGAAATGGACGATGTACTTCTCCGGGTTGCACGGCCACGCGACGTCCCGCTGGCCGCGCGCGAGCGGCGCCCCGACGGAGTGGACGCACGGGACCACCCGCTTGAAGTCCTGGTCGATCAGCTTGAACACCGCCCGGCCGACGCGGGCCATGATGCGCATGTTGGCCACCGCGTAGGGCGAATCCGTCAGCTGGACGCCGATCTGCGACATCGGCGAGCCGATCGGCCCCATGCTGTACGCGAGCACGTACATCGTGCGGCCCCGCATGCAGCCCGCGAACAGCCCGCGCAGCTTCTTTTTCATCTCATACGGGTTCATCCAGTTGTTCGTCGGGCCGGCGCCGTCCTGCGACTGGCTGCAGATGAAGGTGCGGTCCTCGACCCGGGCCACGTCGCCGGCGTCGGAACGCGCGAGGTAGCAGCCCGGCCACTTCTGCGGGTTGAGCCGGATGAACGTGCCGCCGGCGACCATCTCGCGGCACAGGCGGTCGTATTCGGCCTGGGTGCCGTCCACCCAGTGGATGCGCTCCGGCTTGCAGAGCGCGGCCATCTTGTTGATCCACCGGAGGAGATGGACGTTTTTGCTGAGCGGTGGATTGGTGGCAGGCATGGATGAGTTGGCTTCCTAGAAGCTGATCTGCAGGCGGGTCACGAGGCGCCCGCCATCAAGCGCCGATCCCGGCACGGAGCCGTCCAGGTAGTTGACCGCGAGTTTGAAGTCGTCGCGCTTGATGAAGTAATTGAATCCCACGACATTCGTGCGGATCGTGTTGCCGCCGAGCGCCGTGTTCGGGTCGAACTCCTCGCGGCGAACCACGAGCTGGAGCATCTCCGGCACGACAAACCAGCCCGCCGTGGCCTGCCACCCCTCGGCGTCCAGCTGGCCCGCGGGAAAGCTGGTGGTCGGCTCGAAATGGCCGTGCAGGTATTCCGCGCCGAGGTCGAGCGGACCGTGGGTCCAGCCCGCATCCACGCCCGCCATGCGGCGCCGGCCGGTGAAGAGATTGCCCGCGAAGCCGAAGTCGCTCTTCGCGACGCCCACGTCGTCGGTCCACAGCCCATCGATCCCGAGCACCACCTTGTCGGAGGCGTCGGACACGGGCGTGTACGCGAGGCGGACGGACTTCTGGAACTTGCCGTTGTCGTTGCCGCTGACATTCGCGCCGTTGCCGTTGGCCACGACGGCGAGGTAGCTGACCTTCTTGTCGAAGAGGTCCCCGCCCACGCTCATCGCCAGCTGCCGCCCGTCTGTCAGGCGGTCGCTGGCCAGCGAGCGCTCGATCGTGAGGGTCTTCGTGTCGCTGGCGAGCGCCTCGGCGCCGAACGCGGGCTTGAGCTGGCCGAACCGGACGTTCGCCTCGGGAAACTTCCGCCAGTTCAGGTAGATCTCGTTCGCGCGCGTGGTCTGGCCGGTGCCGGCGCCGAGCGTGTTGCCCTGCAGGTCGAGCTCGGCCTTGAACTCGAAGTCGGTCGCGAAGCTGCCCGCGACGTAGATGCGGGCCCGGCGGAAGAAGAACCGGTCGCGCACGCCGTTCCAGCGCGGGTCCGACGTCCGGCCGAACTCCGCTTGTCCCTGGAGAAATCCGCCGATGCTCAGCTTGGTCTCGCTCCCGCCCGGGGCGACCGCCACCGGCACCGCGGCGTCCTTGTGTCCCAGCTCCCGGCGCAGCTGCGCATTCTCCTGCGACAGGTTCTGGACCTGGAGCTCAAGCGCCTGGAGCCGCTCCTCGATGGTGGGCGCGGAGCGGGCGACCAGGCCGGAGGCCAGGGCGAGCAGGCTGCCGATGACGACGCGTGAGACGATGGGTCGATGCATGATGAACCAAGCTTGCTACCTTTTTGCCCGGGTCAGCGCAAGTACTGCACCGCCACGTAGGCCAGCAGCGAGGCGCGTTCCTCAAAATGGTTGTGCAGTTCCCGGCCGACGGCCGCCAGCAGGACGCACGAGGGGTGAACCTTGACCCGCACGCCGACATTGGCCGCCAGCTCGGTCCGGCCCAAACCCGCCGCCGCCTCGCCGTGCAGCTCGAACCCGAACTCCAGCCGCTCTCCCAGCTCCCGTCCTAGCGCGATGCCGTAGAGGTGCGACGAGGAGGACTTGCTGTGAAACACGGTGCCCAGCTCCACCGTCGCGATCCAGCCACCGCCCACCGGCCGCTGGATCTCCAGCGGCAGCTCGAAGGTCGTTTCATCCGGGGCAATCTCGAGGTCGATCGCCCTCGATCCCGGCGTGCGGAACTCGAACAGGGGTTCCGTGGCCAGGGACCAGCCCTGCTCGCCCTGATCATAGAACCGCCACTTCACCGCGATCGCGGAGTTGCCCCAGGCGTGCTTGGCGCTCCCGCCTTCCTCCCGCAGCGTCACGTGTCCGACCTCGTAGGTCAGCTGCACGCGGTCGGTGAGCCCGTAATTCAGGTCGAGGTGCGGCAGCTCCGTGACCGTCTCACCCGGGCGGTGCTCGGTCGTCCACGCGACGTTGGCCTCGATATGCCCCGCCTCCGGGGTGCCGGGATCGTTGGTCATGAACGGCGGGCCGCCCTGGGCCCAGAGGCCGAGGGGCAGCATCAGGCCGGCGAGTCCGGCCAGCAAACGGGGTGAACGCATGCCGTCAGCCTAGGGTCCGTTTCTGAAGACGAACTGAAGACTGCCTGAAGTTTTATTTAGCCAATTTGCGCTCGCGCCGGGCGGCGCCAAGGCGTGTTGTCTAGCCGCAGCCAACCGTCTCGGCCCATGAAAATCCTCGTCGTGGAAGATCAGCGCCGCCTCGGGCAATTCCTGAAGAAAGGCCTGTCGGAGCACAGCTACACGGTCACCTGGGTGCAGACCTGCCGCGAGGCGCGCGACGCGCTGTGCGAGACCCACTACGACGGCATCATCCTCGACCTCGGCCTGCCGGACGGCGATGGCCTGGACCTGCTGCGGGAGTGGCGCAAAAGCGGGTTCAACGAGCCGGTGCTGATCCTGAGCGCCCGCGACGCGGTGCAGGACCGGGTCCAGGGACTCGATCTCGGCGCCGACGACTACCTGCCGAAGCCGTTCAGCCTCGAGGAACTGCTGGCCCGGATCCGCTCGCTGCTCCGGCGGCAGGCCAGCACGAAGGAGACCGTCCTCGAGCATCGCGCGATCCGGCTCGATCTGCTCGCGCGCACCGTGACGCAGAACGGGCAGGCGGTCGAGATGACGAGCCGCGAGTTCGCGCTGCTCGAGGTCTTTCTCCAGAATCCCGGCCGCGTGCTGCCGCGCACGCTGATCTGCGAGAAGATCTGGGAGACCAACTACGACATCGATACGAACCTGCTCGACGTGTACATGAGCAAGCTGCGGATGAAGCTGGAGGCCGATCCGGCCAAGCCGCTGTTCCGCACGTTGCGCGGTGTCGGCTACCAGCTGCTATGAAGTCGGTCGGCTTCCGGATCGCGTTCTGGTACGCCCTGGCCTCGCTGCTCACCCTCGGGTGCTTCTTCAGCATCGGCCGGTATCTCGTCGAGCAGCACATCGTGCACTCCCTCGACGTCGGCATCGCCGCCGAGCACGAGCAGGTGCGGCGGCGCCTGGGCAGCGACTTCGAGTCCCTCACGCCCGCGCAGGTGCGCGAGCGCCTGCAGCCGTTCGCCTCCGTGCGCTTCGGCATCGAGCTCTACGACGCGCAGGGCCGCGCCGTGTACCACTCGCGCAACCTCGGCAACGTCCCGATCCCCGGGGTGCCCATGGAGGGCAGCCTGGTCTCCAGCTGGCTCAACCGCGTCTTCCGCAGCGTGCGCGCCGGGCAGGACTCGCCCGCGCTCGCCGACCGCAGCTACAACGCGCTCGTCGGCGACCTCGGCGAGATGCGCATCGGCGAGTTCGCCGTCGGCTCGCTCACCCTGCGCGTCGCCGTCGGCAAGGAGCAGGTGCGGGGCCTCATCAACGCCTACCAGGAGGTCTTCTACATCCTCCTCGCCCTGATGGTGGTCGTCAGCAGCGCGATCGGCTACATCCTCAGCCGCATCCTGCTGCGCCCGCTCCGCCTCATCCAGGCCACCGCCACGCACATCGGCTCCGACAACCTGAGCGAGCGCATCCCGGTCTCGTCGGTCGACGACGAGCTCTCGAACCTCGCCCGCCTGCTCAACCAGATGTTCGAGCGGCTCGAGTCGTCCTTCAAGCAGGTCCACCGCTTTGCCGCCGAGGCCTCGCACGAGCTCAAGACCCCGCTCTCGCTCATGCGGCTGCAGACCGAGAAGATGCTGCTGGAGGGCGGGCTGAGCCCCGCACAGGAGGATTCCCTCCAGGTCGTGATCGAGGAGATCAACCGGCTCAACCGCTTCATCGAGGAGCTCCTGTTCCTCTGCCGCGCCGAGGCCGACGCGGTCACGCTGGAGCGCCGGCCCCAGAACCCGCGCGCCTTTCTCGATGGGTTCTTCCTGGACGCCCATGTGCTGGCCGACAGCCGGAACGTCCGCCTGGCCAGCGAATGCCAGGGCGGCGGGCTGGTCGCCTTCGACCCGCGGTGGCTGCGCCAGGTGCTGCTCAATCTGCTGTCGAACGCGCTGAACTACACGCCCGCCGGGAAGTGCGTGACGATCACCTCGGCGTTCACGCCGGACGCCTGGCGGGTCGCGGTGCAGGACGAGGGCCCGGGCGTCCCGGCCGCGCAGCGCGAGCGGATCTTTGACCGGTTTGTGCGCCTGGAGCACGAGGGCCAGCACGACAAGGGCACCGGCCTGGGCCTCGCGATCTGCCGCAGCATCGTCACGCTGCACCACGGCCGGATCTGGGCCGAGGAGGGCGCCGGCGGCCGCGGCCTGCGGGTCGTGATGGAGCTGCCCCGGGTCGCCGCCCCCGCCGAGCCGGCGGCGGCGCCGGCTGGATAGAAATTCGGCGGACATTCAGGTTGGATTCAGGAAGCGCTGGCAGAGTGCCGGCCCGGACGGGATTACCCCGGCCGCAGTTTCACCCCTTCCCCATGAATCCCTCCACCCTGCCGTGGCGCGCGCCACTGGTTGCGCTCGCCGGCCTTGCCCTCGTCCTCCCCGGCTTCGGCCGCGATCTGCCCACGAAGCCGACCCACGCCCAGACCGAGCTCTGGAAGGAACAGGGGCGCGACCTGCCGACGCCCGAGCTGCTGCAGCCGGAAGTCGACGCCAGCCTGCCGGCCTTTCAGCCCGCCCACGACCGCCAGCTGGCCGGCCACCTGCGCGGCGCGGCGTCGGACGTGCTGGCCGACCTCACCAAGCGCTGGGCCGCGGAGTTCCGGAAATTTTACCCGAACGTCATCATCGACGTGCCGCCGCCGTACGCCGGCAGCCTTGGGGCGATCGAGCTCATCAAGGGCGGCATCGATTTTGTCGCCGTCTCGCGCGAGTTGAAGCCCACCGACGTCTCCGGGTTTCGGCAGCGGTTCGGCTACGACCCCACCAGCCTGCCGATCTCCGGCGGCACGTGGCGGCACTTCGGCTTCCTCGACTCGGTGGTGTTCTTCGTCCACCCCGACAATCCCCTCCGCCAACTGAGCTTCACCCAGCTGGATGCCCTGCTGTCGTCGACGCGCCTCCGCGGGGGCCCGCCGATCACGAAGTGGGGCCAGCTCGGCCTGACCGGTGAATGGGCCGACCAGCCGATCCACGTCTGGGCGGTCAAGCCGTGGAACGGCTTCGAGGAATTCGTCCGCCAGCGGGTCCTCAGCGTCGGTCCGCGCCGCGGCGAGTGGCGACCCGACCTGAACTTCGTCGAGACGGTCTTCCCGGTCTCGCCGGCCGTCGCGGCCGACCGCTACGCCCTGGGTTACGCCGGCCTGGCCTACGTCGGCGACGGCGTGAAGCTGCTGGCCCTGTCCGGCGAAGCGGGCGCCCCGGCCGTCCTGCCTGATTACGAGGAGGTGGCACGGGCCGCGTATCCGCTCAGCCGCCTCGTTTACCTCAATGTCAACCGGGCCCCGGGCAAGCGCCTGAATCCGGCGCTCGAGGAGTTCGCCCGCTTCATCCTCAGCCGCGAGGGCCAGCAGGTCGTGCGCGGCCAGGCCATCTTCCTCCCGCTGCGCAGTGGGCAGGCCGCCGCCTCGCGCGCGCAGCTGGCCGGGCCATGAGCGCGCGCCGGTGCCTCGGTTTCCTGGCGAGTGTCCTCGCGGTCCCGCTGTTCGGTGCCGGGACGGCCGATCCGGCGCTGCCCGACTACCACGCCGAACAGGTGGTCGGCGGCGGGTTGAACAGCGTCGGCGATGACGCGCTCGCCCCGTTGATGGAGGCGTGGCTGAAGGCGTTCCAGGCCCACCAGCCCGCGGTCACGCGCGGCGAACGCTGGCACCATCCCGGAGGCGCCGCCGCCATGGGCGCCCTGATGCTCGAGGTCACCGACGTGGCGCCGCTCGGCCGCGACTTCTGGCCCGCCGAGCTCGCCCCGTACGGTCACCAGTTCAAGGGCGACATGATGCGGGAGCCGTTCGTCGTCCGCGTGGGCACCGGCAGTTTCCAGCCGGCCGCGCAGGCCGGCGCCCTCGCGGTGTACGTCAACGCCGCCAATCCCCTCTCCCACCTCTCGCTCTCCCAGCTCGACGCGGTGTTCGGCGCCGCCCGCCGCCGCGGCGCGCCGGCCGCGGTCACCACCTGGGGTCAGCTGGGCTTGACGGGCGACTGGGCCGATCGGCCGGTCGTCATCGTCGCGCCGCCCGACTACTCCACGCCCACGCTGCAGTTCCAACACCGGGTGCTGCTCGACGGCCCGTGGTGCGCGGCGGTCGAGACCGAGAAGACGCCGGCCGATGTGCTGGCGCGGGTGACGCGGGTCCCGGGGGCGATCGGCCTTGCGGGATTCCTGCCGGGCACCGGAGTGCGTCCGCTGGCGCTCGGGGAATCCGCGTCCGGCCCGTTTGTCACGGCATCGGACGCCACGGTGGCCGACCGGACCTACCCGCTCGTCCGCCCGCTCTATCTGGCCATGAACCGCCGGCCCGGGGCGCCGCTGCCGGCGAAGACCCGGGAGTTCGTGTCGTTCGTCCTGAGCCGTGAGGGTCAGGCCATCCTCGCGGCCTATCCGCATTTTTTCCCGCTCGACGCCAAGGCCGCCGCCGTGGAGCGCGCCTGGCTCGACGGCTACCTGGCGCCGCTCGACCCGCGGCTGCCCGCCTACCAGACAACCGGCCCGGTCAGCGGACCAATCTCCAATGTCGGCAGCGACGGGATGCAGTCGCTCGTCGAGTCCTGGATGCGCGCCTTCTGCCGGATTCATCCCGGCGTGCACAAGGGCGACCGGTGGTCCCACGAGGGCACGCTCAACGGCTTCCAGGCGCTGCTCGCGGGCGAAACGGATCTCGCCCCGATGGGGCGCGAGCTCTGGCCCGGGGAGAAGGTCATCTACCAGGCGGTGCGCGGGCAGCCGGCGCCGCTCGAGATTCGCGTGGCGCGGGGCGGGTTCAACACCCCGCAGCGCACGACGGCCCAGGCGATCTTCGTCCACGCCGGCAACCCGCTGCGCGGGCTCACCGTGGCGCAGGTTGAGGCCGTGTTCCGCCGCGACCGGCCGTTGACGCGCTGGGGTCAGCTCGGCCTGACGGGCGCGTGGGCCGAGCGCCCGATCCGCGTCTACCTGCCGACGCGGGTGACCCCCAACGCGATGTCGCTGCAGCTGAGCGTATTGCACGGGGCGCCCTGGCGCACGGATCTCACGGAGGGCGGCGCGGCCGAGATCGCGGCCGCCATGGCGCGCGACGAGGACGCCATCGGCTTCGGCGGATTCGAGGACGGCGGGCCCGGCCTGCGCGCGGTGCCGCTCGCGGCCGAGGACGGCGGTGCATTCGTGACGGGAACCGCCGCCACCGTCGCGAGCGGCGAATATCCCCTGACCCGCTACATGTACATCCGGCTGAATCGCGCGCCCGGCGAAAAGCTCGCCCCGCAGGTGAGGGAGTTTCTGCGCTTCATCCTCAGCCGCGACGGGCAGGCGTTCATCCCGACCTCGGCGTATTTCCCGTTGCGGGCCGACGAGGCCGCGGTCGAATTGGCCAAACTTGAACGATGAGCGACACCCGCGACTTTGCGGTGAACCTGGCCCGCTTCACCGGCTTTGCCGGCCACTATGACCGGTGCCGGCCGGGCCCACCTGAGGACCTCGCCCAGCTCGCCGCACACGCCACCGGCCAGGTCAGGCCGCGGCTGGTGGTGGACCTCGGAAGCGGCACGGGATTGTCCACGCGCTACTGGGCGCCGCGGGCGGATCGCGTGGTCGGCGTCGAGCCGACCGCCGACATGCGCCAACAGGCGCGCGCCGGGACCACTGCTGCGAATGTGGAATACAGCGAGGGCTTCTCGCACCGGACCGGACTGCCGGACCACGCGGCCGACGTGGTGTGCTGCATGCAGGCCCTGCACTGGATGGAGCCCGGCTCAACCTTCGCCGAGGCCGTCCGGATCCTGCGGCCCGGCGGCGTCTTTCTCTCCTGCGACTACGATTGGCCGCCGGTCACGGCGTCGTGGGAGGCCGACGCGGCGTTCGAGGCGTGCATCGAGACGGGACGCCGGCTCGAGCGGGAGCGCAAGGTCGATGCCGGCCTGAGGCACTGGCCCAAGTCCGGCCACCTGGAACGCATGCAGGCGTCCGGCCGGTTCCGGCAGGTCCGCGAGGTGGTCCTGCACCATTGGGACGATGGCGATGCCGAGCGCCTGGTCGGGCTGATGCTGAGCCAAGGTTACGCCGTCGCGCTGCTGCGCGCGGGCAGCACCGAGGAGGAGCTGGGCCTCACGCGCCTGCGTGCGACGGCGGCGCGCACCCTCGGCGACCAGCCCCGCCCGTTCCTCTGGAGCGCCCGGGTGCGGCTCGGCCTCGCGTGAGGTGGGCCGGCACGACGCGGGCACATCGTCACTTGCCCTCGGCCGCCCACTGCACCGCGGCGTCAAAGAGCTTCAGCCCGGCGTCGTTCAGCAGCGGAAAAGTGGTATTGTCGAGGAAGAGCATCACCCGGCGGGCCGGCGCGAGGTTCTCGCCGTCCATCGTGGCGCCGCGCTCGTAGGCGAACAGCGGCGACTTTCCGAGTTCGCCGGGCAGCGTTGCGATGACGATCGCGCCCGGACCCGGCCGGCCCCAGTTCATCGGCCCGCCCTTCTGCACCACATTGAGCAGCCCGGCCGGCAGGCCGGCGGACAACGCCTGCGGGGCGTTCACCATCCAGAGATAGCGGTTCTTGCCCTCCTTGGTGCCGAAATCGGTCTCCTCCTTTTTCCCGGTCAGACCCATGTGCGGAAGAATGTAAGCCTCCCAGGTGACCACCGGGACGGGAACGGACTTGAACTTGCCCTCGACCACATGGGCGCTGACGCCGGAGGAAATGACGACGACATCCTGACCCGCGACATTCAGCGGGTCCCGTTGGTCCGCGAACGTGACGACGTAACCGAGCGCCCGGAGATGCTCCTGCGCCTTGGCATCAGCCGCGACGATTTCCGGCGCGGCCTTGGCCTGGCTGACGAACAGGACATGGTGGCCGGCGGCCAAGGCCGAGGACCGGAATCCGGCTGAGGCCAGCAGGAGCGCGAGCCCCAGGCGCGGGAAGAAGATTTTCATGGTGTTCCTGGGGGAGGGTTCACGCCAGCCACCGCAGAGCGACCAGCGCGAGCGTGACGGTGATGGCGCCGCCGATGCGGGTGGCGATCTGGGCGAACGGCATCAGCTGCATGCGGTTCGCCGCGGTGAGGATGGCAACGTCGCCGGTGCCGCCCTGGCCACTGTGGCAGGCATTCACGATCGCGGCCTCGATGGGATAAAGCTTCACCCAGCGACCCACAAAGTAGCCGGTGGTCATGAGGGTCGTGACCGTCGCGACAATCGTCGCAAGATTCGCCGGATGGAGCGCCTCCATCAGTTTGTCCCACGGCGTGAGGGCGACGCCGATCGCGAACAGCAGCGGGTACGTGACAGCGGTGCGGAAGAACTTGTAGACCACGCCCGCGCCCTGCTGCAGGGCGGGCGGCACCGCCATCGCGAGCTTCACCACGACGGCGAAGAACAGCATGACGACGGGCGCCGGGAGCCGGTAGGCCTCGGGCGGTAGCGTGCCGGCGGCGACGCCGAGCAGGTAGAGGGTGATGGCGATGCTCGCGCCGGCGGCGATGTGGCTGACGTCCATGTGGCCGGTGATCTCCTCCTGCTGCGGATGGAGGTCGTCCTGCTCGCCCGGCTGCAGCCGGCCCTCGCCCGTGAGGTGCGGGAACCGCTTGCCGAGGAAGTTCAGCGTGCCGGAGAGGAGAATCGCGGTGAGGCTGCCGAACATGACGGGCGGCAGCACGCGGGCGAATTCGTCGCCCTGCCTGAGGTGCAGGATCTCCGAGTAGCCGACGGACAGCGGGATCGCGCCCTCGCCCACGCCGCCACCCATGATGGGCACCACGATGTAGAAGAACGTGTGCTTCGCGCCGAGCCCGAGCAGCATGCCCGCGCCCGTGCCGACGAGGGCGGCGGCGACCGAGCCCGCCGCGAGCGGAATGAAGATCTTGAGGAAGCCCCGGATCAACACCGTGCGATCCATGCTGAGGATGGAGCCGACGATGATGCTCGCGATGAACAGATAGAGGAAGTTGGTCGCCTTGGTGAAATCGGTGACCGTCTGGATGATCACCTTCGGCACGAGATTGTTGAAGGCCAGATAGGACGGGATGAACGTGGCGAAGATGGCGGCGCCGCCGATCTCCTTGATGACCGGCAGGCGCTTGCCGAGCTCGGCACACACAAAACCGCCGACCGCCAGCACGGCCAGCATCGTGCAGACGTCGTTGGGGGTCTTGCCCGAGGCGGGGAATTTTCCGGCATAGATGAACGCCGTGAGCACCGACACCAGAATCACCAGCACGGGCACGGGCAGGACGCCGACGCGGGTCTCCATCAGTTTCCACCAGCCATCGGGCCAGAAACGGGAGGCGACGGGTGCGGAGCCGGGGGGATTTTTCATGGGGAAGTAAGGGCGCAGCGACCGGCCAAGCGGGGTGTTTCCGGCGCTGCTCAGTTCTTCGGTGAGTCTTTCCGGGGGCGTGAAACCATGGCAATGATCAGGAGGACGAGCACGGCCAGGGTGGCCACAACAAATGCCCCGGAGGATGACATGGCCAGCCATCGCAACGACTCCTTGGCCGCCTTGGTGCCGCCGAGGCCGGGAGCACGCAGGCCGGCCCACATCCAGAAAGCCGAATATCCGAGTCCGCCTGCGCCAAGTCCGATTCCAATAAGCCAGGCTGCCAGCCGCGGCGGATTCAGGAAGCCCACCACCAGCATGAGCGCAAATGCCGTGGTCCCCATGCCGCCCGCGTGCAGGTGGGCGCGACGGATGAAGTTCCAGGCGTTGCCGAGCACCACTTTGATGGCGGCATCATCTCCGTTGTAGGCCGTGAGCCGCACCGCCGCCGCCGAAGTCTTGAGCTGGTTTTGGATGGCTTCCTCGTTGAGCCCGAAAAAAACGCCCATGCCCTGGCCGTACAGGATGGTCAGGATCGCCAACCCGAGGCCGAGCAACGCGGAACGCAGGCCGGGCGCGAGCAGCGTGCCCGGGGTTGACCCGGGAGGGTTCATTGCCGGCCCTCCAGTTCGCGAGACCAGGCGGGGCGGCGCAGGCGGGCCCAGCCGCTGGTGACGGTCCCCTTCACCATGGAAGCGAACGTGCCGGGCTCGCCGATCGTGGCCTTGTAGACGTGAATCAACAGGCTGCCGGACATGATCACGCTCACCACCCGGTGGCTGGTGCGGGCGACCACATAAACTTCCCGCGGCATCCAGGGCTCGCGCCGCCACCACCACACCAAGCCGGTGACCAGCAGGTAAGCCGTGCTGGCGATGAAGGCCCAGAAATAGAGCTTCTGGCCACCGTTGAAAAATCCCGTGTCAGGCGGAGGCAGCTGATCCGGCCGCATGGCATGATCCCGAATGTGCCGGACAAAATAGGTGTCCGTCGTGGTCCACCGCATGCGCTTGCGCCACAGGAAAAAGATGGGCAGGGCGAAAGCGGCCAGCGCCAGCCCGGCCAAAAAATGCATGGCGATCGTGCTGTGCTCCCCGCCGAAATACGGCACCGCCCACTTCAGGATGCTGGACCAGTAGAGCGTCAGGCCCGTGGCCATCGCCAGGATGAAGCAAAGCGCGATCAACCAGTGGACGACGCGGACAGAAAACGGGTGGCGGGGTATTTCCTTCTCGAGATCAGGAGAACGGTCCATGGTGGGGTAAGGATGAGACAGGGTGCGCCTCGTTTCTAAATCCGGCCTGAACCCCGCCTGAATTTCCGTTCAGTCTCGAGCCCAGAGCGGCGGCGGTACAATTCGGTTTGCACAGGAGGGAACAGAGAGAATTGAGCTCAGACCTGGCACGCTCGCAGCGTCTTGGTATTCCCTGCCGGCCGGAAAGGAGTGGAGCTATTACTTTTTGGCACGGATAACGTGGTACAAAATCAATTCGAGCCGCCCAGAAGAAAACCGTGGAAGCTAAGCTCCACCGACCGCCCGTCCTCCGTTCCCTTCGTTAACTCCTGTGCAATCGGAATCGGGAGCCCTCCTCAGTCGAGCCGCGCGCGCTGCGCGGCGGCCACGTCGGCGGGCAGAGGGAGGTAATTGCCGTTGGCCACGATCGCCTCCTGGCCCTCGCGGCTGAGGATGTAACGCAGGAACTCGCGGAGCTTCGGGTCCACCGCTGTGGCCGGGCGCCGGTTGAGGTAAAAGTAGAGGTTGCGCACGAGCGGATAGGTGCGGTCCTGGAACGTGGCCCGGCTCGGGACCACGTACGGACCGCCCGAGTCCACCGCGAGCGCGATCGGCTTCGGGCCCGGCACCTTGGCGGCCTGCGGAACGATGGTCCAGGCGATGCCGTAGCGGTCATTCAGCAGTTCCTCCTTTAGCATGTACTGCACTCCACCCCGCTGCTCCGCGCGATCGTCGTCGTCGATCATCTTGCTCCCGGTTTCCACGTAGCCGCGGTAGTTCGGGTTCCACTTGTCACTGTTGTGGAGCACGCGGAGCTGGAAGAACCGTGTCGTGCCCGACGGCGCGTGACCGTAGGTGTGGATGGGCTGGTCCGCCCACTCCCCTTTCAGGCCCAGCTCGCCCCAGGTGCGGATGTTGCCCTGCGGCCCACGCGCCGCCTTGAGGTCCCACTTGAAGCCGCGCAGGGCGCCGTTCCGCTCCGCGCCGAAAATTCCGTCAAGCTGTCGCAGCGTGAGTCCGGTCAGCGGGTTGTCGGGATGCACATACACCACGATGCCCGGCGACCGGCCTTCGACGTCATAGGTGCCCGACGCTACCGTGATGTCGGTCGCGTGGTAGCCGTAGACTTCAAAGAATGACAGCAGCTCCGTGATCGCCGGCTCGCCGCCATCTGGCGCGAGGTCGGTGACGCCGGTCACGAGCGCCGCGAACGCCGCGTCACTGGTCGGCAGCGTGTCCTGGAACGTCACATCCGGATGGTACTTCCGAAAGCCGTCCTCCCAGATCTTCAGCAGCCCGCCGAAGGCAAAGCCGTAGTTGCGGATGACGCCGGACACGCGCTGCTGCGGCACGTAGTCCGGCAGTCCGCTGAGGTCGAACTCGCCAGCCCGGGCCGAATGCGCCAGGGCGGCGAGGATGATGCCGAACGCTACGCGATGAACCAGAGTGCGACTGAAACGGTACATGGGAATGGGTAGCTAGTGCCGATAAGCCGAGCGTGGCGGATGTTCACTTCACAGGAGGCAACGGAGGGAACAGAGGAGAGAAACCTCTGATTCACGTTAATGGTTCCGAGCCGATTTGGTGCGGATTAGCGAACATTAGCGGTTGCCCATCTCCTCTGTTCCCTCCGTTGCCTCCTGTGAAATCAATGATGGTCACAACACCGTTCAGAACAGTTTAGGTGAGTTTCAGTGCACGACCGTGAAAAGGGCGGCCAATGCCGGAATTTGCCGCGCCACCTGGTCGCGGATCGCCGTCGCCTCGGCCAGGTACTTCACCTGGTCCTCCCCGGCGCGGTACTTGAAAGCGAGGGCCAGCGCGCCGATCTCCCGGCCGCGCTGGTCGCGCAGCGGCAGCATGATCCCGAGTTTCGGGATCTTCAGGTTCGGCGAGATGATCGTCTCGCCCCGCGCGCCGACCTCGACATCGGGCGGGTCACTCCGCTTGCCGATCACATTCAGCGTGGACGCGATGATCGTCTGGGCCGCGCCGTCGGGCGGCACGCAATGCATGCCTGCAGTGAGCAGCTCCGGATGGGTGGCCACCAGCCCATTCACGATCTTCTGCGCCAGGATGTGGTTGTCCGCAGCCAGGCCGTATCTGGACTCGGCTCCGTGGGCGGGCGCCAGCGCCAGGCCGGCGGCAAGCAGCAGTGGGACGAGGCGATGGGCCAGGGTTCTTTTCATGCGGAAAGGTGAGGGTTCATTCGACCAACCGGGCCTGCGCCGCGGCGGTCTCCGCGCGCAGCGGGAGATAACCCATCTCGGCGTTCGCCGCCCCCTGCCCTGGCGGACTGAGCACCAGGCGCAGGAAGTCGCGGACCACCGGACTGGCGGATCCGCCCGGCGGACGATGGAAGCAGGTCCAGACCGTGCGGGTCAGCGGATAGGTCCGGTCGACCAGGGTCTCCGCCGTCGGCAAGACCGCGGTCGCCGCAGCCGTGGCCTGCAATGCGACCAGCCGCACGCCGGGGACGTTACAGCCAAGCCACGCCACCGCCAGCCCGTCCGGGTCCCGGGCAAGCGCGGCGAGGATCTTTTCGCCGGCATCGTTTGACGATAGGCTCGTGTCGGACACCTCCGTCAATCGTTCCCACGGCGCGAACCGGCTGTCGCCGAGCACGACCTGACGGAAGAACCGTCCGGAGCCCGAAGTGAGGTCGGGCGCATAGAGGTGGATCGCGCGGCCGGTCCAGTCGCCGCCCAACCCGAGCTGGCCCCACGTGCGGATCGAGGTCGCGCCGCCGGTCTCGTCCGGCTGGAAAATCGCCGCCAGCTGGGAAAGCGAGAGTTTCGCCAGCGGGTTCGAGGGGTGGACGAAGATCGCGAGCGCGGGCGACCGGCCGGGACGGTCGAGGCTGCCGGTCAGGATGGCCACCTGGGTGGGACGGTAGCGGAAGACCCACTCAAAAGCCTGCACCTCGCTCGACGTGGGCTCGCGGCCCAGCAGCACCAGATTGGCCTGACCCGTGTAGAGTTCGGCCATGCCGGTGTCGCTGCCCGTCAGGCGCACCTCCACCGGCACGCGCGGATGGCGGCGTTGAAACTCCGCCGCCCAGCGGTTGACGAGGGGAAGCAGCTCCGGATTCCCCGCGATGCGGAGAATTCCGTCGGCCGGCACGGGCGGAGGCAGCGCCTCCGGACCGGCCAAGGCGCGGATCGCGAGCACGCAAACGGCGAGAATCCGGCTTGGTCTCATTGGAGGATCTCAAGCTGGCGGCGGACCGCCGCCGGACCAAGCGGCAGGTAGCCGCTCTCCCGCACGAGCAGCTCCTGACCCTCACGACTGAGCACAAACCGGAGAAACTCGCGGACCGCCGGCGCGACCGGCTGGCCGGGTGGCCGGTCAACATAGGCCGGGATGATCCGCACGAGCGGATAGGTCTGCGCGATCAGGTTTGCGGCCGTGGGGGGATAATACGGTTCGCCGGCGGCACGGGCGAGCGGCAGCGCCCGGACCGCGGGATTGGCATAGCGGACATTCGAGAGCGCGATGCCTGCCGGGTCCTCCGCCAGAGCGTCGAGGATGCGCTGCCCGTGGTCGTACTGGCTCCCGTCAGGACGCCTGAGGTGCGTGAATTCCCTCAGCGCCGGGTTCCAGCGGTGACTGTCCTCCAGCACGCGCTCGCGGAAGAACAGGGCGAAATCAACGTCGGCCTGCCAGCCGTACGGGCGGATCGGCCGGGCCTGCCATTCGCCGGTCAATCCGAGCCCGCCCCAGTTTCGGAGATTGCGCGGCCCGCGGCGATGCTCCGCCCCAAAAATCGCGTCCAGCTGGGCCAGCGTGAGGCCCGCGACGGGATTGTCGCGGTGCACAAAGACCATGTGCGCATAGTCGAAATAGTTCACGTCGAGACTGCCCGTCGCGATTTCGATTCCGGTGGGATCGTAGCCCTTCGCCCGGCGGAACGCCACGGCCGCCGCCGGGCTGATCTCCTCGCCGAGCAGCGCGAGGTCCCCCGCCCCGGTGTAGAGCGCGCCGATGGCGGAGGCGGTCCCATAGAGGTGGTTCTCAAACGTCACGCCGGGCTGCCGGCGCCGGAATCCGTCGATCCAGGCCGCCATGAGCCGGCCCATGAAGTCGCGCTTGGGACTGCCGTGGCCCCAGAGGCGGACCACACCCTGCACCTGGCCGCCAGGCGCATACGGCGCCAGCTGAGCCACCGCCCGTTCGGCCGCATCGGGCACGGCGACCCCGGCGGCAAGCGTGAAACCCAGCACGCCAGGGATCAGAAAAAGGTGGGACCAGCGCCGCATCACTCGAGCTTCTTCAGCATCTCGCGGCAGACCTCCGCGGTGAGCGGCAGGTACTTGCCGTCGCGCATTACCGCCTCCTGGCCCTCGCGGCTGACGATGAAGCGCAGGTACTCCCGCACCATCGGGTCCATCGGATTGTCGCAGTAGGCGTAGATCTCGTCAGAGAGCGGATACCGCCGGCTCCGGATGTTTTCCAAGGTGTACGCGTAGTACGGGCCACCGGCGGTGCGGGCGAGTTCGAGCACCTTGAGTTCCTTGGGCAAGTTCTTCCCGACCGGCGCCGCGACGTACGCGATGCCATAGCGGTCCTTGACCAGGTCGTCATTCAGCCCGCGCTTCAGGGCGCCGAAACCCATGCCGCTCTCGGCGGCGGATTTCCCGGTGTCCACGTAGTTCGCGTAGATGCGGAGCTTCTCGTTCCACTTGTCGCTGCCCTGGAGGATCGCGTCGGAAATCTCCACCGCCTGGTGGTAGCGCTGGTTCAGGCCGTAGGGGATGATCTCCCGGTTCGCCCATTCACCCGTGAGTCCAAGCTGGCCCCACGTGCGGAGGTTTTTCTCCGGACCGCGGGCGAATTCCGGGTGCCAGTCGGTGCCGACCCACCCTCCCAGCCGCTCGGCGCCGAAAATCCCGTCGAGCTGCTCGAGCGTGATCCGGGTGAGCGGGTTGTCCTGGTGGACGACGATGCCGAACGCCGGCTGCCAGCCCGTGACGTCGTAGGAGCCCGTGGCGATGACAATTTCGAGCGGGTCACGGCCCTTGTAGCGCTGGTAGAGCTGCAGTTCCTCCGTGGTGATCTTGCGCCCCATTCCGAGATCGGAAACGCCGAAGACCAGCGACGGCACCGCCGCACGGGTCGTCAGCATGTGATACTCGAATTTCACACCGGGATGGTATTTCTGGAACGCCTTTTCCCAGTACTCGCCGACGTTGCCGTCCACGATGTAGTTGCTGCCCCAGAGGCGAATCGTGCCGGTCACCTTCTGCCTGGGCACATAGGCCGGCAGGTCGCCGAGATCCCACTGGTTCGCGGGATAGTAGGCTTTCTTGCCCTTCTTGACCAGGCCCTCCGCCCGGGCCTTCTGCATGCCGAGGCCGGAGGTGTCCTGGTTGGCGGGCTGGGCCGGCAGGAGCGCGCCAGCCGCTACGGCCAGCACGAGGGAGATGATTGCTCGGGTGTTCATGGCATGGGGTTCAGTCGAGTTTCCGGAGTTGCTCCCTCACGGCCTCGGCCGTGAGCGGAAGGTATTTGCCGTCGCGCATGACCGCCTCCTGCCCTTCCCGGCTGAGGATGAACCGGAGGTATTCGCGCACCTTCGGGTCCAGCGGCGCGTCGCAGTAGGCATAGATCTCGTCGTGCAGCGGATATTTCCGGCTGCGCAGGTTCTCGATCGTGTAGGCGTAGTACGGGCCCGCGGAGGTTTCCGCGACCTCCAGCAGCTTGAGCTCCGGCGGCAAATTCGGGCCAACCGGCGAGCCGACATAGGCGATGCCGGAGGGATCGCGGACCAGGTCCTCGTTTAGTCCGCGCTTGAGGCGGCCGAATCCCATCGAGCTGCCCTTGCCGTCGGCGTCGGCCGCCGCGTAGTTGGCATAGATCCGCAGGCGCTCGTTCCACTTGTCGCTGCCGGCAAGGATGCGGTCCGACATCCACGACGCCTGGCTATAGCGCTGGTTGAGCCCGTAGGGCGTGATCGCCCGGTCGGCCCACTCGCCGGTCAGGCCCAGCTGACCCCAGCGCCGCAGGTTCTTCTCGGGTCCGCGGGCGAACTCCGGGTGCCAGTCGGTGCCGACCCACCCGCCCAGCCGCTCGGCGCCGAAGATCCCGTCCAGCTGTTCGAGCGTGATCCGCGCGAGGGGGTTGTCCCGGTGCACCACGATGCCGAAGCCCGGATTCCAGCCGGTGACGTTGTACGAGCCCGTGGCCACGACGATTTCGCGCGGGTCGCGGTTCTTGTAGCGCTGGTAGAGCTGCAGCTCCTCCGTCTTGATTTTCCGGCCAATGCCGACGTCCGCCACCCCGAAGACCAGCGACGGCACGGCGGCCCTGGTCGTGAGCATGTGATACTCGAATTTTGCGCCCGGCTGAAACTTCTGGAACGCCTTTTCCCAATACTCCGCGAGGTTGCCGTCGACGAGGTAGTTACTCCCCCAAAGCCGGATCGTGCCCGCGACCGTCTGGTCCGGAACGTAGGCGGGCAGGTCAGACAGGTCCCATTTGTCGGCCGGATAGTAGGCCTTCTTGCCCTTGAGCCTGAGACCCTCGGCCCGCGCCTCCTGCATCGCGAGACCGCTGGAGTCACGGGCCGCGTTCTTGGCCGGGAGCGCCGCGGCCGAAAAGACGAGCGCTCCGGCGAGACCAAACAGCAGGCTCAGCCGCAGCTTCATGGGAGTTTCTCGAGCTGCTCCTTCGCCATTTTCGCCGTGAGCGGGAGGTACTTGCCGTCGCGCTGGACCTCGGCCTGGCCCTCCTGGCTCACGATGAACCGGAGGAACTCCCGCACCATCGGGTCCATCTTTTGCCCGGGCAGGACCGTCGTGTAGAAATAGACCTGGGTCCGCAGCGGGTAGGAGCCGTTCTGGACGTTGTCGATGGTGTGTTCCACCAGCGGACCGCCGCCCGCGCCAATGGCGAGGCGCTTGATGTGGGGACGCTCGCCGCGGTAGCGGTTGAAGCCGATGGCGTACTTGTCCCGGCCGATCGCGTCGGTGATCTGGTCGGCCTCGATGTGGCGCTTGCCGTCCGGAGCCATGTAGTTCCCGTAGGCCTTGATCGTTTCGTTCCACTTGTCGCTGCCCTTGAGGACCAGGTCGCAGAACGCCGTGGCGGTGTTGTAGCGGATGGCGAAGCCGTACACATGGATCGGCTGGTCCGCCCACTCGCCGGTCAGGCCGAGCTGTCCCCAGGTGCGGATGTTCTTCTCGGGCCCGCGGGCGAGGTCGGGCCGCCAGTTCGTGCCGACCCAGCCGCCCTCGCGTTCAGCGCCGAAGATCCCGTCGAGCTGTTCCATCGTGAGGCCCTTGAGGGGATTCTGGTCGTTGACGATGATCGTGAAGGAATTCTCCCAGCCACCGACGTCGAAGGAACCGGTGACGGCCGCGATTTCGACCGGGTCGCAATTCTTCATGCGCTCGTAGGCAAGCAGGTCGTAGAAGCCGGGCCGGTGGGAAAAGATCAGGTCGGCCTGATTGTAGTCGAGCGCACCAAACGAGCCGGCGGATGTCGGCAGGTAGTACGAGATGCGGATGCCGGGCTGGAACTTCGCGAACGCCTTGGCCCAGTACTCGCCGAGCAGCCCGTCGGCGATGTAGTTGTTGCCATGGATCTTGAGCCAGCCCGTAAGCAGCTTTTCCGGCTGGTAGTGCGGCAGCGCGCTGAGATCGAACCGCGGCTGGTAGTAGGCCTTCTCGCCCCGCTCTCGGACGATGCGGAAGTGGTCGGCCTGCGCCTTGAGGGCGTTGATCGTGTCAGGCGAGGCGTCATCTGCGGCGCGGACCGGCGGCAGCGGAGCGGCGAGCAGCACCGCGGCCGCGGCGAGGGTGGATTGTGCGATGATTCTCATGAGGGGTTCGGGGACCTGCCCTGAGCGGGTCGAAGGCCTGGCCTGAGGTTTGGTTTCACCACGGAAGTCACGAAACCCAAGCGGGGCTGGTCTTCGCGACGTTTGCGGTCGATCCGGATCGGGAGGAACAACCTGAAGCCAAAGCCTAGTCCAGTTTCTTGAGCTGCTCCTTCAGGTAGGCCGCGGGGAGCGGATAGTAGAACCCGACCTTGGCCATGATCTCCTGGCCCTCGCGGCTGAGCACGAACCGCATGAATTCGCGGGCCCGCGGGTCCAGCGGCCGACCGGGCGCCTTGTTGACGTAGAAGTAGGCGTCGCGGATCAGGGGATAGGTGCGGTTGGCGACGTTGTCCGGGGTGAGCGCCACCGCCGGTCCGCCGCCGCGCGGGATGACCCGCAGTACCTTCAGGTTGGGGTAGTCGTTGACGTGCATCAGGGCGGCGATGCCGATCGCATACCGGTTCGTGGAGAGCATCTCGAGCGGGCGCTCACTCGCCACCGCGGCGCCGTCGGCGTCCGGCGTGCACTGCTTTGCCTCGACGTATTCCATGAAGTTGCCGTTCCACTTGTGCGACCAGTGAAACCAGCTCCGTTCCACCGAGACGGCGAAGCCCGGCGCACAGTAGCCAAACGTCTGGATCTCCTTGCCGGCCCACTCGCCCGTCAGCCCGAGCTGGTCCCAGGTCCGGATGTTGGTCTCCCGGCCGCGGGCGTATTTCGCGGTGTAGAGGAAATTCCCGTTCACCAGTTCCCAGCCGCCGGAACGCTCGGACCCGAAGGTGCGGTCGAGCTGGTCCACCGAGATCTCCTCCAGCGGATTGTCCTTGTTGACCACGATGGCCCAGGCAAAGAGCGAGCCGCGCTTCTCATAGCCGCCGGTCGCCACCGAGATCTCGGTCGGCATGTAGCCGAACGTGTTGAAGAACGGCATCTGGTCCGTGATCTTCGCGTCGTCACCCATCGGGGCGACGTCGGAGATCCCGCAATAGAGGCCGGCGATGCCGCCCTCGCTGCTGGTCATGAAGTTCGTCGAGACCCGCGCCTCGGGATGGAACCGCGCGAACGCCTCCGCCAGCTGCGGCACCGCGTTCTTGAGCTCGCTGCCCACGATGCGCACGGCCCCCACGATCCGCACCTCCGGCACGTAGGCCGGCAGGTCGCCGAGATCCGGCGGCGGCAGCTCGGTGTAGGTCGCGAACGTGCCGCCGTCGTCGGTGCGGAGCCGGTCCTTGACCGGCTGGAACTGCGCGTAGGTCGGGACCGTCGCCATCAGCTTCTCGCGGATCGCCTTTTTCACCGCGACATTGCGCTCGAAAGCCACGGGATCGCGGTACTCGAGGACGGCCAGGGCGTTCACCTTGCCGACCTCGCCGTGCTCGAGGTACATCGTGTACCGGACCAGGTTCTTGGCGGCCCGCTGGGCCTCGTACAGCGGCTTCAGGTAGCCCTGCGCGAACTCGTCGTAGCGCGCCGGCGACACGGTGGGCGTGTAGGCATTGACGATGAAGACCGAGTGGTTCGAGTCGCGCGGCGAGATCTCGCCGTGGACGAGCGCATCGGCGCGGCGCACGATCAGGCCCGGGGGCAGCGCCGGGGCGGCCTGGCTGGCCCACGCCTCGTACGCGGCATTGCTCGGAAACTCGAGCACGGTGAGGGACTCGAAGCCGGCCTTGCCCCCGGCCTTCTCGGCCCGGGCCTGTGTCAGGTGGAGCACGCCGGCCACCTGGCCCGACTGCCGCCACTTGGACAGGAGCGGCGCGAGGCTGTCCGGCACCGGGGCGCCGGCCGGCGTGCGGACCAGCACGACGTTTTGGGCGGCGGAGGCGAGGCTCGCGGCCAGGACCATTCCGAGGACGGCGCGCAGCATGGAGCGAGAGACACGGGCCAAACGGTTTTTCATGGGGAGAAACGGGGATGGGCATCACTCCGGTGAGACCGGAGCTGCCGGTTGCGGAAGGCTACGCGCCCCGGCTGAAGGCAGCCTGAATCCTGCCTGAAATTCCGTTAACCGCCCGGCGATTCCGGCGGCGGCTGGCGCAGCACCGCCCCCGCCCGCCGGGGATCGAACTCGCCGTCCCAACGGGCGACGACGAGCGTCGCGACCGTGTTGCCGATGAAATTGGTGACCGCCCGCGCCTCGGACATGAACCGGTCCACCCCGAGAATCAGCGCCATCCCGGCCACGGGCACCTTGCCGGTGGCGGCCAGGGTCGCCGCCAGGACGACGAAGCCGCTGCCGGTCACCCCCGCGGCGCCCTTCGAGGTGATGAGCAGCACGGTGAGCAGGCCCAGCTGGCTGGCGAGCGAAAGCCCCGTGTCCGTGGCCTGCGCGATGAACAGGGCGGCCATGGTCAGGTAGATGCAGGTGCCGTCGAGGTTGAAGGAATATCCCGCCGGAACGACGAGGCCCACCACGGGTCGCGCGCAGCCCACCCGCTCCAGCTTGTCCATGAGCCCGGGCAGCGCCGCCTCCGACGACGAGGTGCCGATCACGATCAGCAGTTCGTCCCGGATGTACCGGATGATCTTCCACAGGCTGAAGCCCGCGAGGCGCGCCATCAGGCCAAGCACGACCACCACGAAGATGCCGCAGGTCAGGTAGACGCAGGCCATCAGCTTGGCCAGGGCCGCAAGGGAGCCCAGGCCGTACTTGCCGATGGTGAAGGCCATCGCACCAAACGCCGCCACCGGCGCCAGGCGCGTGACGATGGAAACGATGCTGAAGAAGAGGCGGGCGACGTCGTGCAGCAGGGCCATCACCGGGCGGGCATGTTCCCCGAGGCGCGCCAGGGCGAAGCCGGCCAGCAGGGAGACCACGAGCACTTGCAGGATGTCACCGTCCACGAAGGCCCCCACGAACGTGTTCGGGATCAGGTGCAGCATTGAGTCCACCGGGTTCATCGCCTGGGCCGCGCCCACGTAGCTCGCGACGGATTTCGTGTCCAGCGACGCGGCGGCGGCATGCACGCCGGCACCGGGCTGGAAATAATTGGCCACCACCAGGCCGATGATCAGCGCGAGGGTCGTCACGACCTCGAAATAGACCAGCGCCTTCACCCCGACCCGGCCGACCTTCTTCATGTCGCCCATCCCCGCGATGCCGACGACGACGGTGGTGAAGATGATCGGGGCGATGAGCATCTTGATCAGCTTGATGAAGCCGTCGCCGAGCGGCTTCAGCGGCACCGCCCAGTCCGGGGCCACCAGGCCCAGCACCACGCCGAGCACGATCGCGCACAGCACCTGGAGATAGAGGCTGGAGAGGA
>JAFEGX010000053.1 GCA_018239675.1 Verrucomicrobiota bacterium
GCAACTACCAGCGAGACCCTTTTGGGCCGGTTCTGGTGTGAAACCGACTTTAGGCCATGCTATCGAGCTTCTGGATTCGCGGAATGTGGCGGCCGCCTTCGAATTCGGTTTCGAGCCAGATGCGGACGATGCGGAAGGCTTCCTCGAGCGTGATGGTGCGTTCGCCGATGGCCAGGCAGTTGGCGTCGTTGTGGGAACGGTTCCAGATGGCGACTTGTTCGGACCAGCAGACGCCGCAGCGAACGCCGCGGACACGGTTGGCGGCCATGGCCTCGCCGTTGCCGGAGCCCCCCAGCACGATTCCGCGCTCGACCTCGTGGCTCGCGATCGCGCGGGCGACCGGGAAGCAGAAATCGGGAAAGTCGCACCGTTCCGCGGTATGCGTGCCGAAATCACGGACCGTGTGGCCCTCGGCGAGGAGCATGCCCTTGATGGCCTCCTTGTAGGCGAAGCCGGCGTGGTCGGAGCCGATGGCGATCGAAAACGTCTTTTTCATGAACGGCGGGGAAACTGTGGCAGGATTGCCGTGTCCATTTGCGCGGTTCAGTTTGGCCCCAGCAAACAAAATCCCGATTCCATGAACTCCCCAATTCGTGGCCTGATGGTGTGGTCTCTCCTCCTCCTCGCCGGTTGCGCGACTTCCGCCGACCGGATCGCGTCCAATCAGGCCATGTTCGACTCCTGGCCGGCCGAGGTTCGCGAAAAGGTCCGTGCCGGCCAGGCCGCCGTGGGCTTCACCCCGGACATGGTTCTGGTCGCGCTCGGCCAGCCCGACCGCAAGGTGCTCCGCACCTCCGCGCAGGGCACGGCGGAGGTCTGGACGTACTTTGACCACGGGCCGCATTTTTCCATCGGCGTCGGCATGGGCTCGGGCGGCCGCTCTTCGGCCGTTGGCGGGTCGGTCGCGATGACTGACCAGGCGTGGCGCGACTCCCGCGTCATCACCGTCACCTTCGAGTCCGGCAAGGTGTCCGCCATCGAGTCCCGCCAATAGTCCAGTCACACCAGCCCGTTTCCCAGTTTCCCAGTTTCCCGTTTTCCCGCTTTTCCGTCATCCGCCGTCCCGCTTTTCAGCCCCTCCCATCCGACAATCCCACCGCCCGGAGAAACTCCGCGGTGTCGCTGAAATCCGCGAAGCAGAAGGCGGGCTGGTGCCGTTGCAGCTCGGCGAGGGAATACTGGCCAGTGGCCACCGCCACGGTGCGCGCGCCGATGACTTTGCCGCACTCGATGTCATGCGGGGTGTCGCCGATGACAAACACGCGGTCGGCGGCAAACTCCACGCCGAGCCGCTCGCGGGCGCGGCGCAGCGCCACCGGCCCGAGGTCGTTGCGGACGGGGCTGTCGTCCGCGAAGGCGCCAAAGCCGAAATAGTCGGACAGGCCGTGATGGCCGAGCTTGATGCGGGCGCCGCGCTCGATGTTGCCCGTGAGCAGGGCCAGGACGCAGTCAGCCCGGGTGGCCAATTGCGGGACCAGCTCCCGGATGCCAGGCAGCACGCGGGTGCCTGGGTTGTTCAGCGCGGCGGGGAGCTCGGCGAGATAGGCATCCAGCAGCCGCTCGCGGCCGGCCGGCGTGTCCGGGAGCGCGCACCGGGCAAAGATCTGGCCGACGATGTGGCGGTCGGTCCGGCCGGCGTAGTCGATGTCGGCCAGGGAGCGGTCGATGCCGAACTCGCGGGCCAGCGCCGACTGCAGCGCCCGCATGCCGGCCCCGCCGGAAAGGGTCAGGGTGCCGTCGATGTCCCAGAGCAGCAGGGTGGTCATGCGGGTGCCGATGAACGGCGCGGGCCCCGGCGGGGGCAAGTTTCTTCCTCGTTGGCGGGAACCAGGGAGGGTGGTAACTTTTCCAAGGATCCATCGTCCCCAATTCCATCATGAAACCCCTACTTTCGATTCTGGCCCTCGCGGGCGGGCTCGTCCTGCTCGCCGGCTGCGCGACCCCGGAGACCCGCATCGCGAAGAACCCCGAGGCGTTTGCCCGGCTCACTCCCGAGCAGCAGCAGCTGATCAAGGAAGGCAAGGTTGGCATCGGCTTCGACCAGACCATGGTGCGGCTGGCGATCGGCGATCCCGACCGGGTCCGGGTGCGCACCGACCACAGCGGCCAGAGCGAGATCTGGAGCTATGTCACCTACGAGGGTGACGACGGGATGCTGCTCTACCGCGGCTACTATCACCGCTATTTCTACGGCTACCGCCCGATCTATCCGTACTATCTCGCCTATCCGGGCCGCCGGGTGCACGAGCACTTCCGCGTGGTGTTCCGCGACGGCAAAGTCATCGCGATCGAGCAGGAGGTCTGAGCGAGATTTTGCCGCGCGGGAAAGGTCAACTTCCGACGCTCCACTCCCGACCGACGCGCAACTCCCCGGCCGAACGCCGAACATCGCACGCCGAACGTCCAACGCCGAAGTTCTTGGGTAAGCACCCGCGCGCGCCGTTCAACTCTCAGCCCCGAGGCCGGATTGTCCTCAGCCTCGTGTCACGTAATACGTGACACGACGGCTTCGCAGGCTACCGGATTTTCCTAGCCCTTCGGCGTTGGGCGTTCGGCGTGCGATGTTCGGAGTCCGGCTCGAATGACCGAAGCGGGAGCAACGCTTCGGTACCTCAGGCCGTGCGCACCGTCGTGCGCCGGTCATTCCAGCCGGGCCTGGCGCCGGAACTGCGTCGGTGTCAGGCCGGTGAAACGCCGGAAGACGGTCGCGAAATACTGCGAGCTCGAGAAGCCGAGCTCGTGCGCCACCGCAGTCACGGTTGCCTCCGGCTCGCGCAGCCGGGCCTGGGCCACGCCGAGGCGGTGTCGCAGCACGTGCTCGCGCGGGGGCAGGCCGACTTCCTGGCGAAACCGGGCCTTGAAGCGTGACGGCGACAGGCGCACGAGCCGGGCGAGCTGCGGGACGCTGGGGAGCTCGGCGGTCTGGGCGGCGATGTGGGCCAGGCTTCGCTGAATGCGGGGCGAGGGCGTGGCGCGGCGGTTGTGATGCGACGCCCGGATGGTGGCGAAGAGGAAGCGCAGCACGAGGGCCGCGATCCCGAGCCGGTCTAGCCGCGACCGGGCCCGCTCGATCGCGTCAAAGAGCTCGTCCAGCAGGAGGTGCGTGCCGGGCTCCGCGGCAAAATGACGCGAGGGCAGGGCGAGCAGCGTCTCGCGGAGCGCGCGGGCCGCGGCGGGCTCGAGGAACAACAGCGGCTGGCGGGCCGGCTTGAGCCGCAGGAACATCCAGTAGAGCACGCCCTTCTCCTCGGGCATGTCGGCCGAGTCGTGCAGCTCGCCGGGAAAGACGAGGTATTGGTCGCCGCCGCGGAGCCGGTACACCTGCCCGCCGACGCGATAGGTCTGGTGGCCGCGGGCGAGGAAACAGAATTCCATCCCGTCCGGATGCGTCCGGGGCTGGAGCCCCTGGTAGGCGCTGGCGTAACGGTAGCGGCCCAGCTCCACCACCCCTGGCACCCCGATTTCGCGCTCGAAGCACTCCCGGCGCCGGGCCAGCTGCTCCGGCGGCATGATGGGCTCGATCACGACCGGACCCCGGGCGACCGTGCGGATGTTTGATTTTGTACTGTGCCACATTGTCGGACGCCACCCTCGGCCGGCCCCATTATGGTGTCGAGCGATGAATGCGACGACCCCACCGCCCGTCCCGGACTATGGCGCGCCCGCGCCGATCCCGGCGACCCAGCTCCTCACGCCCGCGCAGGTCGAGTTTTTCCACGCCCACGGCTATCTCGCCGTCGACCGCGTCATGCCCCTCGACGAGATTCCGCGCGTCCGCGCGGTCTACGACCGGCTGTTCAACGAGGACCGCAGCCGCACCGAGGGCGACCTCTACAATCTCACCGGCACGAAGGAGCAGGGCCGCCGCGAGGCGGTCGCGCAGATCCTCCAGCCGGGCAAATACGCCCCGGAGCTGCTCGTCACCCAGCTGGTGGCGAACGTGAAGGCCATGATGCAACAGTTGCTCGGGCCCGAGTGCCGGATGGTGGGCGACCACGCCATCAACAAGCCGCCGCGCAACGCCGCCGCGACGCCGTGGCACCAGGACGAGGCCTACTGGAATCCGGCCAAGGAGTATTCCGGCCTCAGCGTCTGGGTGCCGCTGCAGCCTGCGACGAAGCTGAACGGCTGCATGTATTTTGTCCCCGGCTCGCACCGTCTCGAGGTGATCCCGCACCAGCCGATCGGCAACGACCCGAAGGTGCCGGGCCTGGAGGTGGTTCCGGGCGCGTTCGATTTTGGCTCGGCGGTCGCCTGCGAGCTGCCCGCCGGCGGCGCAACGTTTCACCTGGAGCGGACCCTCCACTACACCCCGAGCAACCAGTCGGACGACTACCGCCGCGCCTACATCATCGTCGGCACCCGCTACGAGCGGCCGCGTGCCGTCCCGCGTCGCTTCGAGTGGCAGGAACGGCAGGCCGCGGCCAGGAGGTAGGAAATAGGAATTGGTAGCTGGCAGACGGAAGCCGGCGCCGGCCATGGCGGGCCGGCTGGTCGACGCCATCTCCCTCGACCAGCTACTGGCGACCCGCTCCAGCGCCCGGTCGTTGGAGCGCCGGCAGGGCGCTGCCGACGAGGATCAGGGCGGCGCCGATGAGTTCATGGGGCAGGAAGCGTTCGTGGAAGAACACCACGCCGCCGACGGCGATGCCGAGCGGCACCAGCATCTGGAGCAGCGAGCCCTCGCCGACCGGGAGATCGCGGAACGCGCGGGTCATGCAGATCTGGCCGACGCCGGCGCAGAGCGCGCCGATGAGCATCAGTCCCCAGGCGGATGCCCCGACCGGGGCCCAGTGCGCGACCGCCGGGCCGCCGCAGATCAGCAGGCCGTAAACGCACTGGGCGGCGAAGATCGTCGAGGTGTGCTCCCCCTCGGCGTGCAGCTGGCGGATCGTGACCACAATGTAGGCCGAGGCGACGGCGGAGAGGATGGCCAGTCCGTCGTACCCGTTGATGCCGCCTCCGGTTCCGAGGACATTCGTGAGCAGGGCCAGGCCGCCGAGCGCGAGGGCGCCGCCGACCGCGAGCGAGGTCCGCAGCGGCTCGTGGAGCATGAACACCGCGAACACCGCACCGAGGGCCACGTACGTGTTGTTGATGAAGGTCGCACGTCCCGCTCCGAGGTGCACGACCGTGAGGTAGTAGCAGTAGATGCCCGCGCCGCCGAGCAGGCCCCGCACCATCAGCCGCCGGTGGCGGAACAGGTTCCGCGGCTGGAAGGCATCAGGCCCGATGCGGAAGGCCACGAGGATCAGTGCCAGCCCCACCACGAAGCGCACGCAGGTCAGCAGCCAGACGTCGACCGCCTGCACGGCGCCGAGCGCCCGGATGATCAGGGCGTTCGCGGTGAAACAGCCGGCCGACAACAGCATGAGCTGCAGGCCGCGGAGATGTGCGGAAGAGCCGGAAGGGGTGGCGGAAGACACGGTTGGAAAGGATGAAACCGGGACGGGAAAGGAGAAAGCAGAAACGCCCGGATGCGACCGGCGCCTCTTGCTGGTGGCGGCTTCACGCTTGAATTCGCCCGGGCTGCTGGAGCGACTTCGGATTGGGTTGACGCCACGGAGGGCACGGAGCCGATGCGGAGGCCCCGGAGCGAGTCAGGTGATTATAGGCCCTGACCTGGCCGGCGGGACATGCTCTGCGGCCGGGCGGATCTCTCGTATTCTCGGTGTCGCCCACACCGCGATCTGAGCCGAAAACGGCCCGAGAGCGGTTTCGACGAGGGCGTCGCGGGAAAAGGGCGCAGGAAATTGGGGCTCGCTGCCGCGGTCGCGCTCCCCACTGCACGGTGGGGTCGAGCCTTTCGAATCCGCCGCCCCGACACCAAGTTTGGATCGGGCGGCGCTTTTTTGAGCCTGCTTGCGCCTACACCTTTGACTTGGCGCGCCAGCTAGAGCGCGTGGATGGCCGCCTTGTTGACGGCCAGGGCGGCTTCCTTGATCGCCTCGCTCATCGTTGGGTGCGCGTGGATCGTGCGGCCGAGGTCCTCGGCGCTGCCGCCGTAGGTCATGTGGGCGACAACTTCGCCGATCAGCTCGCCGGCGCCATGGCCGAGAATCTGGGCCCCGAGGATGCGGTCGGTCCGCGCGTCCGCGATGATCTTCACGTAGCCGTCGGCGGCGCCGGCCGCCAGGGCGCGGCCATTGGCGGCGAATTGGAAGCGACCGACATTCACGGCGCGACCCGCGGCCTTGGCGCCGTCCTCGCCGAGGCCCACGCCGGCGAGCTCGGGCTGCGTATAGACGATGGCGGGCACGAGGTCCCAGTTCACATGGCCGGCCTTGCCCGCGATCCACTCGGCGACCGCGGCGCCGTCCTCCTCGGCCTTGTGCGCCAGCATCGGGCCGGCGACGACGTCGCCGATCGCCCAGACGCCCGGTGCGGTCGTGCGGAGGTGGTCGTCGACCCGGATGCGCCTCTGGGCGTCGAGCTGCACGCCGGCTTTCTCCAGCCCGAGGTGGTCGGTGTACGGCCGGCGTCCGACGGCCACCAACACCTTGTCGGTGGGAAACTCGAGCTTCCGGCCGTCGCGCTCGGCGGTGAGGATGCCGTCCGCCAAACCCGTGACCTTGGCTCCGGTCTCGAGGCGGAGGCCCTGCTTGGTTAGCAGCCGGGCGAAGGTGCGGACGACGTCGTCGTCGTAGGCGGCGGCAATCTTGGGGAGGAGCTCCACGACGGTGACCTCGCTGCCGAGGCGCGCCCAGACGGAGCCCAGCTCCAGGCCGATGGCCCCGCCGCCGACCACGACCAGCCGCCGTGGAACCTCGCTGAACGCGATGGCATGGTCGCTGGAGACGACGGTCCGACCGTCGAACTTCATGAACGGGAGCTCGACCGGAGCGGAGCCGGTGGCGATGACGAAATTCCGGGCGGTGACCTCGCGCGGCGTGCCGGCGCCGGCGATCGAGAGGGTGCTTGGCGAGAGGAAGGTGGCGGTGCCGGTGAGCACGGCGACCTTGCGGGCCTGGGCCAGCAGGGCGAGTCCGCCGGTGTTCTTGGCGACCACCTCGTCCTTGCGCCGCAGGAGCGCGGGGAGATCGAGCTCGACGCCTGCGACCCGGATGCCGTGGGCGGCGGCGTGGGCGCGCGCGAAGGCGAATTGCTCGCTGGAATGGAGCAGGGCCTTGCTCGGGATGCAGCCCACGTTGAGGCACGTGCCGCCGAGGGTGGCGCGCTTTTCGACCAGCGCGACCTTCAGGCCGAGCTGGGCGGCGCGAAACGCGCACACATAGCCGCCGGGGCCGGCGCCGATCACGATGAGGTCGAAGGATTCCATGGGAAAATTGGCAAGGGGTGGGTGGCGGGAAGTGGCGGGGCGACGGAGCGGGCGGGAATGGCGCGCCCGCCGCGCTCCATCGGTCACACTCCCAGGGCGAGGCGCGCGGGGTCCTCGAGCATCTGCTTCACCTTCACGAGGAAGGTGACGGCCTGCCGGCCGTCGATGACGCGATGGTCGTAGCTGAGCGCCACGTACATCATGGGACGGATCACGACCTGGCCGTCGACCGCCACCGGGCGCTCGGTGATCGAGTGCATTCCGAGGATCGCGCTCTGCGGCGGATTGATGATCGGGGTGGAGAGCAGCGAGCCGAAAATGCCGCCGTTGGTGATCGTGAAGACGCCGCCTTCAAGGTCGGCGAGGGTGACCTTGCCGTCGCGGGCCTTGGCGGCGGCGAGGGCAATCTGCTGCTCGATGGCGGCCATGCTGAGGAGGTCGCAGTCCCTCACCACCGGGACCAGGAGACCGCGGTCCGTGGAGACGGCGACGCCGAGGTCGAAATAATGGTTCTCGATGAGCTGGTCGCCGGCCAGCTGGGAGTTGACCGCTGGCACCTCCTGCAGCGCGTGCACGACGGCCTTCACGAAGAACGACATGAACCCGAGTTTGACGCCGTGCCGCTTGACGAAACTCTCCTGATACTTGGCGCGGAGGTGCATGACGGCGGACATGTCGACCTCATTGAAGGTCGTGAGCATGGCGGCCTCATGCTGCGCGGCGACGAGGCGCTGGGCGATCTTCTGGCGCAGCGGCGAGAGCTTGCGGCGGGTCTGGCGGCCCGCTGGCGGCGAAGGGCGGGTTTCGGCCGGCGGGTTCGGGGCGTCCGGGGCGGGGCCGGCGGGCTTGGCCGCCGCCGCCAGCATGTCGCCTTTCGTGACGCGACCGGCCTTGCCGGTGCCGGCGACGGAGGCGGGGTCGATGCCGGTCTCGGCGGCGAGGCGGCGGACGGCGGGGGAAACCTCGGAAACCAGGGCCCGGGATTCGGCGGGCAGCGGCGCGGGCGACGGCGCGCTGGCTCCCGACGGCTGGCTGCCGGTGGCCGGCGGTTGGCCGACGGTCGCCGGATCGATGGCAGCGACGACCTGCCCGATCTTCACCTCGGCGCCGGCCTCGACGCGGAGCGAGATCCGGCCGGCGGACTCGGCGGTGCCTTCCGACGTGATCTTGTCCGTCTCGAGCTCGAAGAGCAGCTGGTCCTTCTGCACAATGTCGCCGTCCTTCACGTGCCACTTGACGAGCACGCCGGAGGAGATGGATTCGCCCATCGGGGGTATTTTGACTTCGATCAGCATGGTGGTGGTGGGAAAGTGTCGGGCGCCCGACGCGGGGATCGGGACGGCATTGGCTCGGGATTGGTTTCTGGGTGTCTGATGCCCGGGCGGTGGCGCCCTCAGGCGTCGAACGCCTCCCGGAGAAGACCGGCGAGCTCGTGACGGTGGAGGGCGAGCGAGCCGACGGCGGGGGACGCCGACGCGTCGCGCCCGGCGTAGGCGGGCTTGCGCCCGAAGGCGTGCTCGAGGAGCGGCGCGATGTAGGACCAGGCGCCCATATTCTGGGATTCCTCCTGGCACCACACCAGCCGGGCGCCGGCGTACTTGCGGGCGATCTCGCCGAGGCGCCGGGTGTGCAGCGGGTAGAGCTGCTCGATCCGGACGATGGCGGTGTCGGTGACCTGGTGCTTCTCGCGGTGGTCGACCAGGTCGTAGTAAACCTTGCCCGAGCAGAGGATCACCCGGTTCGGCGGGACGACGCCGGCGGCGAACGGGGCGCGGGTGCCGCTGCCGGCGGTGGCGAACCGCCCGTCGTCGATGATCTCGCGGAACGAGCCGGAGGTGAAGTCGTCGATGCGCGAGGTCGCGGCGGGGTGGCGCAGCAGGGACTTCGGCGACATCACGATGAGCGGCTTGAGGAAGTCGCGCCTCATTTGGCGTCGCAGGGCATGGAAAAAATTCGCCGGGGTCGTGATATTGGCGACCTGCATGTTGTCCTCGGCGCAGGCCTGCAGGAACCGCTCGAGGCGGGCGGAGGAATGCTCGGGTCCCTGGCCCTCGTAGCCATGGGGCAGGAGGAGAACAATGCCGCTGGTGCGCTGCCACTTCGACTCGCCGCTGGCGATGAACTGGTCGATCACGACCTGGGCGCCGTTGGCGAAGTCGCCGAACTGGGCCTCCCAGATGCAGAGCATGCTGGGGTAGTCGAGCGAGTAGCCATAGTCGAAGCCAAGCACCGCGGCCTCCGAAAGGAGCGAGTTGTAGACGCAGAATCGGCCCTGCTGGTCCGCGAGGTGCTGCAGCGGCGTGTAGGTCTCAAGCGTCTCGGCGTCGTGCAGCACGGCGTGCCGGTGGCTGAACGTGCCGCGCTGGCAGTCCTGGCCGCTGAGGCGGACGGGCGTGCCCTCGAGCAGGAGACTGCCGAAGGCGAGGGCCTCGCCAAGGCCCCAGTCGACCGGGCCGCCGTCGCGGAACGATCGCGCGCGCCCGTCGAGGAAGCGACGGATCTTCGGGTTCAGGGTGAAGCCCGCGGGCACGGTGGTGAGGCCGGCCACGATGCGGCCGAGGTCGGCGTGACTCACGCCGGTGGCGACCGGCCGGAAGTGGTAGTCGGGCTGGACGTAACCGGTGGACCCCTGGAATTTCTTCGCCTCGAGGAGGGCGGCGCGCTTGGCCGACTTGGCGGTCTCGGAGGCCTTGGCCTTCTCGAGGTTGCTTTCCAGGGCGCGGGTGTACTCGGCGCGGATGGCGTCGGACTCCGCCGGGGTGATCGTGCCCCCGGCGACGAGCTTGCGGCTGAGCACGGCGGAGACCTGCGGATGGCCGGCGATCTTCCGGTACAGGAGGGGCTGGGTGAAGGCGGGCTCGTCCGTCTCGTTGTGCCCGTGCTTCCGGTAGCAGTACATGTCGATGACGATATCGCGCTGCCAGCGGTCGCGGAACTCGAGCGCGAGCTGGGCGACCAGGCAGACGGCCTCGGGGTCGTCCCCGTTCACATGGAAGATCGGCGCCTCGATCATCTTGGCGACGTCGGTGCAGTACCGGGTCGACCGGGCGTCGGACGGGTCGGTGGTGAAGCCGATCTGGTTGTTGACGATGAAGTGGATCGTGCCGCCGGTGCGGTAGCCGGGCAGCTGCGAGAAGTTCATCGTTTCCGCGACGATGCCCTGGCCGGCGAACGCGGCGTCGCCGTGGATCAGCAGCGGCAGCACGCGGCGGCGCTCCTCGTCGCCGCGGATGCGCTGGCGCGCCCGGGCCTTGCCCTCGACGACCGGGTCGACGATCTCGAGGTGGGACGGGTTGGCGGCGAGGCGGACCTCGACCGGCCGGCCCGCGGCGGTGTCGAGCACGGCCTCGTAGCCCAGGTGGTACTTCACGTCGCCGTCGCCCCCGACGGCGTCGGGGACGTAGTTCTCCGAGAACTGCTCGAACAGCAGGTCGAAGTTCTTCCGCATCACGCTGGTGAGGATGTTGAGCCGGCCGCGGTGGGCCATGCCCATGACGACCTCCTCGACGCCAACGTGCGGGCAGTGCTCGATGATGGCATCGACGGCGGCGATCATGGTCTCGCCGCCCTCGAGCGAGAAGCGTTTCTGGCCGACGTACTTGGTGTGGAGAAATTTCTCGAAGAGCTCGGCCTTGTGGACGCGGCGGAGGATGCGGACCTGCTCGGCGCGGGAGAAACGCGGCTGGTTGCGCGTGGACTCCATGCGGTCCTGCAGCCACCGGCGCACGTCGACATCCTGGATGTGAGTGTACTCGACGCCGATCGACCCGCAGTAGGTCGCCCGCAAGGCGGCGATGACGTCCCGCAGCTTCATCTGGCCGCCGCCGAGGAAGGTGCCGACGTCGAACGTGGTCTCGAGATCGGCCTCGGCCAGGTGGAACTGTTCGAGGGACAGCTTGGGATGTGGTGGCGGCGGCTCGCTGAGCGGGTCGAGATGGGCCTCGAGGTGCCCGAGCGCCCGGTAGGTGCTGATCAGGTAGTGGACGTGCGACTGCTTGAGGCTGTCGATTACCGGGACGCCGCCGGCGGCCGCGGCCGCCGCGACCGGCGAGCCGCCGTTGCTGCCCAGCGTGAAACCCTGGAAGAACGCCCGCCACGTTGGGTCGACCGAGTCGGGATCCTGCTTCCAGGCCTCGTACGCCGCTTCGAGGACGGCGGAGTTGGCACTGGCTGAAACGGAAAGCGGGCTCATGGGAAATTAGGCGGCCGGCTGCGCGGGAAACAGGGGAGGCTGCACCCGGGTGGGACGGTCTGGCGACGGAGGCCACCACTTTCGGCCCGACACCGGGGCGACACAAGTCCGGCGACCTCTTTCGCCGGGATTGCAATCATGCTTAAGGTGAGTAACTCCGGAATTAGCTTGAACACCTCCACTGCGATTGAGCCCCAGATCAAGGCTGCCGTTATCTCATTGCTGGACGCCATCAAGCGCGCCGACGGGAAGGTGATCGCGAGCGAGATGGAGCGCCTCGATCAGTGCCTGACCCGAGGCCGGCAGGAGGGTTTGCTGCATCCGCAGCTGGAGCATTTTCTGCAAAATCGCAGTTACGCGAAAGCCCTGATGTTTCTTGGCGGCGAGACCGACATCCCTGCCGGCGCGTGTGGTGGACGCAAGGCGAGGAGCTGACCATGGCAGCCGGCGACAAGGTTCCCACCGACGGTGGCCATGCGTTGGGCCAGAATCCATTCGCTGTCCTTAGCACTGCCGGACGGCCGAGCGCGCCGCCGCCCGGAACGGTTTCGCTGCCCGTCAATCCGCAGTCCGCGCCCCGCCAACCGCCATCGCGAGGCCGCGTCGACATCGTGCGCGAGACGGGCAACCGCGGCGGGAAGACGGTCACGGTGGTCAGGGGTTTCGTCGGCATCGGCCTGCCCGAGAAGGAGCAACTCGCGAAGAAAATGCGCGCGGCGTGCGGCTGTGGCGGGACGGTGAAGGACGGCCAGATCGAGCTGCAGGGCGACAAGCGGGAGCAGGTCGCGAAGATTCTCGCCGAAGCTGGTTTCCGGCCGGTGTTCGCGGGCGGCTGAGCGCGGCGCTCAGTCGTCGTCGGTCGCACCGCCCCCGGACGCGACGATGTCCTCCTGGCGGATCCGGTCGACGTTGAAGCGCTCGACCTTGCCGCGAATCGTCCGGAGCAGGTCCTCGAAGGCGGGCGGCTCCTTCATGAACCGCAGCGGATTTGAACGCGCCACCACGAAGGTCTTGAGGTAGGGGCTGACGAAACCCTTGGCCTTCAGCTTCTGCACGACCTCGGCGACCTTCTGATCCAGCTCGAGGAGCAGGCCCGCGTGGCGCTCGTGCTCCTTGAGCGTCTCGCGCAGCGGGGCGTCGGCGAAGGTGGTGAGGCGGCGCACGAACGAGTGGTAGATGGCCCCGCTGAACCGTGCGTTCCGCTCGTAGCAGAGGCCCATCTTGATGTACGAGGCCTCCTCGAAATAGTAGCTGAACGAGGCCTCGGGCTTCGCCGGGTCGGCCTCGAGCAGGTTGCGGAAGATGCGGATGACCTCGAGCGACTTGTCCTTCAGGTTGTGCGCCTTCTCGGTGTTGAGCGCGAGGATCTGCCATGCGACCTCGCGCTGCGGCACGACCAGTGCCGTGATCGCCTTGGCGCCGAGGCGGCGCATCGCGGCGAGACGGTGCCCTCCGTTCGGCGTCCAGAATCCGCCGGCGGGCGCGGTGATCGCGATGATCGGGTCAAGGAAGATCCCGGTGCGGTCGATTACATCCGCCAGCTTCTTGTGGTGCATGTCCGAGACATCGCGCTGGAAGGGCGTCGGCTCGACGCGGTCGATAGGCAGCACGGCCAGCAGCAGCGGGCGGCCGCCCAAGGGGTCGCGGTACGAGCCCACCACCACGCCGCCGGCCTGCTCGACCGCGCCCCGCGCGGCCAGCGCGTCGCCGGTGAGCTCGGGCAGGACGGACTCGACCGCAGCCGCGCCGCGGCTGTTCGCCTTGGCTTTCCGCGGGCGCTTCTTCGGCGGCATCCGTTTCAGGCTGCTCTTGGCCATGGGCAGGTGGGGTCCGGGAAACTGAGCCGGCGAACCTGCCCGGTGACAACGGCAAACCGCCTCCCGGTGCCGCCGGTTAACCGGAAGCAGCGCCTGCGTTGATGTAAGATCCGGAGCCAGCCAAGCGCTCAGGGCTTGGCGTCAGGGGTGACCGTCACCTCCAGGACCACGTAACGATCCGACTGCCACTCGCGGTGGATGTGAAACCAGGGCTCCACCCAGACCGCCCGGCGCGCGAAGAACTCCAGCTGCTTGGGCGAGCGGGTGAGGACGACGTAACGGATACCCGTGGCGCGCCAGCGGCTGGCGACTTCGGCCGGAGGAAGTCCGCGGTCGTACAGCCATTGCACCTCGGGACTCCACAGCGGCACGACCGTGATATCGGCGGACGCGAGCGCCCGCGGGAGGCTGACGCACTCGCTCAGGATCCGGCCGTGTTCGGGCAGCTTCGCCAGGTGATGTTCCACCTCGGCGTCGGCCTGGCGCTGGTCGTCGACAAACCGCATCCCGGCGTCGGGCCAGTCAACCGGACTGAGCTTGAAGGGATGATGGGGCAGCGTGAGCGTGACGGGCAGCGTGAACGCCGTCACGATCACGAGGCCGGCATCGGCCAGTCGCCCGGCGGATTCGCGGAACCTTGCCCCGGTCAGGGCGTGTGCGCCGTACGCCGCGCTGAGCAGCAGGGCCGGGCTGAGCACCCGCAGCGAATAGAACAGCCCGCCGCCAGTGTAGGGCACCGACGCGTACCACAGCCCGAAGGTCAGGCCGATCCCGAGCAGGCAACCGAGGCCCTCCAGGGTGGGGCGGCGCAACTGGACCAGGAGCGCGAGCCAGCCGAGGATGGCCAGCGGGGCGCCGAGCAGCAGGTACCGCCCGAGGTCCTGCCAGGCGGCCGGGGTGAACAGGAGCCGGTGGGAGCCGAGGGAGATTGTCTCGGACCAGTCGACGAAGAAGCCGTTCAACGCGAACAGCGAGCCGAGGCGAAGGCTGTAGAAGGGATTGCCGGTGAGAACCCAGGTGCGCACCGGCCAGACGAGGGCCAGCGCGAGTGCGAGGCCCCCCACCGAAAAGGCGGTGCGCGCCGGGGCGCGGAAGAGGCGCAGCAGCACCGCGGCAAACACGGGGAAGACCAGCCCGTACTCCCGCGTGCCGGCACCCAGGACGGCGGCCAGCACGGCCAAGCCGAGCCAGCCGGCCTCGGGTGCCGAACGCCAGCGGAAGACCGCATAGGTGATCCCGGCCAGCGCCACGGCGGTCAGGCCGGTTTCCTGTCCGAGCAGCACCGACCAGTTCAGCAGCGGCAGCGCGGCGGTGAGCACGACGGCGCGACGGGCGGTGGCGCGTCCACCCCACCGGTCGCCGAGCCGCCATGCCAGGTCGTGGAGCGCCAGCATCTGCAGCAGGCCGCCGGCCGAGGCCCAGACCTCATCCACGCGTCCCGCGCAGGCGTACGCCCAGGCGTGCAGGCTCGCGACGCCGGGCGGAATGCTCTCGACCCAGAAGTAGCTCGTGAAATCGGCGGCGCTGCGCGGCGGGTAGAACGCCAGCGAGCCGTGCCGCAACATCTGCTCGGCCAGCCAGCTCCAGCGGAAATCCACGTCGCCGCCATTCAGCGGCTGCGTGGCCAGCCGCCACCCGAAGACCAGCCAGAACAGCGCCAGCAGCGGAGTCCAGAGTCCCAGGTCGGTGAGAAACGGCAGGGGACGGCCGTCGGGCGCGGGCGGCGGAGCCGGGGTGTCCTTGGCCGCTGAGAAAGCCGCCCTCCCGCCCGCCCCCGCCGTGATGGCCGCGAGCCCGACCGCGAGCGAGAGCAGGGAGATCGGAACATGCAGGAGGTCGTAGAGGACGACCATCAGGTACAGCGCCGCGGCCGAGCCGATGAAACTCCCGGCGAGCCCGGCTCGGATCCTCAGGACCCGCAGCAGCGCGGCGCCCGGCAGCAGCAGGCCGGCAAACAGGAGGACGACCTGTGCCGTGGTGAGAAGGATTGCGGTCGCGCCCACGGACAGAAGCTAGTTTCGGAGCGGACGTGGATGGCAACGCAGATGTGACGGTGGGCGGGTGAGCTCACGTCGCGCCGGCGGGTGAGGGCACCCGCCCCACACCGGATTCGGCAGCGGGAACCGCTACGGTCCTGCCGTACGCTTACGTTGCCGCCAGTCCGCGGGCCTTTTCCGTCTTCAGCCGCAGCTGGCCGCACGCGGCGTCGATGTCATGGCCCTTCTCACGGCGCAACGTGGTCGACACGCGGGCGGCGCGGAGGACGTCGGCAAAGCGTTCCTGGCGCGTCAGGCTGGGACGCTTCCAGGGCAGGCCTTCGACCGTGTTGTACGGGATGAGGTTCACATGCGCGTGGAGGTCGAGCGCGATGTCGCGCAGGAGCCGGGCCTGCTCGAGCGAGTCGTTCACGTCCTCGATCAGGATGAACTCCAATGTGACCATCCGCCCGTGCTTTTCCGAGAAGGCCTTCACGGCGGGCAGGAGCTTGGCGAGCGGGTAGGCCCGGTTGACGGGCATGATCTTCTCGCGGACCTCGTCGGTGGCACCGTGGAGGGAGATGGCGAGCCGGAAGCCCAGCGGCTCGTCGGCCAGCTGGAGGATCTTCGGCACGAGGCCGCTGGTGGAGATCGTGATGCGCCGGGCGCCGAAGCCGAGGCCCCAGTCGGCGTTGAGGATGGTGAGGGCGCGCAGCAGCGCGTCGTAGTTGGCGAGCGGCTCGCCCATGCCCATGACCACGATGTTGTCGAACGAGGCGAGCTCCTGGCGCGCGCGCGGCGTGCGGGCGTCCTCGCGCCGGCAGACGTGGAGCAGCTGGGCCACGATCTCGCCCGCCGTGAGGTTCCGCTTGAGGCCGGCGAGCCCGCTGGCGCAGAACACGCAGCCCATCGCGCAGCCGACCTGGGTGGAGATGCAGATCGTCTTGCGCGAATGGTCGAGCCCGACTCCCTCCTGCGGCGCGCGGATGATCACGGTCTCGATCAGCGAGCCGTCCCGGAGCTCGAGCAGCAGCTTGTCCGTGACGTCCTCCGACTGCTGGTTGACCACGAGCTCGGCCGGCAGGAAATCAAAGGTCTCGTCAAGCCACGCGCGGAGGGGCTTCGACAGGTTGGTCATCCCGTCCCAGGAAGTGACGCGCTTCTTGTAGAGCCAATCGAGGATCTGCTTGGCCCGGAACGCCGGTTCGCCGCGCTCGGCCAGGCGGGCCGAGAGCGTGGCGAGGCTTTCACCGGTGAGCGCGGGCTTGGAGGTGGGCATTTTCGAATTACGAGTTACGATTTCCGATTGGACGGACGCAAGCGGTGATGATCGCGGGTTCGTCCACCGCACCTCAGCAATCGTAAATCGAAAACCGTAAACCGTAAATCCCGCTAGCGGGCCAGCACCCGGTTGAGCGCGCTGACGATGGCCTTGATCGAGGCGAGCTCGATGTTGGTGTCGATGCCGGCGCCGTAGAGCGTGAGGCCGCGGACGGTCTTGATCTGGATGTACGAAACGGCGCGGGCCTCGGCGCCCTTGCCGAGGGAGTGCTCGGAGTAGGAGAGGACCTCGAACTTCGGCAGCGGGGTGGAGCCGAGCGCCCGGACGAACGCGTCAATCGGGCCGTTGCCGCTGGCGGTGAGCTTGTGCGCCTGGCCGGCGACCTCGATGGTCGCCTCGCACTTCACGTCGCTGTCGCGCTCGGTGGTCTTGAAGTGCTGCAGCGTGACGGGGCCCGTGCGGCCGAGGTATTCCTGCTGGAAGGCGGCGTGGATGTCCGCCGGGGTGAGCTCGGTGCCCTTCGCGTCCGCCACGTCGTTGATGATCCGGCCGATCTCGCGGTGCATGCCCTTGGGCAGCGAGAAGCCGAACTCGTGCTCGAGGACGTAGGCGACCCCGCCCTTGCCCGACTGGCTGTTGATGCGGATGATGGCCTTGTAGCTGCGGCCGATGTCGGCGGGGTCGATCGGGATGTAGAGGACGTCCCACGGCTTGCCGGGCTGCTGGTGGGGCCACGACTTCTTGATCGCATCCTGGTGCGAGCCGCTGAAGGCCGTGAAGACGAGCTCGCCGGCGTAGGGCTGGCGGGGCGGGACCTCGAGCTTGGTGCACCGCTCGTACACGTCGCGGATCGCGTTGATGTCGCTGAAGTCGAGGCCCGGGTGGATGCCGTGCGTGTAGAGGTTCAGGGCGACCGTCACGATGTCGAGGTTGCCGGTCCGTTCGCCGTTGCCGAAGAGCGTGCCCTCGACGCGGTCGGCGCCGGCGAGCAGGGCGAGCTCGGTGGCGGCCACGCCGGTACCACGGTCGTTGTGGGTGTGGAGCGAGACGATGGTGCGGTCGCGGCGCGTGAGGTGGGTGCACATCCACTCGATCTGGTCGGCGTGGACGTTGGGCGTGGCGTACTCGACCGTGGCGGGCAGATTGAGGATGATCGGGTTCTCGCGGGTGGGAACCCAGGTGTCGGTGACGGCCTCGCAGATCTCCAGGGCGAACTCGAGCTCGGTGCTGGTGAAGCTTTCCGGCGAGTACTCGAGCTGGAGGCGGGTGCCGGTCGCGAGGAGCGGCGGCATGTGCCGCTTGAGGCAGGCGACTCCGTCGGTCGCGATGCGCACGATGTCGGCCTTGCTGGCGTTGAAAACGTACTCGCGCTGCTTGGGCGAGGTCGAGTTGTAGAGGTGAAAGATGACCTGCTTGGCGCCCTGCAGGGCCGCGAGCGAGCGGGTGATGAGGTCCTCGCGGCACTGGCAGAGCACCTGGATGGCGACGCCGTCCGGAATGCGGTTCTCGTCGATCAGGCGGCGGCAGAAATCGAATTCGATCTGGGAGGCGGAAGGGAACCCGACCTCGATCTCCTTAAACCCAATCTTCACGAGGAGATCAAAGTACTCGAGTTTCTCCTCGACGCTCATGGGCTGGGCGAGGGCCTGGTTGCCGTCGCGAAGGTCGACCGAGCACCAGATCGGGGCCCGCGAGAGGGTGCGGGTCGGCCACTGGCGGTTCGGGAGGTCAACGGGCGGAAACGGGCGGTATTTCGTGACAGGAGCGGGTTGCATGGCAGCGGGCGGACGTAGGACAGACAGGTGAAAGTGAAGGGAAAAAACCGGGGACGCCATCCCAGAGACGGCGGAACTCCAACAGGCTACGCACGATCGGCCGCTAAGCGGCGACTAGAGATCGTGCGCGACGGTAAGTCGAAGGGCCTGGGTCCGGAGCAACATCGGGATGGCGCGGAGTTAGGGTACCCGGGCCCGCGCTGTCAAGGGGCCGGCTTGTCCTAATACTGTAACCCGTTCTTGTCCCAGTCGTCTTGCCTGTTGTGCCGGAAATTGACCACATCCCCCCATGCCTGAAGACGAGTCGTTCGACCTGGCCGGCTGCCTGGCCCGCGTGCGGGAGCGCGACCAGTCCGCGGCCCGGGCTTTGGTCGAGCACCTATACCCGCTCGTTATCCGCATCATCCGAGCCCACCTGCCCCGGCGGGTCGCCGAGGAAGATCTGGCCCAGGACATTTTCCTGAAGATGTTCACCCGCCTCGAACAGTACCAGGGCGCCGTGCCCTTCCCGCACTGGGTGTCCCGCATCGCGGTGACCACCTGCATCGACCAGCTGCGGGCGCAGAAACGGCGGCCCGAATTCCGCTGGGCCGACCTCTCTGAGAACGAGGCCGACGTGCTCGACGCGGTGCTGACCAACGAGGACGCGGTGGAAACCGGCGACGCCCTGGCGGCGCGCGAGCTCGTGCATCGGCTGCTGGACCAGCTCAAGCCGGACGACCGCCTCGTGATCCAGCTGCTCGACCTTGAACAGAAGACCATCGCGGAAATCAGCGCCCTCACCGGTTGGAACCAGTCGCTCGTAAAGGTCCGCGCCTTTCGGGCGAGACGGAAGTTGCAGAAGCTCTTCCGGGAACTAGAAGAAAAGGAACGCCCATGAATCCCTCGGACCAGAAATGGCAGCGCCTCGCGGCTGCCGCCCGCCGTGCGCCCGACACCCGGGACGTGATGGCCCCGTTTGGCTTCTCGACCCGGGTCGTGGCCCGGGCCTTTGGCGCCCCGGCGGCGTCGCTGCTGGAGCGGTTCTCGCTCCGGGCGCTCGGGGTGGCCGCCATCCTCGCGGTGGTGTGCGTGGTTGGCAGCTACTCGACGCTCGCCGGCGCGTTCGACAATGACTCCGGCTCCGTCGACGACCCGGTGGCCGACATGCTCGAGCTCGCCTCCTGATCATGGAAAAGCCCTGGAAAGTCATTGCGGCCTTCGTGGGCATCTTTGTCGCCGGCCTCCTGGTCGGCGGGTTGGTGACACTGCGGGTGGTCAAGGCCCGGACGACGTCGCGGATGGCTTCGACCGAGCAGTATGGACCTTTCCTGATGAAGCGCCTGGTGTCCCGGCTGGACCTGACGCCGGCGCAACAGACGAAGATCCAGCCGATGGTGGACCAGGCCGCCGAGGAACTCCATCAGGTCCGCCGCAAGGCGTGGAGCGACTCGCAGGCGATCCTCGAGCGGATCGACAAGGAGATCTCTGCCGAGCTGACACCGGCGCAGCAGGCTACTTTTGAGAAGCTGCAGGCGGAGCAGCGCGAGCGCATCCGCCGCTTCCGCGAGAACCGCCGCAACAATTCGGAGCATCCGGGTGACCGTCCGCCACCACCACCGCCGCCAAAGTAGCCGGCTGGCGGGCGTCGTTGGCACGAGTTCTTCCGCTGCGCCGCAAGGAGTTCCAAGCGGCGACCGCAAATAGGTGTTGCGCGATGCGGGAACCGCCCCATGGTCCGCAGCGGCCAGGTGCCATGCATGGGCAGGCGCGTGAACTCCGCCAGGGCCGGAAGGCAGCAACGGTAACGACGATCTCCCAGTGCCGTGGAGTGCCTGGCCACCTTTTTTTATTCCGGATTCCGGAATCCGGATTCCGAATTGCCCACGTCTCCTGACTTCGGCTGCTACATGGCGGCTGACGTGGAGCCTTCAATTGCGGATCGCGGATCGCGGATTGCGGATTTGGCGTGGGACTGAGGGAGCGATTCTGCATTGGGGTTGGCTTCGGATTCCGAATTTGCGCTCTACGCTTCGCGTTTCGCGCAGGTTTTTGTTTGCGCTTTCGCGATTCGGATTTGGGCTGTCGGGCAGTGTCCACGGGTTACCAGGTTATCGCGCGCAAGTGGCGGTCGCAGACGTTCGACGACGTCGTCGGCCAGGACCACGTGGTGCGCACGCTGAAGAACGCCATCACGCGCAACCGGATCGCCCACGCCTACCTGTTCGTCGGACCCCGCGGCACCGGCAAGACATCGATCGCCCGGCTGTTTGCCAAGGCGCTCAACTGCACCGGCGGGCCGAAGGCCGACTTTGACGTCAAGGATCCCGCCTGCGTCGCCATTGCCGAGGGCACCCACCTCGACGTGATCGAGATCGACGGCGCCTCGAACAACGGCGTCGACCAGGTCCGCGACCTGCGGGACACGGTCCGCTACGCCCCGGCGCAGGGAAAGTTCAAGGTCTACATCATCGACGAGGTCCACATGCTGTCGGTCGCGGCGTTCAACGCCCTGCTGAAGACCCTCGAGGAGCCGCCGGCGCACGTGAAGTTCGTCTTCGCGACGACCGACCCGCAGAAGGTGCTGCCGACGATCGTGTCGCGGTGCCAGCGGTTCGACCTGCGACCCATCCCCGCCCCGCTCATCGTGGAGCGGCTCCGGAAGATCGCCGGGGCGGAAAAGATCAAGGTGACCGACGACGCGCTCGCCTGCATCGCGCGCCTGGCCGACGGCGGCATGCGCGACGCCCAGTCGATCCTCGACCAGATGATTTCGTTCTGCGGCGGCGAGATTTCCGAGCCGGACGTCCTCGACGTCTATGGCCTGGTCGCGGCCGAGAAGATCGCGGCGCTGGCCGCGGCGCTTGCGGCCGGCGACCATGCGAAGATCGTGGCCATCGTGGACGAGTGCGACGCCGCCGGCCGGGACCTGGTCCGGTTGCTCTCCGATCTGCAGGCGCACGTGCGCACGGCGCTGCTCGATGCGATTGCGCAGGGCGGCCGCAGCGCGCTGCTGGGCGGCGACCCGATGACCACCGAGCAATTGACCCGGCTTCTGGACGGCCTGCGCGAAGGCGAGGGGGCGGTGAAGCTCGGTCTCGCCGAGAAGATCAATTTCGAGGTAACCCTGCTGAAGGCCGTCGAGGCCAGCCGGGCGCGGGCGATCGACAGTCTGATCAAGGAACTCTCCGCCCTCGCCGAGGAGGCGCCGGAGGTGGCGGCGGACGGCGAAAAAAAAAAGGACTGATTGACCGGCTGGAGGCGCGGCTGTGCGCCGCGCTCGCCGCTCCCGGGGCCGCCGCGCTGACCGAGCGCAATGGCAATGGCGACGCGGAGGAGGCGGTCGTGGCCGGGGGTGCATCGAACGACGTGGGCAGCACCAATGTCTGGCCGGATGCATCCGCCGAGGCCGCTTTCATGGCCGAACAGCGCGAGCAGGGGGAACCGGTCGTGGTGGCCGCTCCGTCCGAGGCCGCCGAGGAAACCGAGAGCTCCACGCCGCTGCCGTCGCTGGCCGACCTGATCGCACAGATCCCGGCCGAGACCCGCGAAGTGATGGACGAGCTCTTCCGCGCCAAGTTCACCACCGTGAAGCGCGTACCGAAGAAATCGCTGAAGGCGTAGGCGGAAGCGACGATCGCACCGTTTTTTCCAAGCCCCACACCGAACGTCGAACGCTCGACGCCAGACGTCGAAAGAAGTGGGAGCAAGTACCGGCTCTTTGCGTTGGTACTCTCTGATCGTAAGTCTTGCCGCCAGAACACGCAGAAGGCGCAAAATCGAGGCACCGCCGCGTTGCACTCACCACGGGTCACGATCTGGAATCAGGACTACATCCCTGTGGATCTGGGAGCGGATTGATCTGCGCCTTATGAGCCTTATTGCGGCTGCACGATTGGCGGAAGTGCGCTAGGTGACGGGCCACTCCGAACCGACATCCGGGCGGCCCTCGATGCTGCGGGCGTAGAGGTAGGCGTCGGCAGTTTGGTGGGGCGACTGCAGCAGTACGCGCTCTCGGCGGTAGAGTCCCTCGGGCACGCCTTCGAAGGCGTCGAGTTGTGGCAGGGCGGAGTCGGCCACTTCCCAGACTTCGCCAACAACACCTGTCTGATCGGCTGGCCACGGCACCATCCCGGGATACCCTTCGAGGAGAAACAAGCGGTAGCCTGGAACGGTACAGGCGTGGCCCACGAACTTCTGGCCGGCAAGCTGGCGATGGTTGCTCCCGCCGCGCTTGAGCGTGCCGTAGACGAAAATGAGGCTCATGGCGCTGGTGGCGGACGGATCAGAGGGGTCGAAAGTTGAAGGGTGAGAGTTGAAAGACTCGAGCCGGAGGCAGGCGCCGCAGGTATTCAGGGAGATCCAGGCTCGTCGCCGCGGGGAAATCGGAGGATTGGCGGTGCGGGTATGTCGGTTTGGGTCATGGGCCTTTCAACTTTCAACCATCAACTTTCAACCGGTATCCTGCAGCCGGCATCCCGCCCTCAGGTCGACGGTGGAAACTCGACCACCAGGGCCGTGGTGTTGTCGCGGCCCGAAGCCTCGACCGCCTCGTCCACGAGCCGATGGGCGATCGTGCGGGTGTCGCCGTCCGGCGCCGGGTGGCGGATGAGGTCGTCGATGCGGTGGTCCCAGAGGCCGTCGATCAGGCCGTCGGAGCAGAGCAGAAACTTGTCGCCGGGCTGGTGGCCGACCGCGCCGATATGAGGCTCGAGGAACTGGTGACCCGCGCCGAGCGCCTGTTGCAGCGCGTTGCGCCGCGGGTGGGTGCGGGCCTCTCGCTCGTTGATCTGGCCGGCGCGGCGCAGGCTGCCAACCAGGCTGTGGTCGTGCGTGACCTGGTTCAGGCCGCCGCCGGCGGGCAGGTAGTAGATGCGGCTGTCGCCGATGTGCGCGAAGTACATCCATTCCGGAGTGAACCAGCCGAGGCTCAGCGTGGCGCCCATGCCGGCGCACTCCTCGTACGAATAGCCGAGATGAAGGAGGTCGGAATGGATCGCGGAGAACAGTTCGGAAAGGATGTCGGAGAAACCCGCATGAATGCCGGCGGCCGACATGCGGAAGGCGCGGGGGATGAGCTTGGTGATGCGCTCGACCGCGATCTTGCTTGCGAACTCGCCGGACTTGGCGCCGCCCATGCCATCGCTCACGGCAAAAATGAAATCCGTTCCGCCCAGGGTCGCCTCGCCGGTCTTGCCGAGGTAGCGCACCTCGTGGCCGTCGACCGCGAGGGCGAGGAACGAGTCCTCGTTGTTGGCTCGGAAGCGGCCGCGGTCGGTGAGGGCCGACCAGGCGGGGCGGGTGGGTGGGGCGGGGGGGTGCGGCGCGGGGGAATCCATGGCTTACGTCGTCGGCGAGGGCTTCAGCGAGACCACGCCGGGGCCGCCCTCAAGGAGGGTGGCGAATTCGAAATCGATGATGCAAAAGCGCCCGTCGGACATGCGGTAGGTGATGTTCCGCAGTTCGCGATCCTCATGCCGCACACCGTACTGCTCGAGCTCGGCAAAGAGCTCGGCCTGCCGTTCGGGGCTGAGATGGTCGACGCGCGTGCCACAGTTGGTCGTGATGATCTTCAGGGCGGCGGGGTCGACCTCGAGCAGCCGGGGGACAAACGTGCAGCCGCGCTCCTCGAGATGGCGGAGGACCCGGACCTCGTGATCAAACCGCTCCTGGGCGAGATGACCGCGAAACGTCTTGTGGACCCGGCCGTCATAGCCGATGCGCACCAGGGCGCGGGCGGTATCCTTCATCTCGTGCATCCGAAGGGAACAAAAGCAGCGCAGATCGGAAATTTGGCCACAAAAATGAGCAAGCCGCTCGGCGCCATTGCTGGAAGAGCGGTCGCAATCAGCGGTCAGCCATCGGTCTTTCAATCGTGGAGCTGGCACCTGGAAGCCAGTGGTCGGTAGGAGGCGCTTGTTCTTGCGCTTCGGGTGCATTCTTGCGGCCTAATGCATAGGTGCCAATCAAGCGGGATGCTAACGGTTGATCGCAGACCATTCCTCCGAGGTGAAAAAGGCAGTCGTTCGAGCGCTAAACTCGCTCAACTACAACATCATATCGTAAAGTGTGTCCTTAAGCCAAGTTCTCGTTGCCTCTGGCATGTAAGGTGCTGAATTCCGGATCGAGTTTTTTTGAGCGCTTCGGTTCGCCGGGGTGTTCACGCTCACCCAATCCCCCAAGTCCTAATCCTGTCCCAATCCTCCAACCATATGGCCAAATACAAGCTGGAATACATCTGGCTCGATGGCGACCAGCCGGTCGCCAGCCTGCGCAGCAAGACCCAGATCAAGGAATTCGCTAGCTTCCCGAAACTCGGGGAGCTCCCCAACTGGGGTTTTGACGGCAGCTCGACGCAGCAGGCGGAGGGCAAAAGCTCCGACTGCGTGCTGAAGCCGGTCGCGGTGTATCCCGACTGCACGCGCAAGAACGGCGTGCTGGTGATGTGCGAAGTGATGATGCCGGACGCCAAGACGCCGCATCCCTCGAACACGCGCGCCACGATCCCGGACGATCCGGACACGTGGTTCGGTTTCGAGCAGGAGTACTTCTTCTACAAGGACGGCGCCCCGCTCGGCTTCCCGACCGGCGGTTTCCCCGCGCCCCAGGGCCCGTACTACACGGGTGTCGGCTACAAGAACGTCGGAAATGTCGCCCGTGAGATTGTCGAGAAGCACATCGACATCTGTCTGGAGGCGGGAATCAACCTCGAGGGCATCAACGCCGAGGTCGCCAAGGGCCAGTGGGAATTCCAGATCTTCGGCAAGGGCTCGAAGAATGCCGCCGACCAGCTTTGGGTGGCGCGCTACATCATGACCCGCCTGTGCGAGACGTACTGCGTGGACATCGAGTGGCGCTGCAAGCCGATCCGCGCGGCCTTCGACCAGCCGCTCGACTGGAACGGCTCTGGCATGCACTCGAACTTCTCGACGAAGCACATGCGCGAGGTGGGCGGCAAGGCCTACTTCGAGAAGCTCATGGCCGCCTTCAACAAGCACATGGGCGAGCACATCGCGGTGTACGGCCCGGAGAATCACCTCCGTCTCACCGGCCTCCACGAGACGCAGTCGATCGACAAGTTCACGTACGGCCTCGCCGACCGTGGCGCGTCGATCCGCATTCCGCACAGCTTCATCAACAGCGGCTACAAGGGCTACCTCGAGGATCGCCGTCCGAACTCCGCCGCTGACCCGTACCTGGTCGCCGGCCGGATCATCAAGACGATCCAGACGGTCCCGCTGACCTGAGGTCGAAGCTAGCTGCAGCTTTCACGGCGCCGCCCGCATGGGTGGCGCCGTTTTTTTCGTCCGCGCGTGGCGCGGTCGAGGGCTGCCAGCATTCAGCCGTCGGCCTATCCAACGTCGCTCCTTTCTTGCCGCAAGGAGGCGCAGAAGGCGCAGGATCGGCCTGGTTCGATCAACGCCCGATGTGCGTTCTGTGCCTTGTGTGCCTTCTTGTGGCTAAATTGGTTTGGGGCCGGAGAAGCTGAAAGCTGACGGCTGACCGCTGACTGCTACCGCCATGCTGACCGAGATTCAGCTTGCGGAATGGCGCGATGTGAACATCGGTTCGCTCGCTTGGCGCGAACTCGCTCGCGACCGGGCAGTCAGGAACCATGAACCATCGCATCCAAGGCCTTATCGCGCTGCGAAAGGCACCCAGATCAGACTCCGCCTCGCGCCGGGTGTCCGTTGCTGGAACTCCGGGGAGGCTCAGTGGCTAGGCCGCGCGGCTCCCGTCTTCCGCAGGGCGGTCCCTTTCGCTCGGTCCACGACTTCGCCGTGGCCCGCGCCGCCGGCACGCGCATCGTCATGTCCACCGCCTATGAGGCCTGGTCGGCGCGGCTGCTCGCCGACTCGTCCGTCCATTGCCTGCTGGTCGGGGACAGCGTGATGATGGTGGTGTACGGCGAGGCCGACACCCTCGGCGCCACACCCGAACTGATGGCCCGCCACACCCGCGCCGTCGCCACCGGCGCGCCCGGGCGGCTGATCGTGGCCGACATGCCGTTTCTTTCGGTCCGACGGGGCCGGGCTGCGGCCCTTGACTGTGCCGCCGACCTGCTCCGCGCCGGGGCGCAGGCGGTGAAGGTCGAGGGCATCCGCGGTCATGCCGATGTCATCCGCCATCTGGTCGAGTCCGGGATTCCCGTCATGGGCCATCTCGGGCTCACCCCGCAGTCGATTCACACGCTGGGCGGCCATCGCGTCCAGGCGCGCGACGCCGGGGCCGCCGGCCGCCTTCGCGACGATGCGGATCGCCTGGCCGACGCCGGCGCGTTCGCCATCGTGCTCGAGTGCATCCCTGCGCCCCTGGCCCGGACGGTTACGGCGGCGGCGCGGATCCCGACCATTGGAATCGGCGCCGGTGCCGGATGCGACGGACAGATCCTCGTGCTGCACGACTTCCTGGGCCTGAACCCGGATTTTCACGCGCGCTTTGTCCGCCGGTTCGTCGACGGCGCCGGTCTGGTCCGGCGCGGCGTCGACCGGTATGCGGCGGCGGTGCGGTCCGGCCGGTTCCCGGCGGCGAAGGAGGCCTTTGCGTCATGATGCGTGTGCTCGAACACCTGGGCGAGTGGCGCGAGGTGCGGGAGGCGCTGGCCCGCGACGGCCGCAGCGTGGGCTTTGTCCCGACCATGGGTGCGCTGCATGCGGGCCACGAATCGCTGCTGGCCCGGGCGCGCGCGGAGAACGACTGCGTGGTGCTGAGCATCTACGTCAACCCGACCCAGTTCGACGACGCGGCCGACCTGGCCCGCTATCCCCGGACCCTGGCCGCGGACGTGGAGCGCGCGCGGCCGCATGCCGACTACGTGTTGGTGCCGGGGCCGGACGGGCTCTATCCGGACAACTTTCACTATCGGGTTTCCGAAACCGAACTGAGCCGCCGGTGGGAGGGTGCGCACCGGCCGGGACACTTTGAAGGCATGCTCACGGTCGTCCTGAAACTTCTGAACCTGGTTCAGCCGCATCGGGCCTATTTTGGTGAGAAGGACCGGCAGCAGCTGGAACTGGTGCGCGGAATGGTGCAGGCGCTGTTCTTGCCGGTGACGATCGTGGGCTGTCCGACCGTGCGCGATGCCGATGGATTGGCGCTGAGTTCGCGCAACCTGCGACTCTCGCCGCCGGGTCGCGAGCGGGCGACCGCGTTTCCCCGCATCCTGCGTGATGCCCCCGACGCCGATGCCGCGGCCGCGGCACTGCGCGCCGCGGGATTCCTCGTCGATTACGTCGCCGACTGGGCCGGCGTGCGTCTGGGGGCGGTGCGGATCGAAAACGTCAGGCTGATCGACAATGTCGCCGTCTAACCTCGTTGTCATCGTCACCGGCTCCGTGGCCGCATTCCGTGCCTGCGATGTTGTCTCGCAGCTGGTGCAGCGCGGCCACCGGGTTCGCGTCGTGACCACGGCGGCGGCGCGGCAATTTGTCGGGACGGTGACTTGGGAGGCGCTTTCCGGTCAGCCGGTCGCGGGCGACCTGTTTGACCCGGGGGCGGCCCTCGACCACATCCATCTCGGCCGCTGGGCGGACCTCGTGCTGGTGTGTCCGGCGACGGCGAACACCCTGAACCGCTTGGCGGTCGGATTAGCCGACGATCTGGCCGGGGCGCTTTTCCTTGCCCGGGATTCGGCCCAACCCTGGCTGATCGCTCCGGCCATGAATCCCGCGATGTGGTCCCACCCGGCGACCCGGCAGGCGGTCGAGCGGTTGGAATCCTGGGGCGTCTCCTTTCTGCCCGTGGCGCAAGGTCGCACCGCCTGCGGCGAAACCGGGGAAGGGCGGCTGGCGCCGCCGCCCGACATCGTTGCCGCGGTCGAACAGCGCCTCACGCGACCGAAACGGCGCTGGCGGGTGCTGGTGACCAGTGGTGGCACCGTTGAGCCGATTGATCCCGTGCGTGTGCTGGGCAATACCAGCACCGGTCGGACCGGGGCGGCGATCGCGGACCATTTCGCCCGGTCCGGCCACGACGTGGTCCTCCTGCGGGCCCGGACCTCCGAGCCAGCAGCTTCCGGGTGCGCCGAGGAAACCTTTGAAACCTATTCCGAACTCGCGGCGACGCTGGAGCGCCTGCTGGGCGAACGGGAGTTTGACGTGGTGATACACGCGGCCGCCGTGTCGGACTTCCGCGTGGCCGCGGTCGAGGTTGAAGGCGGACGGGTGGGGAACGGCAAGCTACCCTCGGACACCCGCCCGGTGCTGCGGCTGGAGCCCACGCCCAAACTCGCCGACCGGATCCGTGCGCATTGCCGCAACCCGGAGGTCTGCCTCGTGGCGTTCAAGCTGACCCATGGTGCGGATGAGTCGGCGGCGGCCGCCGCCGTGACCCAACTCCTGGAGCGATCGGGGGCGGACTTCGTCGTGCACAACGACCTGACGGCGCGGACCGAAGCCGACACCTTTCCCGCCAGCATCCACGACCGCACCGGCGCCGTCGTGGTGAGCGCCGTCGCCCGACCCGCGCTCCCTGCCACCTTGGAGCGTGTGATCGCCGCCCGCCTTTCCGTCTCCCCCAATCCCAACTCCTGACTCCCGAAAGTTATGCTGCTCTGTCTCGACGTAGGAAACACCCAGATCCACGGCGGCGTCTATGATGGCGCGAGCCTTCGCTGCCAGTTCCGCAAGACGACCGCGCCGCTCGGCACGACCGACGAGCTTGGCATCTTTTTCACGGCTGTGCTGCGGGAGAACGGCGTTGATCCGCGCACCGTCACCCGCGTGGCCATCGCCTGCGTGGTGCCTGCGGCGCTGTACAGCCTGCGCGGGGCCGCCGAGAAGTATTTCCGTTGCGACGCGTTTGTGCTCCAGGCCGGCGTGAAGACCGGCCTGAAAGTGCGGTACCGCAATCCGCTCGAGGTGGGCGCCGACCGCATCGCGGGGGCGGTGGCCGCGGCCCACCGGCATCCCGGCCGCGGGCTCATCATCGTGGACTGCGGCACGGCGACGACACTCGAGGTGGTAACCGCGGAGGGCGACTATCTCGGCGGCGTGATCCTGCCCGGCGTGGGCGTTTCGGCGGAGACGCTGGCCAGCCACACGGCGAAGCTTCCGCGGGTCGAGATCGCGCGCCCCGAGCAAGCGCTCGGCCGCACCACGGTGGAAAGCATCCAGTCGGGCCTCTATCACGGCCAAACCGGGGCGATCCGCCACGTCATCCAGTTGCTGCAGCGCGAGGCTTTTGCCGGCGCCGCGCCGGTGGTGGTCGGCACCGGTGGATTCGCGCGGCTATTCGAGGGCGAGGGTCTCTACCAAGAGATCGTGCCGGAACTCGTGCTCGAGGGTCTGCGGATCGCCGCTGATCTGAACCAAACCCCGGCCGGACACACCTGAGACCATCGCCATGCGCACCGCGTTTCTCCACTCCAAGCTGCACCGCGCGACGATCACGGCGGCGGATCCCGATTACGAGGGCTCGATCTCGCTCGGCCGCGAACTCTGCCGGGCGGCGGGGCTTCACGAATACCAGCAGGTCGACGTCTACGACATCACCAACGGCGCCCGTTTCACCACCTATGTGATCTACGGCGACACCGGCCAGGTGCAGGTCAACGGTGCGGCGGCCCGCCTGGTGCGGACCGGCGACCGCATCATCGTCGCCGCGTACGTCGAGCTCGAGCCGGCGGAGGTCCTCCGGCACGCGCCCCAGGTGGTGCTGCTTGCCGAGGGGAACCGCATCCGCGCGGTCGAGCGCCGGGAGGTGGCGGTTCCATGAGCGCGGTCGTGGACGAACCCGTGGAGGCCGAGGCCGAGCGACTCCTGCGTGCTTTGCTCCACGTGGACTGCGAACCCGGGCGCACCTGGGACCTCGGCGGCTGCCGTCGGCTCGCGCCGCTGACGCTGGAGATCAACACCCTCAAGCGCGAGCGCGGCGCCGTGATCCTCGCCCACTCGTACGTGGAGCCGGAAATCATCTACGGCGTGGCGGACTTCGTGGGCGACTCTTACTACCTGAGCCGCCAGGCCCGGCGCACCGGCGCGCGGATGATCGTGTTCGCCGGCGTGGTGTTCATGGCCGAGACCGCCAAGCTTCTCGCGCCCGATGCCACGGTGGTCGTGCCCGACCGCGGGGCGGGTTGCTCGCTGGCCGACTCGATCACCGGCGAACAGCTCCGGCGGCTCAAGGCCCTCTATCCTGACGCGACGGTCGTCTGCTACATCAACAGCACGGCGGAAGTGAAGTCCGAGTCCGATGTCTGCGTGACGTCGGGCAACGTCCACGACATTATCGCCCGGCTTCCGGCGCGGCGGATCCTGTTCGTGCCGGACCGCCTGATGGCCGAGAACGTGCGGCGGGAGCTGCAGCGGCGCGGGGTGGACAAGGAGATCATCGCCTCGGACGGCACCTGCCTCGTGCACGATGCGTTCACGCCGGAACAGATCGCCGCGGCGCGCGCGCAGTTTCCCGGCCTCCGGGTTGTCGCGCATCCCGAGTGTCCGCCCGAGGTCGCGGCCGCCGCGGACTTCCTGGGCAGCACCGGCGCCATGATGCGCTACGTGCGCGGGACCGACGCGCCGTATTTCCTGCTGCTCACCGAGTGCGGCCTGGTTGGCCGTCTGCAGTCGGAAGCGCCCGACAAGCACCTCGTCGGCGGCTGCCGGCTTTGTCCCTACATGAAACTCAACGGCCTGGAGAAGGTCCGCGACGCCCTGCGCGCCCCGCGGCCCGACCAGGTCATCACCCTCGCCGACGACCTCCGCCACCGCGCGGTCCGGCCCATTGAAAGGATGTTCGAACTTGCACCCGCGGACTGACCACCTGATCGACCTCGCGCTCGACGAGGACCTCGCGCTCGGCGACCTCACCAGCCGGGCCATCTTCCCGGCGAACCATCGGAGCCGCGGCTTCATCGCCGCGAAGGACGAGGTCACCGTCTGCGGCGTCGAGGTCGCCGCCCGGGTGTTCGCCCGGGTGGATCCGCGCCTGCGCGTACGCCTGCTGGCGAAGGACGGCGATCGCGTCCGGCCTGGCCGCGTGGTGCTGCGGGTGGCGGGACCGACCGGCTCGCTGCTCGCCGCCGAGCGCACGGCCCTGAATTTCCTGCAGCGGCTCAGCGGGGTGGCGACGCAGACCCGGCGCTTTGTGGCAGCGGTGGCGGGCACCGGGGTGAGGATCGCGGACACCCGCAAGACCACGCCGGGTCTCCGCGCCCTCGAGAAATGCGCGGTGCGGTGTGGCGGCGGACACAATCACCGGAGCACGCTGGGCGAGCATGTGCTGATCAAGGACAACCACCTCGCCGCCGCCGGGTCGATCGCCCGGGCGGTGGCGCGGGCGCGGGCCGCGGCGCCGCACCTGGCCCGCATCGCGGTGGAAGTCACCACCGTGGCCGAGGCGGCGGCGGCCTGCCGCGCCGGCGCCGACGTGGTCCTCCTCGACAATTTCACGCCCGCCAGGGTCCGGGCGGCGGTGAAGTCGATCGGCGGGCGTGCGCTGGTCGAAGTCTCGGGCGGCGTGACCCTCGCGACGGTAAGGGACTTCGCCCTGCCGGGGGTGAGCGTGATCAGCATCGGGGCCCTGACGCATTCGGCGCCGGCGGTTGACCTAAGCCTCACCGTCGAGGGCCCGACGCGATGAACGAGGAGACCATCGAGACCGACTGCCTGGTGATCGGTGCCGGTCTGGCCGGCTCGGCGTATGCGCTCCAGATGGCGCGGGCGGGCTGGCGGGTGGAACTGCTCTCGCTGGGCGGGGCGTTCGAGACCAACAGCGATCGCGCCCAGGGCGGCATCATTTACGATCCGCCGGGTTCGCCGGGCTCGCTGGCGGGGGACATCATGACGGCGAGCGCGGGCACCGCGAATCCGGCGGCGATTGACCAGCTGGTGCGCGAGGGCCCGGCCGCGTTGCGCGAGCTGCTGCTTGAGGAGGCGCCGGTGCCCTTTGACCTGGATCCGGCCGGGTCGCTCGACCGGACCCGCGAGGCGGGACACGGCACCCGCCGCATCATCCATGCGAAGGATTTCACGGGCCATGCCATCCAGACCGCGGTCGCGGCGCGAGTGGCAGCCGAGGGTCGGATCAACCGCCGAACCGGCTGGGTGGCGCTGGACCTCCTGACCCTTTCGCACAGCGCGGCCGATCTCGCGGGACGTTATGAGCCTTTGACCTGCTTCGGGTGCTATGCCCTCGATCCGGCCGGAGACCGGGTGCATGCGATGGTCGCGCGCAAGACGGTGCTGGCGACGGGCGGACTGGGGGATGTCTTCCTCCACAGCACGAACCAGCCGGGCAGCGTGGGGCACGGCGTGGCCATGGCCTGGCGGGTTGGCGCGCGGGTCATCGACCTCGAGTACGTGCAGTTCCATCCGACCGTGTTCTATCGCAAGCATGCCCCGCGCTTCCTGGTCACCGAGGCGCTGCGCGGCGAGGGCGGCGTGCTGGTGGACGGCCGCGGCCACCGGTTCATGGACGACGCGGACCCCCGCGGCTCGCTGGCGCCGCGTGACGTGGTGACGCGAGCGATCCAGGGCCACCTCACGCGCACCGGCGAAACCTGCGTGTGGCTCGACCTGTCGGCGCGGCCGGCGGACTACCTGCGCTCCCGTTTCCCCGGCGTGCATGCGCAATGCCTGGCCAACGGCGTGGACCTGACCCGGGAACCCATCCCGGTCGTGCCGGCGGCCCATTATTCCTGCGGCGGGGTGCACACCGACCTCCAGGGTCGGACGAACGTGCGCCACCTGAATGCCATCGGGGAGACGGCCTGCACCGGCCTGCACGGCGCAAACCGCCTGGCGAGTACCTCCCTGCTTGAGGCGCTGGTGGCGGCGAGGGCGACGGCGGCGACCGACGCGGCCGAGCTGGCGACGATGCCGGCACCGAAGGCGCGACCGCGACCGTGGGTGAGTCCCCGGCGTCAGGCCGATCCGTTGCTGGTGCGCCAGGACCTGCTCCTGGTGCAGCAGACCATGTGGAACTATGCCGGGATCATCCGCTCACCACGTCGGTTGGCGCGGGCGCGGCGGATCCTGCTCGAGCTGCGGGAGGACATTCAGGGCTTCTATCGCGACTGCCGGCCGTCCCGCGAACTCGTCGAGCTCCGCAACGCCGTGCAAGTGGCGCTGCTCGTCGTCCATGCTGCGTCACTCAACCCGACGAGCCAGGGTTGCCATTGCCTCGTGGCCGCCGCGAAAGAGTAAGGGTTGAGATGGGGGAATTGCACAGGAGGCAACGGAGGGAACGGAGGTCAGGCTCACCACGGATGACGCGGATTTATGAGGATCCGGATCTGACGTCCGTGATGACTGGATCGTAGTGCAAGGCCGAGCAGAACTAGAGTGGTGCGCCGCAAAGCAGCGGTTCATGAAAAATCGCCTGCCGTATGCCAGGGCCACGTTGAGGGTCTCAAGAAGGTGTGGGGCGCAGAATGGTGGCCCGCTACTTTGCGAAGTGGCCGGCGGGCAGTCGCCATATCTTGCGGCACCAACTCATAGAGGCGCCAGAGTGGGGAAGTCCTACCAGCTACCAACTACCGCAAGCTTCCTACCCGCTACGCGCTACTCCGGCCCCGTGACGTCTGTTTTGTTTGCTCTCGCGCGGGCGGGCGTGATGGGGTGGAGCGATGGACGCCGCCCCCTCGTCGCACCGCGCTTCCGCCTGGGAATGGGCCCAGGTGCTGTTGCTGCTGGGGAGTTTTGCATGGACCACGCTCTGCCTCGGCGGATTTCGGCCGGAGACGATGCTGGTCACGAGCGGGCTCAACGCGCTGCTCCTGGCCGTCCATTTCGCCGGCCAGGCCGTGAGCCGTGAGCCGCAGCCGCGGCTTCACTGGGCGGGCTGGTGCCTGCTGCCGTTTCTGGGGTATGCGTTTGCCAACGTGCTCTGGGTCACGCCGGTGCCGTGGATTGGATGGCGCGATTGGCTGGGCTGGACCCAGCTGATCACGGTGTTCTGGGTCGTGCTGAATGGCATCCGGTCGCCGCGGCCGCGCAGCTGGGTGTTTGGTGGCGTGGTGCTGGTGGCGTTCGTGACGGTGGTGCTGGGATGCTACCAGCGGTTCGTGAAACCCGACTGGCTGATGCTGGGACGCACGCAGGCCGACCAGTTTGTTGGGCGGGCCAGCGGAAGCTTTGGGATTCCCAACAGTCTCGCGGCTTTTCTCCTGCTCCTGATTCCACCCCTGGCGGCGCTGGGGTTCCGTCGTGGCGCGGCCGTTGCGCAGCGTCTGCTGGGCGGGTATCTGGCGCTGGCGCTCGGCTTCGGGCTGGTGCTCACGATCAGCCGCGGCGGATTCATCGCGCTCGCGTTGGTGCTGGTAGCATGGCCGCTGTTCATGGCGCCGGGTTCCGGGTGGCGCCGGCTGGCCTGGACCGGGCTCGCCGGATTGGCGGTGGCCGCGGCCCTGATGACGCTCTATCTGGCATCGCCAAATGTGCGGAGTCGCTTTGAGCAGATGAAAGCCGATGCCGGCGAACGCACGCGGCCAATCATGTGGCGCGGAGCCTGGCAGATTTTCCGCGAGCATCCGGCCTGGGGCGGGGGCGCGGCGTCGTTCAATGTGCTCTTTGAGAAATTCCGGCCCAATCAGTTTCAGGACGAGCCGATCTGGGCGCACAACGATTATGTGAACACCCTCAGCGACTATGGCGCCGTGGGGTTTCTCCTGTTCTTTGGCGCCGCGGCGGGCGTGGCTTGGCGGGCGTGGCGCTGGAAGAACCCGCGGGTCCGTGACTGGCTCGATGAGCCCCTGGTCGCCGGCGCGATTGGCATCGGCCTTTTGGCGTTCGCGCTGCAGCTGTTCGTTGACTTCCATTTCAAGATTCCCGCGTTGGCAATGGCCTGTGGGATCATGGCGGGATTGGTGGTGCAGCGCTCGGCGAATGAAGAGACGGTCCGGTTGGGTGCGGTCACGCGGATCATTTCGGCTCTGGTTGCCATCGGCGTGCTGGCCGGCTGGGTCGTTTGGTTCGGTCCGATGTACCGGGGCGAGGCTCTCCGCTATTCCGCGCGGCAGTCGATCAATCGGCTGGCCGTCACCGAAACCGACAAAACCGAGATGGCTGCCACCGTGGTGGCGGCGCGGGCCGACCTGACCCAGGCGGTGGCGTCCGATCCGCGCAACGGCCAGGCTTGGGCAGATCTGGCCTATGTGATCTCACTGCAGGCGCACGTGACCCCAGAGCGGACGGCCGAGCTGGGTCGCGAGGCGGAAAGAGCCGCGAGCCGGGCGCTGGAAACTTCCAAGGTTGTGCCCGAGTTCTGGATCCGACGGGGGGTGGCCCTAGACATGCAGGGGCGGCGGGGGGATGCCGGGGCTGATTTTGTCCGGGCGCTAACCTTGGCTCCGGCAAATGGCTTGGTGTGGTTTTACCAAGCTTTTCACCTCAGCCTGAACCAAGGCGATCCAGGACTGGCGCTGGCGGCGGTCGATTTCAGCTTGCGTCTTGACCCGGGTAATCGTGAGGCGCAATCATTGCGCAAGCGATTGGCATCGAGCCGCCGCGAGCCGTAACCCCCTTGGTAACTATGCGAACCAAATTTCTTTCGTGGTTTGTGATGTTTGCGATGGCCGCCTGTTTGGCCATCTCCGCGCAGGCACAAACGGGCCGGGTCGCCGGCCGCATTGTCGCCGCCAAGGTCAAGGGCGTGGTCACGGCCACCAACACGGTGGACAACTCCAAGCACGAGCTGAAAGACAATGACGCGATCACCGAGAAGTACGTCGTGACGACCGGGCAGAACTCGAGCGTGATCCTGGTGTTTTCGAACGGTTCGACAATCAATCTCGCGCAGGACTCGACCCTCTCGATCGAGGAATTTCTGCAGGATCCGTTCTCGACCTCGTACTCGATGGCGACGGCAACGGCCGAGCCGTCGACCTCGACCACGAAGCTGACGCTCGCCCGAGGCGAACTGGTCGGCAACGTGAAGCACCTGAATAAGGACCAGGGCTCGTCGTTCACGGTCAACACGCCGGTCGGTGCGGCCGGTATCCGCGGCACGACGTTCCGCATCGTTTTCCGTCCGGACAGCTCGGGTAAGGCGTTCTTCACCCTCAGCACGGCCGAGGGCGAGGTTATCCTCACCGGCGCCGCGCCGGGCGGCACCGCGGTCCCGACCGGCAAGGAAGTCGTGGTGGAGGTCGAGGTTAAGGTCGACCCGTCCACGGGCACGGTGACGCTCACGGCGCCTCCGACCGTGGTAAGCCAGGACATTCCGCCGGCGACGCAGGCGGCGATCCAGAGTGCGGCGGCGGAGATCTTCCAGGCCAACCAAGGAACGGTATTTACCTCGGCCACGACGAGCAACACGACGCCGCCCCCGCCGCCCCCGCCTGAACCTCCGCCTCCGGCCCCGAAGCCGCAGGACAACACGACCCCGGGCGACGGCAAGTAGGCGATGCGCGGCGCCGCGCCGCGCATCACCAGTCGAAGGTCACAGGTCTGCAAGTTGCAGGTCGAGTCCGCGGCTGCGCCGCAATTGGCTAGGTGGCGCGTTGGATACTATATGGACCCGGGACAATGCGCTCCACCGTGTGTTGCTTCCGACCTTCGACTTTCGACTTGTGACCTCCGATCTCCGATCTGCGAGCTACGAGCTACGGCCTAAGTCCTATGACTTTCTCCGTCGCCGCGGGCGGCGGGGAAATCTGCTTCCTTTCGGTGGAGCGGAACCGTAAGTTCGCGCGCCGTGGCTCAGCTGCAAAAGAAGACCGTCCTGTCGTGGCTGCGACGACTGTTGCTGCTGCTCGTGATCCCGGCGATCTGGTGCCTGCTGAACGCGTTCGACCACCTCGAGTTCATCGAGAACAAGCTGATCGATTACCGCTTCCGCGCCCGGGGCGAACTCGAGGTGCCGGTGAAGCTAATCTACGTCGATATCGACAACGAGGCGATCCAGGAATTCCGCTGGCCGTGGAACCATACGCGCTTCGCCCAGATCCTGGATGCGTTGTTCGATCACGGTAAAATCAAGGCAGTCGGTATCGATTTGGTGTTTTCGAAAAACTCCTTCGCGGAATACGGACAGGAAGAGCAGGCGAGAGGGCGGCTGCTGTTCGGCAAGTCGATCCGGAAGCACAAGAACGTCGTGCTGGCGGCCAACTACGTGCCGGGCCCGGGTCTCATGCAGGCGAAACGGGAGTTTCCCTGGATATTTGAGGGATTCACCGACCCTGAGAAGAACGATCCGCCCGAGATGCCCGGGTTCCCGATTCTCGGGCCCGACTGGGGCATTCCGGGCATGATCGACACCTACAAGGGCGAGGCGCGCATGGCGCCGATCTTCGCGGATGCCAAGCAGGGCAGTTATTATCCCATGGCACTGCGATTGGCGCTCCTGCAATGGGGCCTCGATGCAACCGCGCTGCGCCGGTACCCGGATCGGTTTGAGGTGCGGGGCAAGGATGGAGATTTGGTCGCCTCGATTCCGATTCAGCGCGGGCAGATCGTGGAAGCGACGTGGTTCTCGAAGTGGATTTCGCCGCTCAATCCGCGATGCAGCGTCAACGACGTGCGGGTGTTCACGGCGGCGATCGAAAGCGACGATCCGGTGAATCAGGCGAAGGGCCGCGAGTTTTTCGCGCAATTCAAGGATGCCATCGTGCTGATCGGCCCGGTGGACCCGCTGCTGCAGGACTTGGCCCGCACGCCATTCGACAACACCCCGGTGCCGCAGGTGGGTTTTCACGGCAATCTCGTGAAGACCTTCCTCTCGGGCATCTACCTGAAGCACCTGCCGAACTGGATGGATATTGCGCTGACGTTTTTCGTGACGATCAGCGTGGTGCTGCTGGCGCTGACGGAGGGCGCGAAAGGCATCCGGTTCAAGGTGCTCGCGCTGCTCGTGCTCGGCATCTACGTGGCGGCGGCATTCGGGCTTTTCGCCTCGTACCATCTGGTACTGCCCCTGGCGGCGCCATTGGGTTCGACGATCATGACGAGCCTGATCGCGGTCGGCTGGCAGCTGATCGACGAGCAGAAGGCCAAGGGCCGCATCAAGGGCATGTTCGGCACGTATGTCTCGCCGCAGCTGGTCGACCAGATGGTGAACTCCGGCGAAAGCCCGCAGCTGGGCGGTCACGACGACGAGATCACGGCGTATTTCAGCGACATCCAGTCGTTCTCCACCTTCTCCGAGAAACTGGGCTCGGGCCCGCTCGTGGAGCTGATGAACGAGTACCTGACCGCCTGCACGGACATCGTGCAGGGGCAGGGCGGCACGCTCGACAAGTACATCGGCGACGCGGTCGTGGCGATGTTTGGTGCGCCGATCCCGGTCAAGGACCACGCCTTCCGCGCCTGCGTGGCGACGCAGCTCGTGCACCAGCAGCTCCGGGCGCTGCGCGAGAAGTGGGCGTCCGAGGGCGAAAAGTGGCCGAAGATCGTCTGGGAAATGCAGTCGCGCATCGGCCTGAACACGGGCGTCTGCATGATCGGGAACATGGGCAGCCGCACGCGGTTCAACTACACGATGATGGGCGACAACGTGAACCTCGCCGCCCGGATGGAGAGCGGCGCGAAGTCCTGGGGCGTCTACACCATGTGCACGGAGTCAACCAAGCAGGCGTGCGAGCAGCATGGCGGCGACCGGGTGGTGTTCCGCGCGCTCGGCCGCATCGTGGTGAAGGGCCGCACGCAGCCCGTGCCGATCTACGAGATTGTCGGGCTCAAGGAGAGCCTCCCGGAAGGGGCCCGCGAATGCATCGCGCTGTTCGAGCAGGGCCTGGCCAAGCACTATGCCCGCGACTGGGACGGAGCCATCGAGCTGTTCAAGCAGAGCCTCAACCTTGAGCCAAACCAGCCCGGCAAGACTCCCGGCGTGAAGAGCAATCCGTCGCTCGTCTACATCCACATCACCGAAGGCTACAAGGCCGAGCCGCCGCCGGCGGACTGGGATGGGGTTTACCACATGACGGAAAAGTAGCGCGGAGCGCTACTTTTCC
>JAFEGX010000054.1 GCA_018239675.1 Verrucomicrobiota bacterium
TGGAGGGTGGGTTCAGGTTTCGCGACAGCCGCCGGCGTGTTTCCGGGTAAAGTAGCCCCAGAAACCAAAGCTAAAGTAAAAGTACACCGCGCGGATCACGGAGGGGATGGGTGCCCGGCCGGCAGCTCCTTGTCAACCTTCCGTATGCGCCCGCAACCGGCTTAGAGCGGCGCGAGGAACTCCTCCGGCAGAGGGGCCTCGGCCGAGAAACTGAACGTCCGGCCCCGGAACTCGTACTCGAACCGCGTGCTGAGCGAGTGCAGAAACAGGCGCTTGTTCCGGTGCAGCTTTGCGAACGCACGGTTGGCCGGAAAATCGCCGTAGGTCTGGTCACCGACAATCGGCAGTTGCCGCTTCGCGCATTGCACCCGCAGCTGGTGACTCCGGCCGGTTTGCGGTTCCAGCCGCAGCAGGCTCACCCGCGCGTCGCCGGCACCGCGGCGGACGAGGGTCATCCGGCATTCGGCGGGCACCCGCCCCACCCCAGCCACCGAGCGCACCTGCGCCCCCTGCCGGGTCGTGGCGATCATGTCTTTCCAGAGCTCGCTCCGCTGGTGCGGCGAGCCAAACACCAGCGCGTGGTAGGTCTTGTTTACCTGGCGGCGCTTGAAGTGCGCCCGGATCTCCCGCGCGAGTTCCTCGTCGGCCGCCACGAGGATCACCCCGGACGTGGCGGAATCGAGACGATTGAGCAGCCACAGGCGCTGGGGCGCGGCGCCAGACGCCGGCGTCCACTCGTAGTACTCGCCGTCGAGGTGATAGCGCACGGTAAGCAGTGAGCGCGGCTCGTCACCGCCGGCATTCGGATGGGAGAGCACGCCCGCCGGCTTGTTGAGCGCCGCCAGGCCGTTCGAATCATGGCTGACCAGGCTCACGCCCCGGCCCAGTGGCAGCGCGGCCCAAAGTGCGTCAAACTGCGCGGAAGTCGCCATGTCCGGCTCGCGGGTCAGCGGAAATCGGGGCAGAGAAACCATCGGCCGGATTTTCCCGGATGATGCTCACTGGTAGTAGAAGTAGAACACCAGTTGCTGCTCGTCGCCGAGGAGCGCTTTCATGTCGTCGGTCCACGGCCCATACGGCGAAGGCCGGGTGATTGCCGTCGTGCAGGTGCGCGCGGCCTGGTCGGTTGCCTTGCTGTCGACATTCACGATCCGCGACACCTTGCCCTCGGAGTTCAGGATGAAGGTCACGACCACCGTGCTGCCCGAGGGCGGATAAAGCCGGCTGTCGCGGTTGATGGTGTCCCAGGTGATCTGCACCGTGTCGATGAGCTTCTGGAGATAGAGCCCGTAGCGGCTGAACTTGGCGCTGACGCCGATGATGCCGACGTTGGCCGTGCCGAACTTGTTTTCCTCGAAAATCGCGGGCCGGACCTGCTGGGTGCGCACGATCTGCGGTCGCGGGCGAGGATGCCGCGGGTCAATCGGCATTTGCATCGACTCGGCGCCCTCGATGAGCGGGACATCCTTCCGGCCCTCGACCTTTTGTGGGATGTTTTTCGCCGCCTCGGCGAACTTGGCGATGTTCGTGCCGATCGAGTTGGCGTCATCGCCGATCCGTTTCTCGACACCCGGCAGCGGATTCTGCTCTGGCCGTGAACTCATGATCCGGCTCGGCTGCTGCTGCTGGTCGATTGTCGGGGCGATCGGCGTCTGCTCCATCTGCTTCACCAGCTGGCCCGAGACAATCTGCGTCGAATGGATGTCCTTCTGGCCCTCCAAAGCCGGACGGTCGCTGGTGCCGTTGGGCGTGGGCTTCTCCTGGGCCGCCTGCTGGTTCTGCGCGGCGAAATTCTCGGTCTTGTCGGGCACGTTGTCCGGGGCGTCCGGATTCGTCTCGACGAACTTGCTCGGGAGCTTCGGCGCCGGCGGCTTGCGGGCGAAGGTCTCGGGCACGATCTCGATGTTGAACTGCTTGGTCGAGGAATGCGGCCGCAGGACCGTCATTGACGGGTCGGTCCGCAGGAGCTGCGGCGCGAGCAACCAGAGGAGCAGGTGGACCAGGATCACGCCCGCCAGGCCGACGAGGACGCCGCGCGAGTCCGGATCGTCCCACATCCGGACAAGGCCGCGGCGCAGCGTCACGGTCAGCGGGGGGGAGACGATCGTCTGGCTCATGGATGAATAATCCCGGAGATAAAGGAAGTCAGCCTACCAGACCCCGTTGCGTCAAAATTTGTTTCGTCGCTTCCATCGGCAGGCCCATGATATTCGTGAACGACCCCTCCCAGCCAGCAATAATCAGCTCCCGACCCTCCTGGATTCCGTACGCCCCGGCCTTGTCGAGTGGGTTCACGATCCGGAAGTAGGCGTCGATCACGGTGTCGTCGAACGCCTTGAAGGTCACAAGGCTCGTCACGCCCTGGTCCTCGACCACGCCCGTCCGCCGGTGCCGCAGCGCCACGCCGGTGAAAACTGTGTGGGTTCGCCCCGCGAGCTGCTTCAGCATCGTTCGCGCCTCGGCGAGGTCACGGGGCTTGTTGAGGACCCGCTGGTCGATGAAGACGGTGGTGTCGGCGCCGAGCACCCAGGCGTCGGGATGGCGCTCCGCCACCCAGTCGGCCTTGAGCGCGGCGTTGTGCGCCACCATGGAACGCGGCTCGGCCTCGGGATGCTCGTGCTCGGTCACGTCAGCCACGACCACTTCGAACCGACCGCCCAGCCCCGCGAGCAGCTCGCGGCGGCGCGGGGAGGCGGAAGCCAGGATGAGTCGGGTGGCCATGAAGGGCGGAGCAAAAGGCGCCCCCCCCCTCCCCCGCAAGCCCGGCCTTCACCCCGCTCCCCCCGTTTCTCAATTTCCCGATTTCCCAATTTCCACCTTTTCCAATTTCCCCATTTCCCAGTTTGTCACCCACCCCAAACCCGTCCACCTTGCCCCCTCCTCAGCCCTACCATGCGTCTCGGCCTAGCCCAGCTCAACCCGATCGTCGGCGACCTCGCCGGCAACCGTCGTCGCATCCTCGACGCCTATGCCACCCTCGTGGCCCAGGGCGCCGAGCTGGTCGTGTTCCCCGAGCTGGCAGTCAGCGGGTACCCGCCGCGGGATCTGCTGTTCAAGCGCCGTTTTGTCCCCGACGTGACGGACTCGCTCACCCAGATTGCGGCCGCGATCGGCGACGTGCCGGCGCTTATTGGCACGGTCGAGGCCAACCTGTCCGGCAGCGGGCGGCCGTTCTTCAATTCCGCCGCCTTCTGTCATCGGGGCCAGGTCCGGACCATGGCCCGGAAGTGCCTGCTGCCGACGTACGATGTGTTCGACGAGGACCGCTATTTTGAGCCGGCCGCGCTGCCCACCGTGGTGGAGCATCTGGGCCAGCGGATCGGCATCACGATCTGCGAGGACATCTGGACCCACCCGATGATCAGCACCCGCCAGCTGTATCGCGGCCACCTCCCGCTGGAGCAGCTGGCGAGCCAGCGCTGCGACCTGATGGTGAATCTCTCGGCGAGCCCGTGGCACTACGACAAGGACAGCGTGCGCGAGAAGCTGGTCGCCGCGGCGGCCCGCTCGCTTCGGTGCCCGGTCGCGTACGTCAATGCGGTGGGCGGCAATGACGAACTCATCTTCGACGGCCGCAGCCTGGTCTGTGACGCGGACGGACGGACGGTGGCGGGCCTGCCGGCATTCGCGGAGGCGCTGCAGGTGGTCACGTTGGGCGGACCCGCGACGCTGCATCCCTCGTTCGCGCAGGACGAGCTGAAGGACATGTACGAGGCCCTGGTCCTCGGCCTGCGCGACTACGCCCACAAGAGCGGCTTCAAGCGCGCGCTGATCGCGCTCTCCGGCGGCATTGATTCGGCCCTGGTCGCGGTCATCGCGGCGGACGCCCTCGGGCGGGACAACATCATCGGCGTTTCACTGCCGTCGGCGATCTCGTCCCAGCATTCCCGGGACGACGCCCGCATCCTCGCCCAGAACCTGGGCATCCGGTTCGAGACGATCGCGATCGCGGACGCCGTCGCCGCCACCGAGCAGTCGCTGCAGCCGCTGTTCACCGGCCGACCCCGCGACGTGACCGAGGAAAACATCCAGGCGCGCATCCGCGGCGTGCTGATGATGGCCCTGTCGAACAAGTACGGCGCCCTCCTCCTGACGACCGGCAACAAGAGCGAGGTCGCGGTGGGCTACTGCACGCTCTATGGCGACATGTGCGGCGGGCTCGCGGTCATCTCGGACGTCTTCAAGACCCAGATCTACGCCCTGTCGCGCTGGATCAACCGGCACGGCGAGATCATTCCCCGGAACACGATCGACAAGGCCCCGAGCGCCGAGCTGCGGCCGGGCCAGACGGACCAGGACAGCCTCCCGCCGTACGACGTGCTCGACCAAATCCTGCACGGCTACGTGGAGGAGGGCCTCTCGAGCCGCGATCTCGTGGCGCAGGGGTTCGGCGAAGCCGTGGTAAAGGACGTGGTCCGCAAGGTCGACCTGAACGAGTACAAGCGGAAGCAAGCCGCCCCCGGCCTGAAGATCACCCCCCTCGCCTTCGGCGTCGGCCGCCGCATCCCCATCGTCCAGAAATACGTCAGCTAGCCTGTGATCGGGTTCGTGGTTGGGTAACCGCTAATGTGCGCTAATTTCCGCTAATGGCGGACTCATTGGCGGAGCAACTGGGGTACGATTTCATGGCGGCGGCATTTGCCGTTTATAACGAGCTCGGAGTCGGTTTCACCGAGGATATCTATCAGGAGGCCCTTGGGCGTGAACTAGTCTCCCGAAGCATCGCTCATGTTGCACAGTCCGAGGTGATTCTCGAATACCGGGGGCAACCTCTGAACAAGCGGCTTCGCCCCGACCTCATCATCGGCGACCAAATCATCGTCGAGCTTAAGGCGGCCACCGCCATCGTACCCGAACACGAGGCACAGTTATTTAATTACCTGAAGGCTACTCGAAAGCGCGTAGGCTATCTGGTGAATTTCGGAAGCCGCGATCGGCTCCAGTGGAAACGATTCATTCGCCCCCAAAAAGATTAGCGACAATTAGCGAAAATTAGTGGTTAA
>JAFEGX010000055.1 GCA_018239675.1 Verrucomicrobiota bacterium
CTCGCTGCAGCCGAAGGCGCACGAGCTGCTGGCCGAGGCGCAGGTCCGCTTCCGCCGCCAGGTCGAGCGCAACGCCGCGCTGGTCTCGCCATGACCTCCTACCGGCCGCATCCCCGCTGGGCCCCGTGGGCGTTCATCGCGCCGTTCGTGGTCCTCTTCGCGGTGTTCACGGCCTGGCCGCTCCTCCGCTCGCTGCAGCTGGCGTTCGAGCAGACCTACGGCCCGCAGACGACGGTGTTCGTCGGCCTGAAGAACTTCCGCTACCTGGCGACCGACCCGCTATTCTGGCACGCCGTGACGAACACCCTGCAGTTCACCCTCTGGACCGTCGGCCTGCAGGTGCCGGTCGCCCTGTGCCTGGCGCTGCTCCTGAACCGCCCGAACCTCCGCGGCCGGGCCGGCTTCCGCCTCATCTTCTTTTCACCGTCCCTCGTCGGCCTCGTGTTCGTGGCCATGCTCTTCCTGCCGATGTTCGAGAAGCGCACCGGGCTGGTGAACATCTGGCTGCACGCGCTGTGGCCGGCGTGGAGCCTGGATTTCCCTTGGTTCGAGACGTACACCATGACCGCGCTGGTGCTGGCCGCGGTGTGGACCGGCGCGGGGCTCATGATGGTGTACTTCCTCGCGGCGCTGCAGCACGTCCCGGCCGAGCTGCTGGAGGCCGCGCAGATGGACGGTGCCGGCCCGCTGCAGCGGTTCTGGCACGTGGTCCTGCCGGAAATCCGGCCGGTGCTCGGGCTCATGTCGCTGCTGTCCTTCGTCGGGTGCATGCAGCTGTTCGAGCTCTCGTACCTGATGCTGGGCGACTCCGGCAGCGCGGGCGGGCGGGGCTTTTCGATCGTGATGTACCTGTACCAGATGGGATTCACCACCGGCGACCTTGGCTACGCGAGCGCCATCGGCTGGGTGCTGGCCCTGTTCCTCATGGCGATCGCCTTCCTCCAGCGCCGCCTCGCCCGGCGCCAACTCGAGGACTGAGCCATGCGCCGCCGCCTCACCCTCGCCGTCGTCTACGCGCTGCTGGTGCTCTTCGCCGGCCTGATGCTCACGCCGTTCGCCTTCATGCTGGCGTCGACCCTCAAGACCAAGGCGGATTTCGTGAACACCCTGTTCCTGCCGGACGGCGATGGCTGGCTGGGCGTGGGCTGGGACCGTCTCACGCTGGCGAACTACCGCCGCCTGTTCGTCGAGCTGCCCATGGCCCGCGCCCTGCTGAACTCGGCGTTCCTCGCGTCGGTCGGCAGCATCTTCGCCACGCTCTTCTCGGCGATGGGCGGCTATGCGCTGTCGAAGTTCGAGTTCCGGGGCCGCGAGGCGCTCATTCGCCTGGTGCTCGGGGCGCTGATCATCCCGGCGCCGCTGCTCATCGCGCCGGGCTTCCAGAACCTCTGGAAGCTGGGCCTGCTCGACACCTACACCGGGCTGATCATGCCGGGCCTCGCGCCGGCCTTCGGCGTGTTCCTCTTCCGCCAGGCGATGCTCAACGCCGTGCCGTCGGAGCTGATCGACGCCGCCCGCATCGACGGCGCCGGCGAGTTCCGGATCTTCTTCACCCTCGTGTTCCCGCTCGTGCGCCCGATGGTCGGGGCCTTCCTCATGATCACCTTCCTCGGCGTCTGGAACGACTTCCTGACGCCGCAGGTGGTGCTCCAGTCGCCGGACCGCTACCCGCTCTCCACCACGCTCGCCATGCTGCGGAATCTCGACTGGAACGACTACGGCCTGGTCCTCGCCGGCACCCTCGTCTCGATCGCCCCGGTCATGTGCCTCTTCCTCCTCCTCCAGCGCGAGTTCATCTCCGGCCTGACGAGCGGCGCGGTGAAGGGCTGAACCGCGCCGCCGCCCGATGAGCCTCCGCCGCCTTCGCCGCCGCCTGCCCCGGACCGGACTGGGCGTGATGCTGGCCCTGGCCGTGCTCACCTCGGCGGCCATGCTGTTCGAGCGGATCCCGCGGCCCGCCGGGCTGCAGGTCTGGGCGTTTGATCCCGGCCATGTCGACGTCTACCGCCTGCTGGTGCCCGGCTGGAACCGGCGCCATCCCGATCATCCGCTCGCGCTCAACGTCCTCACCGGCTCCGCCCTCCAGACCCGGATGATGTCGGGCTTCCTCGCCGGCACCCCCGTGGCCGACCTGCTCGAAATCGAGCGCACGCTGACCGGCCCGGTGTTCGCCGGCCCCGTGGACGAGATCGGCTTCGTCGACCTGACCGACCGCCTCCAGCGCGAGGGGCTGCTCGACCAGATCAACGCGGCCTCGTTCAGCCCCTGGACCACCCGCGGCCACATCTTCGGCCTGCCCCACGACGTCCACCCGGTGATGCTCGCCTACCGCTCCGACCTCGTCGAGGCGGCCGGCATCGACGTCACCCGCATCGAGACCTGGGACGACTACTTCCGCGCCATGCGGCCGCTGATGCGCGACCTGGACGGCGACGGCCGGATCGACTGCTACCCCCTGAACGGCACCTACGCCAATCCCTCCACCGCCGAGGTCATCCTGCTCCAGGCCGGCGGCACGTTCTTCACCGCCGACGGTAGCGCCGAGCTCGACTCCGAGATCAACGCCGAGATCCTGGCGCGGCTGGCCACCTGGTTCGCGGGCCCGGCACGCGTGATTGGCGACGCCAACTTCGGCACGGTCTCCGGGCAGCAGCTCCTGCACAGCGGCTTCGTCATCGGCATCATCGCGCCCGATTTCTTCGCCGGCTCGATGACCACGACCCTCCCGGACATGGCGGGCCGGTTCAAGCTGATGCCGCTGCCGGCGTGGAAGCCCGGCGGGCGCCGCACGTCGGTGCAGGGCGGGACGATGATGGGCATCGCGCGCTCCACGCCGGATGTCGACCTGGCCTGGGCGGCCCTGAAGGAACTCTACCTTTCGCCCGTGGGCGCGGAGCACCTGTTCCGCGACCGCGGCATCGTGACGCCGGTCAAGGCGAACTGGAACCAGCCGGTGTTCGACGAACCCAGCCCGTTCTTCTGCGGCCAGCCGGTCGGCCGCCTGTACCTTCGCCTCGCCCCGGAGGTGCCGCTGCGCCCGTCGTCGCCCTACTACACGCAGGCCACCACCTACCTCGGCAACATCGCCAACCAGCTGGCGACCCTCGCGGACCGGGAGGGCATCGCGGAACCCGCCCGGCTGCTGCCGCGGGCCCGCGCCCTGCTCGCCGCCGCCCAGCGCGACCTGCAGGCCCAGATGCGCCGCAACACCTTCCTCGCACGCCCCGCCCGATGAAATCCTACCGTCCGCATCCCGCGTGGGTCCCGTGGCTGTTCCTGGCGCCATTCCTCGGGCTGTTCACCACCTTCATCGGCTGGCCGCTGCTGCGCTCGCTGGTGCTGGCGTTCGAGCAGACGTACGGGCCGCGGACGCGTGTGTTTGTCGGCTTCCTCAATTTCCGCGGCGTCTGGCAAGACCCTTGGTTCTGGACCGCGGTGGGCAACACCCTGTGGTTCGCGGGCGGCATCCTCCTGGTCCAGATCCCCGTGGCGCTGGGCCTCGCGCTGCTCCTCAACCGCCCCGGGCTCCGCGGGCGCGCCCTGTTCCGGCTGGTGTTCTTCTCGCCCTACGTCGTCGGCGCCGTCTTCGTCAGCACGCTCTTCGCCCTGCTGCTGGAGAAGCGCATCGGCCTTGTCAACCACGCCCTGCACGCGCTGTTCCTGCGCTGGGACCCCGACTTTCCGTGGCTCGACCAGTACGTGATGACCTCGCTCATCGCCGCGTCGGTGTGGCTGTCCACCGGCTTCAACCTGGCCTACCTCCTCGCCGCGCTCCAGAACGTCTCCCGCGAGCTCCTCGACGCCGCGGCGATCGACGGCGCCGGGCCCTGGCACCGCTTCTGGCACGTCACGCTGCCGGAGATCCGGCCCGTGCTGAACATCCTGATCCTCCTTACGGTGACCTCCGGCCTGCAGCTCTTCGAGCTGCCGTTCATCCTCTACAACGACACCGCGGGCAACGGCCCCAACAGCCAGGCGCTCACCGTCGTGACCTACCTGTACCAGACCGGGTTCATCAGCGGCAACCTGGGCTACGCCAGCGCGATCGGCTGGATCCTGACCCTCACGCTCGTGGGGCTCGCCCTGCTCCACCGCCGCCTCAGCCGCAGCGAGGACTATTCCGCATGACCGCCTCCCGTCTCGCCCGCCTGATCGTCCCGGCCGCGCTCCTCGGGTTCACGGTGCTCACGCTCCTGCCGTTTGCGTGGATGCTCTGCGCGGCCTTCAAGCAGCCCGGCGACATCGCCGCGGCACAGTTCCTGCCGACGGGCCCCGGGTTCCTGGGCGTCGCCTGGCACCGGCTGACCACCGAGAATTTCTTCCGCCTGTTCTCCCGGTTCCCGATGGGCGCGGCCCTGCTGCATTCGCTCTTCCTCGCGTCCGTGACCAGCGTGCTGGCGACGTTCTGCTGCGCGGCGGGCGGCTACGCGCTGGCCAAGTTCCGCTTCCGCGGCCGCGAGTTTGTCACGACCGCCATCCTCGGCACCGTCGTGCTGCCGGGCGCGCTTCTGCTGGGACCGGGCTTCGAGACCACCTTCCACCTGGGCCTGCTCGACACCTACGCCGCCATCATCCTGCCCGGGGTCGCGCCGGCCTTCGGCCTCTACCTCTTCCGGCAGGCCATGCTCAACAGCGTGCCCACCGAGCTGATCGAGTCGGCGCGCCTCGACGGCTGTGGCGAGATCCGGATCTTCACCACGGTGGTCCTGCCACTCGTGCGGCCCATGGTGGGAACGTTCCTCGCGCTGGCGTTCATCGGGACCTGGAACAATTTCATCGGCCCGCAGATCATGCTCCAGACCCCCGACCGCTACCCGCTCTCGGTCGCGATTTACAACCTGCGCGGCTTGTATGGCGGCGAATACGGCCTGATCATGGCCGGCACGCTGGTCGCCATCGCCCCAGTGATGAGCCTCTTCCTCTTCCTCCAGCGCGACTTCATCTCCGGCCTGACCAGCGGCGCGGTGAAAGGCTGAGCGCCTTCGCGGGATCTCGGGCGAACGCCGGACGGAGTGATCTCGCCCAGAACGCGCCGGGAAACGGCGACTCGGAGGACAAGAGCTTCCGGAATCCGAATTCCGGAATCCGGAATCAAGTGATGCAGCATCTTCCGGCCCCGCATAATTTCCTGCACCTTTGGCCGCAAGATCCTGAACGCCGGCCCGCGGGTTTCCGGCTAGATTGGGCCGTGCCCCGCCGCCACCCCTGCGGACCCGGCTTTCGCCCGTTTTCCTCCTGAACCTCACCCATGAAACTCCCTGAAGACCATCATGGCGCCAACGCGCCGAAGACCACCATCGCCGCGCAGAGCCTTGCCGGCCAGCGCGAGGCCGCCGCCGAGCGCCGCGCCCGCTATCCGTACCGCTTCCCGGTCGACCGCCGCCAGCTCGGCGGCAAGTTCACCGTGAAGGAGAACAGCCGTCGCCTGCTGCGCTTCTTTTACCTCGAACGGCGCCTGATGCACGCCCTCGGGTCCTGGACGCTCTCGATCCCGGAGTACGAGGTGAAGCTCGAGACCGGCCGCCACATCTTCTACCACGCCGACGCCGCCCGCCTGCTGCGCGAGCGCCTCACCGAGCAGGAGATGCGTCCGCCGGCGATCGACGCGCACCGGGACGCCGAGGTCGACCGCTTCATCGACGAGATGCTCAGCGCGAACTCCGCCGCGGAGCTCCTGGTCGGAGTCCACCAGGTCCTGGGCCGCGCGCTCGCGACCGCCTACCGGCACCACATCGACGACACCGACCAGGTCACCGACACCCCGTCGATCCGCTGCCTCCGCCGCATCCTCGTCGACTACGAGCCGATGCTCGAGTGGGCGGACGCGGCCATCGATGCCTACGTGGCCGGCGGTGTCGAGGAGGCCGGCCTCGCCACCTGGCGCTGGCACCTGACGCGCCTGCTCGCCTCCATCGGCGGCGTCACCGGCGCCGACCCGCGCGGTGAGGCGCCCGCCCCGCTCCGGATCGACGCGAAGCCCTACCAGCGCGGCACGGTGCCGCTGCGCGACGTCCGCTTTGACACGTTCCGCCACACCGGCGACTACGAGAAGGCCGACGGCGACCAGCGCTACGACAAGGAGTCCTACGAGGCGCTGCGCCTGCGGTTCATCCGCACCCAGCGCGACGAGGTCGACGCCATCGAGGCCTTCGGCACGTTCGTGTGGGACATCCGCTTCAAGGACTTCAACGCCGAGTACGACCTGGCCCGCATCACGTGGGACGAGGCGCGCCACACCGAGATCGGCCACCGCGCCATGCTCGCGTCGGGCTACGACCCGTTCGAGCTGCGCAACCGGCTCACCAGCTCGACCTGCCGCGGTCCGATGGACCCGGCCTTCGCGATGGCCGAGATCAACCTCTTCGGCGAGGTCGGCGTGCTCAAGACCATCAACGACCTCATCGACACGGCCGCCGCCCGCAACGACGAGCTGCTGCGCCACATCTCCGACTACATCCGCGCCGACGAGCGCACGCACGTCCGCAAGGGCACCCGCATCATCGAGGTCATGACGAACCTCGACGCCAAGGCGCTCGAGCTCCGGACGCGCGAGCTCTTCACCGAGTGCCTCGTGAGCCTCGGCGCGATCAAGAAGGAGATCGACATGCAGACGCTCTCCCGCGAGGAGATCGAGCACCTCGTCGGGGAATAGCGCGGCCCTCGGCCCGCGCGATTCGGAGTCGGGAGATGGAAGGCCGCTGAGTCCGCCCGGTATTCCATCTCCCAGCTCCGATCTCCCAGCTGCGGCCGCGCGCGAAGCGCGCGGCTTGGCTTGCGGAGGGGGCGGTTTCGCCCTTACTCGGCGGGATTCATGGCCACCACCGTTTTCACCATCGCCAACCAGAAGGGCGGCGTCGGCAAGACCACCACCGCGGTCAACCTTGCGGCCGCCCTGGCGGAGAAGAAGATCCACACGCTCCTGGTCGACCTTGACCCGCAGGCGAACGCCACCAGCGCGCTCGGCGTCGAGAAACAGGCCGGCAAGAGCCTTTACGGTCCGCTCCACGGCGAGGGCTCGGTCTTCGAGATGATCACGCCGACCGCGTACGAGCATCTCGCGCTCGTGCCGGCCGAGGAGGACCTGGCGGCCGCGGAGATCGAGCTCGCGCAGATGGAGAACTACCTGATGAAGCTGCGCGGCGTGCTCGAGCCGCTGCGCGCCTCGCAGGGCTACCGGGCCGTGATCATCGACTGCCCGCCCGCGCTCGGCATGCTGTCGATGAACAGCCTCGCCGCCGCCGACCAGTTGCTCATCACGCTCCAGTGCGAGTACATGGCCCTCGAGGGCCTTGGCCAAATCCTCCGCAACGTCGACCGGCTCAAGACCGCCCATCTCAACGACAGCCTCACGCTCGGCGGCATCGTCATGACCATGTTCGACGGCCGCACCAATCTCGCCAAGCAGGTGGTCGACGAGGTGCGCCAGCACCTCCCGGACAAGATCTTCAACACCGTCATCCCGCGCACTGTCCGCCTCAGCGAGGCCCCGAGCTTCGGCAAGCCGATCTTCGCCTACGACCCGCACGGCCCCGGCGCTCTCGCCTACCGCGCCCTCGCGAAGGAAGTCATGGAGCGCTTCGCGCTGGTAGCCGGTAACGAGTAGCGCGTAGCGAGCATTCGCCGCGCGCTGCTCGAATCCTACCCGCTACTCGCTACTCTCAAAAACCATGCGCAAGTACGCCCACTCGTTCCTCGTCGGACTCCAGAGCAACCTGGTGTACCGGTGGAATTTTGCGGTGCGGGGATTCTTCTCCCTCTTCCACCTAGCCGTCGTGTTCATCCTCTGGGGCGCGGCATACAGCGGCACGAAGGCCATCGGCGGGTTCAGCTTCGGGCAGACCCTCACCTACTTCCTCGTGATGCTGGTCATGCAGTTTTTCGTGGGCGCCTTCAACGAGGACTACCAGATCAGCGAGGAGATCCGGAATGGCCTGATCAACCAGTTCCTCCTGAAGCCGATCAATTATTTCCTCTATCGCTTCAGCATCTTCGTCGCGGCGCGGCTGGTCACAGGCCTCCTCATCCTGCTGCCGCTGCTCGTGGCCGTGCCGCTGCTGCACGACTACCTGACGCTCCCGTCGGACCTGTGGCGACTGCCGCTCGGGCTCGTGGCCATGGTCCAGTCGGCGCTGATCCAGTTCAGCATCGCGTACTGTTTCGGCATGCTGACGTTTTGGTTCCTGGAGATCCAGGGTTTCGTCATTCTCTCGATGGCCGTGGAGTCGATCCTCGGCGGGCAGATGTTCCCCCTCGATCTCCTGCCGGGCGGCATCTACCGAGCGGCCCAGTTCCTGCCGTTCTACTACCAGACCTATTTCCCCGTCGCGATCTTCACCGGCCGCCTGAACGACCCCGGCGCCGTGGCGCAGGGCCTGGCCATCCAGTTCGGCTGGGTGGTGATCCTGCTGTCCGTCAACCAACTCCTCTGGACCCGCGGCCTCCGCCGCCACACCGCCGTCGGCGGCTAGCGCCGCCGAACGCGGAGTAGCTCGTAGATAGTAGCTAGAATTTAGCATCCTTTCCTTCCGCCTTCATCTTCCATCGCCTCGCTTCAATCTGCCGTTTTCAAGGCAGCTCTACCAGCTGCCAACTACTACCTACCAACTACCAGGAATAAGCATGCCCCGCTTCCTCCAGATCTGGTTCGCCAGCGCCCGCTACTCGATCATCCGGACGCTGATGTTCCGCATGGACTTCTTCGTGTGGTCCCTCGTCGAGCTGTTCTGGATGAGCGTGAACCTACTCCTGATCGCGGTGATCTACGACCACACGTCGTCGATCGCAGGCTGGAGCAAGTACGAGATGCTGCTGCTGGTCGGCACCGCGCTGCTGGTGCAGCGGTTCCTGATGGGGTTCTTCTGGAGCAGCATCTTCGAGATGGGCCGCAACATCCGCAGCGGCTACTTCGACTTTTTCCTGGCCCAGCCCGGCAACATCCTGTTCATGGCCACGACCCGGAAGCTCGACCCGGACGGCCTGGTGAACTCCTTCGTCGCGATGGGCGTCGTCGCCTATGCGGCGCACCGGCTCAACCTGCACCCGACCGCGGTCGACCTGGCGCTGTACGCCGCGATGATCCTCTGCGGGCTCGTGATCCACTACAGCATCCTCGTGATCTCGGTCTCGCTCGCGTTCTGGATGACGAGCGCGCAGGGCGTCGAGGGCATCTATTTCACGCTGGCCGAGTTCTCGCGGCTCCCGCGCGAGGCGTTCAAGGGCCTCGCCAGCCTGGTCTTCGTCTGGCTGGTGCCGGTCGTCGTGGTGAGCAACGCCCCGGCCCGCACCATCCTGCACGGCTTCCAGCCGGGGTGGGTGCTGGCCATCGCCGGGGCGGCCGCGCTGTGGTTTTCCGCCGCCGTGATCATTTTCCACCTCGGCCTCCGCCGCTACGCCAGCGCCAGCTCATGAGCCGCGAAGCCCTTCCGCCCCTGCAGGCCCGCCTCGGTTACGTCTTTCGCGACGTGAACCTGCTCGAGCGCGCCGTGACCCACCCGTCGTGGCTGCAGGAGCATCCCGACGAGGGCGAAAGCTACCAGCGGCTCGAGTTCCTCGGCGACGCCGTGCTGCAGCTGGTGCTGACGGAGGCGCTGTTCCAGCTCTATCCCGCCGAGCGCGAGGGGGTGCTCAGCCAGCGCCGCGCCTCCCTGACCAAGGGAACGTTCCTGGCGCAGCTGGCGCGCGAGCTCGGGATCGAGACCGCGCTGCGGCTCGGAGCAAGCGAGGAGTCGGGCGGCGGGCGCCTGCGGGCGTCGGCGCTCGAGGATGCGCTCGAGGCGCTGATCGGCGCGCTCTACCTGGACAGCGACCTCGCCACGGCGCGCCGCGTCGTGCTCGGCCTCTACGGCGACCTCGCGGACCGGCTCGCGCAGGAGACCACCGACAACCCGAAGGGACGCCTGCAGGAACTCATCCAGCCCATGCACGGCAACGACGCCCTCCGCTACGAGGTCACCCGCACCGAGGGAGCCGACCACGCCCGCGAGTACGAGGTGACCGTGTACATCCTCTCCCGCCCCGCCGGCACCGGCCGCGGCACGTCAAAAAAGCTCGCCGAGGAGGCCGCCGCCCGCGCCGCGCTCGCGACCTTGCCCAAGGTGTGACCGTGTTTCCCCGGAAACGCGGACCGATTGGCGACGGCCACCGGTCGTCTGACCGGCCCATGTTGGCCACGAAGGGCGCGAAGAACCCGAAGTGGAGGCCTGCAGATCCGGCTTCGGGCCCTTGGTGTCCTTCGTGGTAAACCGATATCGGCGCTTAGGTTTGCGCCCGGCAGCCGGCTCGCTCCTAGTGTTCCTTCCGCCGCCATGCCGCCCACGATTCCCCGCCACAAGCTGACCGGCGTCTGCCCGCCCGCCCGCGGCGCGGTGCTGGCGGAGCTGCTCCGGCGCCATCCGGCTCCGGTCTGGTTGGTCGTGGCCGAGGACCTCAAAACGGCGGAACACCTGGCGGAGGACGTGCTGTTCTTCCACCGCGCGGCCGGCGACCCGCGCCCGCTGCAGGCCCTCGTGTTTCCCGAGTCGATGCCGGACAGCCGCGACATGCGCGAGGCGTTCGCAGCTTCCAGCGACCGGCTCACGGTCCTGTCCCGCCTTCGCGCCACCCGCGCACTCGCCCGCACCCCCGACACGCTGCTGGTCGTGACCACGCCGGCGGCGCTCCTGCAGCCCGTGCCGGCGCTGGAGGAATTCTCCACGCGCGAACTCACGCTGGAGCGCGGCCAGGCCCAGTCGTTCCAAGGCCTGCTCGAGCAGCTCCGCCAGCTCGACTACGACTCCGAGGCCGTCTGCGAGGCGCCCGGGGCCTACGCGATCCGCGGCGGCATCATCGACGTCTATCCGGTCACGGCCAACCAGCCCTATCGCCTCGATTTCTTCGGCGACGTGCTGGAGGACATCCGCGAGTTCGACCCGGTCACGCAGCGCTCCGGCGCCACGGTCGGGCGCATCACGATCTCGGCCTCGCCGCGGGTGAAGCTGGCCGATTCAACCACCGGGCTGGCCGACTACCTTTCGCCCAGCACACAGGTGGCGCTCATCGAGCCGGCCGCGCTCGACGAGGAATTCAGCGCCTTTGCGCGCGCGGGCGCCGACGGGCTGACGCCGCTGTTGGCCGGCTGCGCGGCGCTGTTCGGCCTCGGCGATCTCGATGAGGCGAGCGCGCTCCTGGATGACGGCGCGGAGGAGGCGACCTGGAACACGGAGAGTCTCGCCCACCATCGGCGCTATCCCGACGATGCGCTCGTCGCCCAGGAACGGCTGCAGGTCGAGGAGGATGCGCGCCGCGACTTCCTGCGGGCGCTGGCCGGATGGCGGAAGGCCGGTTACGCCGTCGACCTCGTCGCCTCGAAGGAGGGCGAGGAACAGCGCATCCAGGAAATCCTCGCCGAGGATCCCGCGCTGAAGGCCATCCGACCCCGCCACCTGCGCGGCGCCCTCAACGAGGGATTCCGGGTCACCTTCGGCGCCGGCCAACCGGCGCTTGCCTGGCCGGCGATTCCGCCCGGCGCGGCGGGCCTGGTCGTGGTGACCGAGACCGAAGTCTTCGGCCGCCGGCGCGCCCGGCGCCCCGTGCTGAACCCGCGGAGTGTCGCCCAGCGCGCGCAAATCGACCAGCTGCTCGACTTCTCGGAGCTCGTCGAAGGTGACTTCGTGGTGCACCTCCAGCATGGCATCGCGCTCTACCGCGGCCTGACGAAGCTCGACACGGCCCAAGGCCTGCGCGAGGTCATCTCGCTGGAGTTCGACGACCACGTCACGCTCCACGTCCCGCTGCAGGAATCGCACCTCATCAGCCGCTACGTCGGGTTGGGCAAGACGCGGCCGCAGCTGGGCCGGATCGGCTCGGGACGCTGGGAAAAGGCCCGCCAGGCCGCCGAGCGCGCGACCATCGACCTCGCGGCGGAGCTGCTGCGGATCCAGGCGGCGCGGGAAGCCCAGCCCGGTCTGGCGTTTCCGCCGGACGCGACGTGGCAGAAGGAGTTTGAAGCGTCGTTCCCGTTCACCGAGACGCGCGACCAGCTCCGCGCCATCCAGGAATCGAAAGCCGACATGGAGCGCACCCGGCCGATGGATCGGCTGATCTGCGGCGACGTCGGCTTCGGCAAGACCGAGGTGGCGATCCGGGCCGCGTTCAAGGCCGTCCAGGGCGGCCGGCAGGTCGCCGTCCTCGTGCCCACCACCGTCCTCGCCCAGCAGCATCTCAACACCTTCCGCGAACGCATGGCTGGATACCCGGTCGCCGTCGAGATGCTCAGCCGGTTCCGCACCAGGGCCGAGCAGGCGAAAATCCTCGCGGCCACCGCGGAGGGCCAGGTCGACATCCTGATCGGCACGCACCGGCTGCTGCAGGCGGACGTGAGGTTCCGCGACCTCGGGTTGGTTGTGATCGACGAGGAGCAGCGGTTCGGCGTGAAGCACAAGGAGCGGTTCAAGGCCATGCGCGCGACGGTCGACGTGTTGTCCATGAGCGCCACCCCGATCCCGCGCACGCTCTATCTCGCCCTGACCGGCGCACGCGATCTCAGCGTCATCGAGACCGCGCCGACCAACCGGCACCCGATCCAGACGATCGTGAAGACCTACGACGAAAAGGTGATTGTCGATGCCGTCCACCACGAGCTGCGCCGGGGCGGGCAGGTGTTCTATCTCCACAACCGCGTCCAGACGATCGATCTCGTCGCGGCGCGGCTGCGCGAACTGCTGCCCAACCTCGCCATCGGCGTCGGTCACGGCCAGATGGACGCCAGCGATCTCGAGCGGGTGATGACCGATTTCGTGGCCGGCCGGTACCAGGTCCTGGTCTGCACCACCATCATCGAGAGCGGCCTCGATATCCCGAACTGCAACACCATCATCATCGAGGGCGCCGACCGCTTCGGGCTGTCTCAGCTCTACCAGCTCCGGGGCCGGGTGGGCCGGTTCAAGCACCAGGCGTACGCCTACCTCCTGCTCCATCGGCACACGCGGCTGCTGGACGTCGCGCGGCAAAGGCTCACCGCCCTCCGCCAGCACAACCAGCTCGGCGCCGGCTTCCGGATCGCGATGCGCGACCTAGAACTGCGCGGCGCCGGCAACCTCCTCGGCGCCGAGCAGAGCGGCCACATTGTCGGGGTCGGTTTCGAGCTTTACTGCCAGCTCCTCCGCCAGTCGGTCGCCCGGCTGAAGGGCGAGAAGACCGCCGCGGCCATCCGAGCCAGCGTGAAACTCGACTTTGTGTTGGTCGGCGAGGGCGCCGGACGGGCCGGCAGCCCGGCCCGGGGCCGCCACGAGGATGGCTACACGGCCCTGAAGGATGCCGAACAGCAGCCGGAAATCCCAGCCGTCCAAGCCCGGATCCCGGCGGAATACGTGGGCGAAACCCGCCTGCGGATCGACTTTTACCGCAAACTGGCGATGGCAGACACACTGCCAGCTTTGAAGCAGATTGAGAACGATTTGCGGGACCGATTTGGGAAATTTGGCGACGAAGTGCGGGCGCTCCTGTTGATCACAGATATTAGAATCAGGGCGGAACAAAAAGGCATCATTTCCGTCGAAACGGAATCAACGCGCTTGAAGTGTCTCCGGTCGAGCGGCCGACGCGACGACTGGGTGCAGATTGGCACCCGGTTTCCAAGGTTGACCGCCCCCCGGCCGCTTCTACGGTTGCGAGAAATCGTCACTTTCCTGAACAATCTCCCGAATCCATGATGTTTGGCCGTCGCCTTGCCGTTGCCGCACTTTCCCTCGCCGCCGTGTCGCTCGCGCGCGCCGAGGTGCCGGCCGACAACCTCAACCTCCGCTTCGCGAACGGCATCGCCGCCATCGCCGAGGAAAAGGTGATCACCGTGGACGATGTCCGCCGCGAGATCTCCCCGCTCATCCCGCAGCTCCAGCGCGAGGCGCGGAGTGAGAAGGAGTTCAATGAGAAGCTCGAGGCCCTGCAGGACGACGTCATTCAGCAGCTCATTGACCGAGTGTTGATCGTCAAGGAGTTCCGCAAGGACGAGAAGAAGCACATCCCGATGAGCTTCATCGACAACCGGATTGCGGACATCCAGGCCGAGCAGTTTGACAACGACCGGTCGAAGTTCCTGGCCTACCTGCGCTCGCGCAGCATGACGCTGCAGGACTACCGCCGCGAGGTGGAGGAGGACATCATTTACAGCTACATGCGCGGCCAGCAGCGCAAGTCGCAGAGCCTCGTGAGCCCGGTGCGCATCGAGACTTTCTATCGCGAGAACAAGGACCGGTTTTACCAGGAGGACGGCGTCCACCTGCGGCTGATCCAATTCACCCGCACCAATGGCGAAACGGATGCCGATCTAATGACCAAGGCCAAGCTGGTGCAGGCGCGCTTGGCGGCAGGAGAAAAATTCGAGGACTTGGCGAAGGAGTACAGTCAGGACTCACGTCGCGCCAAGGGCGGCGACTGGGGCTGGCAGAAGCGCTCCGATCTGAAGCCTGCGTTCAGCGATCCGCTTTTCATGCTGAAGAAGGGCGAGACCACCGAACCCATCCTCACGCCCGAGGGCTGTTTTCTTCTCCACGTCGACGACCGCAAGTATGCCGGCATCCAGCCGCTCGACGACGTCCGCGACCAGATTGAACGCATCCTCCTGCAGCAGATGGCGCAGGTCAGCCAGGAACGCTGGCTCGAGCGCCTCCGCCGCAACGGGTATGTGAAGCATTATTGATTGCGGATCGCGGATTGCGGATTGCGGATTTTTCCTGATTCGCGGCATTTGGTTGCGTCGCGCTCGTGAAGAACGGGCTGAGCCAGCACCTCAGGCGTTGGCAGATTTACCACCCAGGAAAACGGACCAGGGAACCGCGCCAAGCAAGCCGTTCGGATCAAATCCGCAATCCGCGATCCGCAAACCGCAATTGAACTTCAGGCCCTCTGCTTAACCCCCTCCGGCGACACCTTTGCGTTCGGGCAGCTGTCGACCCAGGTGCCTTGCGGCCGGGCCCAGTCGACGGCGTTGGCGATCACCTTGCGGACATTCTTGTCGTGATAGGTCGGGTAGGTTTCGTGGCCCGGGCGGAAGTAGAAAATCTTGCCATTGCCCCGATGCCAGCAGCAGCCGCTGCGGAACACCTCGCCACCCGCGAACCAGGAGATCAGGACCTGCTCCTCCGGCACCGGGATCGCAAAGGGTTCGCCGTACATCTCCTCCTGCGGTAGCTCGAAGTAGGTCCCGAGCCCGCGGACAATGGGATGCCCCGGATTGCAGACCCATAGGCGTTCTTTTTCGTCCGCCTCGCGCCAGGTCAGCGAGCACGTCGTGCCCAGCAGGCGGCGGAAGATCTTCGAGTAATGCCCGGAGTGCAGGACAATCAGCCCCATGCCCTCCAGCACGCGTTTCTGCACGCGGTCCACGACCTTGTCGCTGACTTGGTCGTGCGCCATGTGCCCCCACCACGTCAGGACGTCGGTCGCCGCCAACCGCTCCTCCGTCAGCCCGTGGTCCGCCTCCTGCAGCGTGGCCGTCGTCACGGTGCAGCCCGGCAGGTTTTCGCGAATGCCGTCGGCGATGGCCGCATGCATGCCCTTCGGGTAGATCGCCCCGACCTTGGCATTCTTGTGCTCGTGGACGTTTTCGCCCCAGACGACAACTTGGAGGGTTTTCATGTGAGAGGACCGAGCATTGGCACACCGCGAAAGGGAGTCCAAGCCATTCGGATGGACGACGCGCCTGAATTTTCTCCGCCGAATCGCCTGCATGAAATGGCGCCCGCCGACCGGCCGCTGGAACGCATCGAGCGGCACGGCGCCGCGGCGCTCAGCGACACGGAGCTGCTCGCCCTGCTCCTCCGCAGCGGCACCCGCGGGCAGGATGTCATGACCCTTGCCACCCGCCTGCTCGCCGCGGCCGGTTCGCTGCCCGCGCTCGTGGCCTGGCGGGAGTCGGAGTTTCGCCGCCTGAAGGGCATTGGCCGAGTCAAGGCCTGCCAGCTGGTCGCTGCCATGGAAATCGCCCGGCGCGCAGCCAGTCTGCCGTCGGCGGTCGCGCCGCCACTGCACAATGCCGCCAACGTCGCCACGTTCTTCCAGCCAATTGTCCTCGGCCTCGACGTCGAGAAATTCTGGGTGCTCTGCCTCAACCGGAAGCACCGGCTGCTGAAACGGGTCGAGGTTTCGTCCGGCACCGCCACGTCCGCCCTCGCCCACCCCCGGGAGGTCTTCCGCATCGCCGTCTGCGAGGGCGCCACCGGCGTCGTCTGCGTCCACAACCATCCCAGCGGCGACCCGTCACCCAGCTCCGCCGACCTCCAGATCACACGCCAGCTGCGCGAGTCCGCCCGGATCATCGACATCGATTTCCTCGACCACGTGATCATCGGCCGCACCAACGCCGACCCGACGGGCCGGGGCTATTTCAGCTTTCGCGAAGGACACCTGCTCTGAAAACGGGGGAGGAAAAGAAGAAACGTGCTAGGCGGTATTCGGGAGAAAGAAGAAACCCTCGTGCTTGGGAAACCGACCGGCCGGCGTCGGGTTCTTCTCTTCCATCCGATGTTCGGGGTTCGACGACTGCTCAACCCCGGTCTGCGGCTTCATCCCCGCGGCACAAACTTCGCCAGCAGCATTTCCACCCACTGCTCGTTCGCATGACGGGTCCGGCCCGCATTGTGCGGCGTATGCACGACGTTGGGCCGGCCCAGCAGCGGATCGTTCAGCGGCAGGGGTTCGACATCAAAAACGTCCGCCGCCAGCGCGAGCTCGTCTGCCAGCACCCGGCGCCGCAGCGCCGGCATATCGCAGATGCCCGCGCGGGTCACGAGGATGACCAGCGTTCCCTTCGGCAGCGCCGCGATCAGCCCGGCATTCACCAGCCCCGCTGTTTTCTCCGTCAGCGGCAGCATCGGCGCAAAGATTTCCGCGTCCATCACCAGCCGTTCCAAATGATGCTCCCGCCGCGCCCCGGCACGATGAAACGCCGGCTCCGCGGCAAACGGGTCCCAGGCCGCGACGTCCGCGCCCAACGCCGTGCAGAAGCTCGCGTAGCGGCTACCGATGTTGCCCGCCCCCACGATCCGCACCCGCTTGCCGGCGATGGTGCCGCAGGTGAACCGCGGGTCGTCGCCAAACTGCTGGCCGCGGCCCCGGCCGTCCGGGGAGTAGTCCCACGGCCGCTGGTCCGTGACCATCTGCCGGTGCAGCTGAGGAATCCGTCGCAGGCCGCAGAGCGTGAGCGCCAATCCGAATTCGGCCACCGACTCGCCCCAGAATCCTTCGGAGGTATGCGCATGCACCCGCACGCCGCGAGCCGCCAGAGCCTCGGTCCCCGGCCCGCCGAACTGGTAGCCGGACGTCACCGCGACCTCGCGCAGCGCCGTCAGCCGCGCGGCACAGGCCGGCGTGAGATCGGCCCCGAGCACCAGCAGGCGCTCCACCCGCGCCGGATCCGCCAGCACGGCGCCGGCGGCGCGATCGTCGCCCGGCGTCAGCCGGTGAAATTCCACCGGGCCGCTGCGTTCCCAGGTCCGTCGCGCCTGATCGGCCGCCAGCGGCCAGATCGCATCAAAACCGGAGGTGACAATGATGGCCGAGCTCATGACCTCTTCGTCAGCCGGTGTGCGCCGCCAGCATGCGGGCCCGGAATTCCGCCAGGTTGATCACGCGGCCCGTCCGGCGGGCCTCCTCGGCAGCAAATCCCATGACGTGACTCTCGACGGACTTCTGGAGCGACGACTCCATGTCCTCCGACCGTGGCTTGCACATCTCCGGGTGCAGCATCCGGATCAGCCCGGCGTCGCCGCCGCCATGACCGCCACCCGGATCGAGATCCACCGGCACCTTCTGGATCGCATGGGTCAGGTGGTCCTCGATAACGATCTCGCTGCCCGAGAGCCGCTGGACGCGCTCGCCGGCCAGCAGGCGCGCCTTGGTGCCGAAGATCGCGAGGTCCCGGCCCTGGCTGAACGCCGTCATGGTAAACGTGCCGGTCGCGCCGCTCGCAAAGGTCATGTTCACCGTCTGGTGGTCGACCGCCGTGTTGTCGCAGTGGTACACGCACCGGCCCCACGGGCTGGTCCGCAGCCACGCGCGGATCTCGTCGTCGGTCGCCGTCTTGGCGCGGTCGTAAATCACGTCGAGCCAGCGCTTCTGGTCCGTGAGGTAGCGCAGCGCGTTCCAGAGGCAGGTCTCGCCCACCGGGCAACCGTCGGTGCACCGCGCGGGCGCGCCGGCGGGCGCCTGGTCGGCGCGGAAATGCATGATCCCGCCAAAGCTCCCGACTGCCTCGCAGGGCGAGTCGACGAGCCACGACAGGATGTCGGTGTCGTGGCACGACTTCGCGATGATCATCGGTGTCGACTTCTCCGTCACGCTCCAGTGACCGCGGACAAACGAGTGCCCCTGGTGCCAGGCCTCGACACCCTCGGTGGCCTCGAACGAGACCACGCGTCCGAGCGCGCCGCTCGCGACGATTTCCTTCACCTTCCGGTAGAACGGCGTGTAGCGCAGGACGTGGCACACGAGGACGCGGCGGCCGAGTTCGCGGGCCAGGCGGTCCAGCGCCAGCACCTCGGGCAGGTTGGTCGAGATCGGCTTTTCCAGCAGGAGATCGTAGCCCTTGCGGAGTGCCGTGGAGGCGTGGGTGAAGTGGTACGCGTCCTGGGTCGCGATGATCATGATGTCGGCCAGCTTCGGCTCGGCGAGGATGGCCGCGTCGTCGTAGAACTCGCGGAACTGCGGGTTGCGCGACAGCTCGCGCGCCTTGGCCCGGCGGGCCTGGTTGTGGTCGGCCGCGGCCACGATCTCGTACAGATCGGGCAGTTGGGCGGCCTGCTCGAAGTAGATGAAGGTGCGGCTGCCGCAGCCGATGGCGGCCAGCCGGAGGCGTCGTGGGGAGCTCATGATGGAACGGTCACCACCCAATACAGGCCGCGCGCGAAAGTGAACTCTGGCGTGCGGCCGGAAGGTGAATACTCATCAACTGGGTTCACATCGGGTCGGTGGCAATCCTCGCTTGGCCGCAAGAACGCGCAATAAGCACAGACCAATCCGGTGGCAGGACTGCGCTTTCCGTTCGAGCGTCACCGTAGAAAGCAGCTGCTTCCGGCCGGCCTTGATGGTCTCAGCGCATCTCGGTGCCCTCCGTGGCCCCACCGCAGGCTCCACCAAACCCTACCCTTCCGCGCGGCGCTGGGCGTCGGACTCGATGAGCTTGATCAGGCGGTCGAGGGTGGCGCGGGTCTGCGTCTTCACGCCGGGCAGCGCCGCGGCATTGGCCACGCGCTCGCTCGCGAAGAGGTAGAACTTCATCTTCGGCTCCGTGCCACTGCCGCGCGCCGCGAAGGTGTACCCGTTCGAGAGGGTCACAAAGTAGAGGTCCTGCGCCGGCAGCGCCTCGCCGTCGGCGTCGAGGATGCGCTCCCGGCCATAATCCTGGAACTTTGTCACGGCGAAGTCGCCGAATGCCTTCGGCGGGTTCGCCCGGTAGGTGTCGAGGATCCGCTTGATCTTCGCCGAGCCGCTCGCGCCCTCGTAGTAGAGGTTGATCACGCCCTCGAGGTAGAAGCCGTAGCGGAGGTAGATTTCATCGAGGTACTCCGGGATCGTCAGGCCGCGGCCCTTCACCCAGGCACAGAGCTCGGCGAACATCAGGCAGGCCGAGTTGCCATCCTTGTCGCGCAGGTAGTCGTTCGGCAGGTAGCCGTAGCTCTCCTCGGTGCCGAACACGTAGAAGGTGCTGTGCTGCGCGAGCAGTTTCGCCCGCTGCTCGAACGGCAGCGCCTCATAATCAAAGCCGGGACCCATCGCGCGCCGCAGGGCCTCCTCGTAGCCGCGGAGCTTGGCGGCGATCCATTTGAAGCCGGTCAGGGTCTTGATGACCTTCACGCCGTGGCCGCGGCCGATCGCGTCCTGCAGCTGGGTCGTCACGACCGTGTTGATGATGCACGCCCGGTCGGACCCCTCGCGCGGGATCCAGCCGAGCTCCTTGTATTTCATCAGCCGGTACTCGGCGAGCAGGGCGCCAATCTGGTTGCCCGTGAGCAGCTCGAGTTTCCCGGCGCGGTTGCGCACGGCGCAACCCATGCGGTCGGCGTCCGGGTCCGTCGCCATCACGACGTCGCAGCCCCGCTTCTCCGCCAGCGCCACCGCCATTGCGAGGGCCGCGGCGTTCTCCGGATTCGGCGACTTCACCGTCGGGAACCGGGCGTCGAAGTTGATCTGTTCCGGCACCTCGCACACCTCACAGCCGGCGTGGAGCAGAAGCGGCAGGGTCTGGATCGCGCCGGTGCCGTGGATGTTGGTGAAGGCCACCTTGAGCCGGGTCTGGCGCAGGACCGCCGGGTCCAGCAGCGCCTTGCTCGCGACCGCGAGGTAGGCGTCGTCCGCGTCGCGGCCCAGCGTCTTTACGCCGGCAAGGTCCGGGTTCAGGTACGGCCCGAGCTCGCCGATCGGCACCGCGACCACCTCGGCGACGATGCCCTGGTCGTGCGGCGGCACCACCTGCGCGCCGTCGTCGAAGTAGGCCTTGAAGCCGTTGTCGTGCGCCGGATTGTGGCTGGCCGTGATCACCACGCCGGTGTGCGCGTGCAGCCAGCGCACGGTATAGCTCAGCTGCGGCGTCGGGCGGGGTCCGTCGAAAATGTAGGCCTCGCCGCCGAGCCGGGTCCAGGTGGACGCGGCCAGCTCGCAGAAGTGCCGCGAGAAGTGCCGCACGTCGTGGGCGATGACGAGCCGCGCGGGCGCGCGCTCGCCGCGGCTGTCGAGGTGCTTCCGCGTGTAGCGGTGGAGGCCGATCACGGCGCGGACCAGCGTGAAGTCGTTCAGGACGTTGCAGCCGATCGCGGCGTGGGCGGGGGCGGACCCGGTGCCGGTCTCGGCCGCCGTGGCGACGACGCCGATCGTGCGGCCGCGCATGCCGCCGGTGCCGAACTCGAGGTAGCGGTAGAAGCGGTCGTTCAGCTCCGGCCAGGCCGCGCGCTGCACGAGCTCCGCGATGCTCGCCTCGGCCCAGGCCGGGAGGCGCGCGCCGAGGAAGGCCTTGAGGTTCTCAACGGTGCTGGGCAGCAGGTGGCCGGCGGCGGCCGCGGCCGAGATTTGCGCGAGGGTGCTCATGCGGGTTCAGGAAAGGTACAGGCCGGCGGTGACCGCGGCCGCGGGCCGCTCCGTCCAGGAGGCCGCGAACGAGTCCTCGTCGTAGCCGTACGAAGGGGCGACCTCCAGCGGGAACGGCGGAAGGCCGGTCGCGTCAGTTTCAAGCGGCGCGCCGTGCGCCTTGAGCCACCGCGCGAACTGCCGCAGCTGGTCGTCGCGGCAGGTCCGCGGCGAGTCCACGCCCTCGGCGTTCTTGACGGGCGAGAAGTCGTCGGCGCGGCGGGTCTCGATGACCAGCGGGTTCCGCGCGAAGGGCAGCGCGTCGAAGACGAACAGCTCGAATTTCACGCCGTTGGCCTGCGCGGGCTTCACGGGCGCCCCCGCGGCGTCCACGGTCGGGACTTTCTTGTCGGCCCGGTGGAAGGGCAGCGCGCCCAGTCCGCCGGTCCCGCCGCCGCCCGCCATCTGCCGGATGAACTCCCGGTCCAGCACGTGCAGCGCGATGCTGCCGGCGCGGAACCGCAGCTGTCCGTCCGAGCCGGTCTCGTGCTGCAGCGCGCGCGGCAGGTCGGAATACTCGACCACGACCAGCCGGCCGTGCTGGTGGCAGAAGTGGCCGAGCTTCTCGTCGGCGTACGCCTTCGGCACCATCTTGCTCGACATCTGCGAGCCGGTGAGGAGATGCCAGCCGAGGAATGCCGGGTCGACGCAGCGCACCAGGGGGTTGTCGACCTGGAAATAGCTCAGCGTGTCGATGTGGTGCGACTTCATCAGGTCCAGCGCGCCGCTGCGCTCGAGCGCGCGCAGCGAGCCGCCGTGCCCGTCCGGCGCCAGCGCCAGGCTGCCCGGGGTCTCGAGCAGGATCCGGCCCTCGAAATCCACCGCCGGCATGCGGCCCTGCCGGAAAAAATGCACGCGGCCGTGGTCGAGGCCGAAATACCGGTGCTCCTCGAAGAACGCCACCGTCGCCGCGTGGTTCTGGTGGCTCGTCATGATGAACCAGTGCAGCGGGCGGCCATAGCGGTGGCCCGCGGCCCTGAGCTTCTCCGCGAAAACCTGAAACAGGGATTTCCGCTTCACCGGCGTGACCGGGAACGTCCCCTTGGGGCCGTCGTAGCCAAGCCGGGTCCCCTGCCCGCCCGCGACCGTGAATGCCGCGACGCGGCCGGCCCGCAGCGCGGCCTCGCCGGCCGCCTTGGCCTCGGCCCACGCGACCGGGTCCCCGCCGTTCTCCGGACGCGGCTCGTACGGCGCCGGCACCAGGCCCTCGAGGTTCACGCCGACCGCCCCCTGCCCCTGCAGGAGCGTGCGGGTGAGGGTCGCGAGCTCCGCGAGGTTGACCTCGGCGGCCTCGCTGAGGAGGTGCCGCTGGGCCTCGGGCGAGAGCCGGTCATGGAAGGCGAAGACGTGGCCCTGGCCGGCCGCGCGGAACTGCTGGATGAGCGGGTTCAAGGCGAAGGGGCGGAATTCAAGGGGGTCAGTCCTCGAAACGGAAGATGAATTCGTCGGGCTTGGCGTAGCCCAGCCGGCGGCGGATCACCTTCTCGACGTACTCGTGGTCCGTGCGGAGGCGCTCGATGATGCGCTCCTGCTCCTTGAGCCGCGCCTCGGCCTCGGCGAGCCGGCGCTGGCTCCGGGCCTCGCGCTGCTTGAGCTGCTCGAACTCCGCCCGCGCCTGCCAGAAAAACACCCCGGACGTCACCGCGATCCCGACGAAGAGCGTCAGGTACAGGGCGAAGATGAAGCGGCGCAGGTTCACGGCAACGGCGCCTCCATGAACCAGCGCCGTTTCCGCGCAGGCAAATCTTTTCGACCGGGCCCGAAGAGCCGGCGTATGGAAAATGTGAAACCCCTCCGGTGCCGAAGAATTAGGCGTGCGTTTTCCCCCCGGGATGCCTACCTCGAAATCCGCATGTATCAGAGCTTTTACGGGTTCAAGGAGATGCCGTTCAACATCACCCCCGACCCGCGCTTCCTCTACCTTAGCCCGACCCACCAGGAGGCCCTGCAGCACCTGAAATACGGCGTGCAGGAGAAGAAGGGGTTCATCGCGCTGGTCGGCGAGGTCGGCTGCGGCAAGACCACGCTCTGCCGGTGTTTCATGAACGAGCTCGACCCGGCCCGGTACGACACCGCCCTCGTGCTCAATCCGCGCGTCACGGAGACGCAGATGCTCAAGGCCATCCTCACCGATCTCGGCGAGACCAAGCTCGCGCGCAGCCAGGTCGACCTCGTCGCCCAGATGAACCGCGTGCTGCTCGGCCGCATCGAGGCCGGCCGCGACATTGTCCTCATCATCGACGAGGCCCAGAATCTTTCGTTCGAGGTGCTCGAGCAGATCCGGCTCCTGTCCAACCTCGAGACCGACAAGCAAAAGCTGCTCCAGATCATCCTCATGGGCCAGCCCGAGCTGAAGACCGTGCTCGCTCGCGAGGAGCTCCGCCAGCTGCGCCAGCGCATCCTCGTCCACTACGAGCTGCACCCGCTCTCGCCGACCGACGTCCAGCATTACATCCAGCACCGGCTCACCCTCGCCGGCGGCATGGGCCGACCGGCATTCACCAAGTGGGCGCTGAAGGCGATCCACCGCGGCAGCAAGGGAATCCCGCGCATCGTCAACAATCTCTGCGACAAGGCCATGCTGTCGGCCTTCATCCGGGGCTCCGACGAGGTGAGCTACTGGGACGTGCGCCGCGCCGTGAAGGACATGGCCAACCTCACCGACTGACCGCGCCATGAGTCTCATCAACGAAGCGCTCAAGAAGGCGCAGCACCAGCGCAGCGGCCCGCCCGCCGACCTCCCGCCGATGCCCGGCTCGTCCGACGGCTCACACGCCGCCCGGCGCGGCCGCGGCCTGCCGGCCCGGGCCGTGGTGTGGATCGCCGCCGGCGGCGGCGCGGTCGTGGTGATCGCCGTTCTGGTCACGATCGCCCTGGTCCGCCGCGAACCCGCCCCGCCGCCCGCCGCCGCGCCCGTTCCGCCCGCCGCCGTCCCGTCGTCGCC
>JAFEGX010000056.1 GCA_018239675.1 Verrucomicrobiota bacterium
AGCTGCGGGAAATACTTCGAGTCGTTGTTCGGCTTGAGGACGTTGTTGATGGCCGGCTCGTTGCGAGCGGGCGGCACCGTCTCGGGCGGGAGCGTCACCGCCGGAGCGGCCGGCGCCGCGGCCGGCGAAACCGGCGGTGGCAGGTTGGCCAGATCCGCGGTCGCGGCCGACAGTCCCGTCGTGAGGCCCCCTAGGCTCTCCAAATACGGATTGGATCGCGCCTCGCTTCCCGGCGCGGCGGTGGCCTGGTAGCCGGGCGCCGGCGCCGGACTCGCTCCCAGGCTGTCGAGCAGGCCACTGGAACGGATGTCGCCTATCGGGCCGCCGATCGTCGGAAGCCCGTCGGCGGCCGGCTTCTCCTTGAGCAATTCAAAATCGTGCGGGGTCATCCATCCGGCCATGTAGGTTGTGAGCGGATTGTCGTTCTGGCTGGGGTGCCGGGTTTCCTCCCGGCGCGGGTCGCGGGTCGGTGTTGCGGCGGACTCCGGATCGGAGTTCGCCGCCAGGAGATTGCCCGTGCCCTCAAGATCTGTCGCGCTTTCCGCCTTGCCCCTAAGCGGGTCGCCGGCGCGGCCCTTGCCCGGCGATTTCTCGGTCATTGCATCCACGAGCCAGTTCGCGCCGCGCTGGCCCTTGTGCTTCCGCATCGCGTTCTCCTTCTTCTGCTCGGCCTGCGCATTCAGCAGCTGGCTCATTTCGTCGCCGCCGGCGTTGACGGGCGGAGGCGCGGCGATGGGAAGCTCGAGCTTCTGGGAATCCGGCAGATTGCGCGGGCCCTTGATCGTGTCGAACTCCCGCTTGGCGGCGGAGATCGCGTCGGGGGCCGTGCTCGCGGTGGGCGGTGGATCGCCGGCGCGGACGGCGACCGCCCACACCGCCAGACAGAGGAGGTGGCCGGGCCGCGGACTGTTCATGACGGGGATCAGGTCTTGATGAAGATGCCCTTGAGGTTCATCTCCAGCGCCTGCGGATTGGGCGAGAACCGGAGGCCCTCGGCCTTGCTGATCTTGCCGGCCTTGATGAGCCGGTAGATGTCCTTGTTGAAAGAGAAGCTGTTCGAGTCCGTGTTGCCGTCGAGGATGCTCTGGATCTTCTCGAACTGGCCCTCGAGGATCAGGTTCTTCACCACGGCGTCGGCGTTGAGGATCTCGTTCGTCGGCACGCGGCCGCCGCCCTCGAGCGCCGGGATGAGCTTCTGGCAGATGAAGCCGCGCAGCGATCCGGCGATCGCGCGGCGGGCCTGGATCTGCTCTTCCGGCGGGAAGAATTCGAAGAGTCGCGTCAGCGACTGCGCCACCGTCGCGGCGTGCATGGTCGAGAACACCAGGTGGCCGGTCTCGGCCGCGGAGATCGCGGTCTCAAACGTTTCGCGGTCGCGCATTTCACCGATGAGGATGATGTCGGGGTTCTGGCGGAGGACCGCCTTGATGGCCTGCTCGAAGCTCGGCACGTCGAGGCCGATCTCGCGCTGCTGGAACAGCGACTTCTCGTCCTGGAAGGTGTACTCGATCGGGTCCTCGATCGTGACGATGTGCTTGTCCATGTTCTGGTTCACCCAGTTGAGCATGGCGGCCATCGTGGAGCTCTTGCCGGAGCCGGTGGCGCCGCAGACGAGCAGGATGCCGTCCTTCGCCTGCGAGAGCTTGATGAGCGGCTCGGAGGGAACGCCGAGTTCCTCGAAAGTCGGGACCCGGCTCTTGATGTGGCGCATGACGATGCTCACGAGGCCGCGCTGGTGGAAGGCATTCACGCGGAAGCGCCCCACCCCGTCGGCGGCGTAGGCGAAGTCGACCTGGCCCTCGTCCTCCCACTTCTGCCTAAAGATCTTGGGCACATGCTCATCCACGAAGGCCTGGGCCTCGGGGCACGTGATGGGGTCCATCTCGACCGGCTTGAGGCGGCCCGACAGCCGCACGTAACCGGGTTTGTTGGACTTGATGACAATGTCGCTGGCGCCGCTCTCGACCGCCAGCTTCAACAGGTCATTCATCATTTCGGTGTGCGGAGTGGCCATGGGTAAAAAAGCGTTGCGGATTCTCTATTTCGCCATGCGCTGTTCCGCAAGGCAACATTGCCTGATTCCATGAAACTCCGCCCGCTCACCGGCACCCTCACGGCGCTTGTCACGCCCTTCAAGAATCACGAGGTCTCGTACCGCGACCTCGCGAAACTGGTGGAGCATCAGATCAAAGGCGGGATCAACGGTCTGGTTCCGGTCGGCACGACCGGCGAGTCGCCCACCCTGAGTCACGAGGAGCACATGGACGTGGTCCGCGCGGTCATCGCCGCGGCCCGCGGCCGGGTGCCGGTCATCGCCGGCACGGGTTCCAATTCCACCCACGAGGCCGTGGAACTCACCCAGCAGGCCCACGCGGCCGGCGCCACCGGCATGCTCGTCGTCGCGCCTTATTACAACAAGCCTAACCAGGAGGGCCTGTTCCGGCACTACTGCGCCGTCGCCGAGGCCACCGACCGCCCGATCATCCTGTATTCGATCCCGGGCCGCTGCGGCATCGAGATCGGCGTCGGCGTGGTCGAGCGGCTCCGTGCCAAATACCCGCATGTCCGCTGGATCAAGGAGGCCGGCGGCAGCGTCGACCGCGTCGACCAGCTCAAGCAGGCCCTCGGCGACGACCTCACGGTGCTCAGCGGCGACGATTCGCTCACGCTGCCGTTCATGGCCGTCGGCGCCGAGGGCGTCATCAGCGTCGCCTCTAACCTCGCGGTCCGCGAGGTCGGCCAGATGGTCCGTCACGCGCTCGAGAACGACTATGTGAAGGCGGGCCGGATCCACCGCCGGCTGTATCCGTTCTTCAAGGCGATCTTCCTCGACCCGAACCCCGTGCCGATCAAGGTCGCCCTCGCCCGCGCCGGGATCATCGGCTCGCCGGCGGTCCGCCCGCCGCTCTGCGACCTGACGCCCGCCCATCTGCCCGCGCTGCTGAAGTCGGTCGCGGCCTTCCGGAGGTAACATCATGGCCGTCCGCATTGTCATCAACGGCTCCCGCGGCCGCATGGGCCAGGCCGTCGCCGCCGCCGCCCAGGAACTCGGCCTCGTGGTCGCCGCCGCCGTCGATGTCGGCGACGACCTGGGCGCCGCGCTCGACCGGGGCGACGTCGTGGTCGACTTCAGCTCCCATCACGCGACCAAGGCGCTGCTCGAGCTCGCCATCGCACGCCGCAAGCCGGTCGTGGTCGGCACGACCGGCCACTCCGCCGCCGCCAAGGCCGAGTTGCTCCCGCTCGCGGCGCGCGTGCCGTGCGTGTGGGCCGGCAATTTCTCGGTCGGCGTGAACCTCCTCTTCGCGCTCACCCGCCGCGCGGCCGCCGTGCTCGGCGCGGACTACGACGCGGAGGTCGTCGAGATGCACCACCGGTTCAAGAAGGACGCACCCAGCGGCACCGCTGCTCGGCTGCTCGAGATCATCCTCGAGGAGCGCAAGCTTACTGCCGCGGCGCTGCGCCACGGGCGCCAGGGAATCACCGGCGAACGCACGCCCACCGAGGTCGGCATCCACGCCCTCCGCGGCGGCGACGTCGTCGGTGACCACACCGTGATGTTCGCCGCGCTCGGCGAGCGCCTCGAGCTCACCCACAAGGCCAGCGACCGCGGGATCTTCGCGCGCGGCGCCCTGCGCGCCGCGCAGTGGGTCGCCACCCAGCCGGCGGGCGTGTACGACATGCAGGACGTGCTCGGGCTGAGGTGACCGCATGATCACCTCCATCCAGGGCACGCTGGTGTCGGCGACCCCGCTGCACGCGGTCATCGAGGTGGGCGGCTTCGGCTATGAGGTGAGCATCCCGGTCACCACCGCGGAAAAGCTGCCGGCGCCCGGCGCCCAGGTGAAGCTGCACACCCTCGTCATCTACCGCGAGGATGCGCAGACCATGTACGGATTCGCCGCGCCGGCGGACCGGGATTTCTTCCGCCTGATGATCGAGCACGTCACGGGCGTCGGACCGAAGATGGCGCTCAGCATCATGAGCCGCCTTTCGCTGCCCCTCCTCGAGGAAGCCATCCGCGTCGGCGACATTGCCACCCTCGCGAAATGTCCTGGCATCGGCAAGAAGACCGCCGAGCGCCTCGTGGTGGAGCTGAAATCAAAGGTGGGCGGCTCCGGCGCAACGGTGGCGGCGCCGGCCGGCGGAAGCGTGGTGCCGGAGGCGGGCAGCCCTCACCGGGATGCCGTGGCCGCGCTCGTGGCTTTGGGCTACAAGACCGCGGATGCGGACGAGGCGGTGCGGCGGTCGGCTCTCACCCTCGGGCCGAAGGCGACGACCGAGGCGCTGATCAAGAAGGCGCTGTCCTGAGCCGGGCGCTCGGACGAGTTGAAGGTTGAAAGTGATGGGTTGAAAGCCAGCCCATCAACGGTGCTGAAAGTTTTCGCACCGATCGATGGCGATGGCTAGCAATCCAGATCGTCCCTTCACTTTTCAACCAACAACGTTCAACCGCCAGTCCCCGGCCGGGCTATTTCTGGAAACGCACCGCGGCCATCTCAACCTTGCCCTGGAATGGGCGGACGGTCCGGATGGTGCGGTCGCCGGTGGGTGAAGTTGACCGGCCGTCGAACCGGAGGTCCTCCAGCAGCGCGGCGTCCACGGCCGAAAGCCGGACATCATTCATCCAGTCGCCGAAGGCAACCTGGTACGCGGCCGGCGCGAGCTCGACCGTATCGGATGCCGGCTCGCGCAACGCGAGCACGCGCGGGCCGACCACGGGCTGCAGCGCCGGGCGCTGGGCCATGACGGATGCAACCTGGGTCCCGGCGGGCGGGACGGCCGGAGCCGGGGCGACCGCGACGGCGGCGGGCACGGGCGCGGCGGCCGGGATCGAGGTCGACCGCACGTACAGCACGGCGGCGACACAGGCGGCGACAGCGCCGAGGGCGCCGGCGTAGGCCGCCAGGCCGAACGAGCGGCGCGGCTTGAGCGCAACGACGTTGGGGGCGGTGAGCGGCTCGGGCGCGTCTGACTTGAACGCGTGGCCCAGCTGCGAGCAGGCCTTCTGCATCTGGCAATACTGACGGTAAACCTGACGGCGCTCGGGATTGCGGCGGACTTCGGCCTCCAGCAGCGCGGCCTCCTCCGGCGTGATCTCATGATCAACGTAGAGGTTTAGTAGTTCGATGAACTTGGACTCTTTCATGGTGTTGGTTGGTCAGGAGGCGCGGTGGTCGGCCGCACGTTCCGGTTTTGGTCAGGTCTTGAAATCCTCGCCGAGCTTGGCGCGCAGGCTCTCGCGGGCGCGGGCGATGCGGCTTTTCACCGTGCCCACGGAGATGCCCAGGATCTCGGCGATCTCCTCGTAGGACAGGTTCTTGATGTTGCGGAGGGTCAGGATCTCGCGGTGCTTGGCGCTCAGCTTCTCCATGCCCTGCCCGATGCGGTTCACGAACTCGCTCGTGACCGTGATGTCGTCCGGGGTCTCGACCTCGGCCGCGATCATGTCGCCCAGCGTGGTCGGGTTGTCGGCGCTGACGGGCGCGTCGAAGGACACGGACTTGTCGCGCTTGCGGCGCCACCAGTACCAGTACCGGTTCCGGGCGAGATTGGTGGCAATCTGGTAGAGCCAGGTCGAAAAGGCCGAGTCGCCGCGGAAGTTGGCCAGTCCCCGGTGGGCCCGGATGAACGCGTCCTGGGTGACCTCCTCGGCATCCTCGGGATTCCGCAGGAGCTGGTTCACCATTGCGTAAATGCGGTCCCAATAGCGTGAAACCATCTCGTTGAACGCAGCCTGGTCGCCGTTCTTGAAACGGTCCACGAGCACTTGGTCGAGCGCGACTTCCTGAGCTTTGGTTGACATACGTTCAACCTCGCTCTGATGGGCATATTTCTGGATTGTTCCCAAATTCGTAAAGGATTGCGCTGGATTATGCCGCCGGCCCGGTCCGGTCAATGCCCGCCCCGCCCAAACCGCCCCGAAATAACTTGCCAAATCCCGATGCCGGAACCTATTTCGCGCTTTTGTTTTGGCCGTGGGCTGGTAGCTCAATGGTAGAGCAGTTGCCTTTTAAGCAATTGGTTCTGGGTTCGAATCCCAGCCGGCCCACCACTTTCCTGCCCGTCATCTCCGCAATCACAAGTCCGCCGCTACCCCGAGCAATGAAGCGTCTCATAATTGTCGAAGATCAAACCGCAGTACGTGAGATGCTTGCAGAAATCCTGCGGCTGGATCCGAATTATCAGCTGATCGGGGAAAGCGGTGACGGCCAGAACGCCGTCAACCTGTGCCTCGAAGCCAAGCCGGATCTCCTGATTCTTGACGCGAAGCTGCCCGGCCTGAACGGCGTCGATATCCTCCGCCGGATCGCCAAGAAGCTGCCAAGCATGCGGGTCCTCGTTTTCTCGGGCTATGAGAATCCGGTGCTGGTCCGCGAAATGCTCGAGGCCGGCGCCCACGGCTTCGTCGAGAAGACCGCCGGCCTCGTCGAGTTCAAGAAGGGCCTCGAGACCGTCGCCAACGGCGGCACCTATTTCGGGCCGGCCGTCGCCGCGCTCCTCCGCGACGTCGTGGCCAATCCCGACGCCAGCAGCGCCTCCGATTTTCTGACCGACCGCGAGCGTGAGATCCTGCAGCTGGTCGCGGAGAGCCACAGCACGCGCGAGATCGCCGCCAAGCTCGGGATCAGCGTGAAGACCGTGGACAACCACCGCACCAACCTGATGCGGAAGCTCAATCTTCACGACGTCGCCAGCCTGACCCGCTACGCCCTGGAAGTCGGCCTCATCGAGCAAAAGAAGGCACAGTAAAGCCTTGCCGCCGTGCGGCGCTTGTCCAATAGGTACCAGCCACGACCACCACCGCCCTCTCCATGAAAATCGCTCTGAAGAAACTCGCCCTTGTCATCGCCAGCGCCGCGTTTGTCTTTGCCGCGGGCTGCAAAAAGAAGCCCGCGCGCCCCGATCCGAGCGCCACGGTGCTGGGTCCCACGACCGGCGGCACGGTGACTCCCGAGACCCTCTCCCCGCAGGCCGATCAGAGCGCGGCCGGCCTCACGCAGCGCGACCCGAATGTCATCGAGACCGACGACATGATCAAGGGCCTGCTCCAGCCGGTGTATTTCGACTTCGACAAGTCGAACATCAAGGAGAGCGAGCGCGCGAAGATCCAGGCCGCGAAGGACTACCTCGCGAAGAACCCGCAGCACCGCATCCTCTTCGAGGGCCACTGCGACTGGCGCGGCACCGACGAGTACAACCTCGCGCTGGGTGACCGCCGCTCGAGCGCGGCCAAGAAGTACCTGCTCTCGCTCGGCGTCGCGGCCGACAAGGTCGAGTCCAATTCCAAGGGCAGCCTCGAGGCCACGAAGAACGGCGACGACGCCACGATGGCCAAGGACCGCCGCGCTGAGATCATCATCCTGAAGAAATAAGCGAGTTTCCCGTCCAGCAAAAAGGCCCCGGTGCAAGCCGGGGCTTTTTTTATTTGGGCCGGAACAGCCTCCTACGGTCGGTCGCTCCCAAGATGAGGCAGCAGCCGACGTGAGGAGGCCGGCTGGCTAAATCCGCCTCCGTCCGCCCGCATCACTTAGCCGCGATCGCATTCAACACGCGGCGCGAGGTCTCGGTCCCCTTGCGCATCACGTCGAGGTTGAAACTCTCGTTTGGCGCATGCAGCCGGTCCTCCGGCAGGCACAGGCCCATCATCACCGAGTCGAGCCCGAGCACGCGCTTGATCTCGCCGATGATCGGCACGCTGCCGCCCTCGCGCAGGTAGAGCGGCGGGCGGCCCCAGACTTCCGCAACCGCGGTGTCCGTCGCGCGGAACGCGCGCGCCAGCACCGGCGACTGATCCTTGGGCGTGTTGGAGCGGCCCGGGGGCACGACGACGTAGGGCAGGCCTTCATGGCCGTCGGTGACTTTCACCCGGACGCCCTTCGGCGCGCGCTCGACGATCGTGCGCTTGATCAGCTCCCGGATCCGCTCGGGCTGCTGGTTGGGCACGAGGCGCGAGGTGATCTTCACGAACGCCTTGCTCGGGATCACGGTCTTGCTCCCCTCCCCCTGGTACCCGCCGCCGATGCCGTTGAACTCAAGGGTCGGATGGAAACGCAGCGCCTCGAGAGGCGTGATGCCGGGCGGCACATGGAAGGAATCCACCCCGAGAAATTTCCGGTACGCCTCGGTGTCGCTGCCGAGCTTGGCCAGCTCCGCCCGCTCCCATGGCTCCACGTCGAGCACGTCGTCATAAAAGCCGGGCACGTTGACGCGGCCGTCCGGCGTGTGCAGCGAAGCGCAGATCTCGGTCACCGCCTGGATCGGGTTGAGCAGGACGCCGCCATGCATGCCCGAGTGCAGGTCGCCCGACGGGCCGGTCACCTCGACCTCCAGCGCCACCATGCCGCGGAGGCCCGCGGTGATGACCATCTGCTGCTCGCTCGGGAGCGCGGTGTCGGACAGGAACACGAAGTCGGCCTGACGGAGGCGGTCGCGATATTTTGCCAGGAATGGCCCGAAGCTCGGGCTGCCGATCTCCTCCTCGCCCTCGACGAGAAACGTGATCTGGAGCGGGAAATTCGGGTTTTCCTCCAGCAGTTGGGCCACCGCAGCGACATGGGCCAGGAATGGGCCCTTGTTGTCCGCCGCGCCGCGGCCGTACAGGCGACGGCCCCGGACCGCAGGCTCGAAGGCCGGCGACTCCCAGAGGTTCAGGGGGTCCGGCGGCTGCACGTCGTAGTGGCCGTAGATCAGGACGTGCGGCCACGCGGGATTGCCGCCGCGGTGCGCCAGCACGATCGGATGGAGGTCCGTTTTCACCACCTCGACGGTGAAGCCCAGCGAGCCGATCAGGCCCGCGATGAACTCCTGCGCGCCCCGCATGCCGTCCTTGTAGCGGGAATCGGCGGAGACGCTTGGGTGGCGGATGTATTCCTTCAGCTTTTCAACGGGGTCAAACATGCGCCCACGGTTGCCGAAACCCGCCACCGCGCCAACCGCAAAACGCGCGGACCTCAGACCGGCTTGCGCGCGCGCCGCGACCAGAGCCAGGCCCCGACCGCGGCCAGCAGGACCAGCCCGCAGGCGATCCACAGCGAGTACGAGTGCGTGCGGGCCAGCGTCTCGTTGAGCTGCTCAAGGTCGTCGCCGAACTCGACCCAGAGCCAGCGGCCAAGCCAGACGAAGATCGGCACGCTCACGAGCGCCGCCACGCCATCGAAGAACAGGAACTTGAGGAACGACACCTTCATCGATCCGGCGGTGAAAAAGATCGGCGCGCGCAGTCCCGGCAGGAACCGCCCGAGAAACAGGCCCATGGCGCCATAGCGCTCCATCACCCGCTCCACCTTGACCTGCTTTGCCGGCGGCAGCACGCGCTGGAGCCAGGCCGAGGCCAGGAGCCGCGTGCCGAGATGGCGCCCGGCCAGGAAGATCATCGTGTCGCCGCCGATCACGCCGACGTACATGATGCCGCTGACATGGACCCAGGTCCGGCCATCGATCTGGCCCAGCGCCCCGGCGACCACGAGCACGATGTCCTCCGGCACCGGCAGGCCGAGCCCGCAGAGCAGGAGCAGGCCGAACGGTCCCCACAGTGAGAACGGGGTGCCTTGAAAATACTCCAGCAGGGACTCGAACATGGGATTCGACCCGGATTAGGAGGATTCCGGGCGCCGCTTCAAGCGCGACCGCTCGGCCCGGACCAGCGGGAAAGGGCAAACCGGCCCCGTCAGTGTTTGAAGTGCCGCTGGCCCGTGAACACCATCGCCATCCCGCGCGCGTCGGCGGCCTGGATGACCTCCTGATCGCGCACGGAGCCGCCCGGCTGGATGGCCGCGGTGGAGCCGGCCTCCGCCGCTGCAACCAGGCCGTCCGCGAACGGAAACAGCGCCTCGCTCGCCACCACCGAGCCCCGCAGGTCGAGACCCGCCTCCTTGGCCTTCCAGACGGCGATCCGCGAGCTGTCGACCCGCGCCATCTGGCCGGCGCCGACCCCGAGGGTCTGCTCGCCGCGGCAATAGACGATCGCGTTCGACTTCACGTGCTTCACCACCGTCCAGCCGAAAAGCATGCCGGCCCACTCCTCCGGCGTGGGGGCCCGTTTCGTCACCACCTTGAAGTCCCCGACCTTGCCCAGGGTGTTGTCGCGGTCCTGCACGAGCACGCCACCCACCACGCTGCGGACCTCGCGGAGGGACTCCGCCCCCAGCCCGCCCTTGGCGATCATCAGCCGCAGGTTCTTCTTGGGCGCAAACACCGCCAGCGCCGCGTCGCTGAACCGCGGCGCGATGATGACTTCCGTGAAGATTTCCGCGATGGTCTTCGCGAGCGCGGCGTCGAGGGTGCGGTTCACGACGATAATCCCGCCGAACGGCGCCTGGCGGTCCGTGGCGAAGGCCTTCTCCCACGCCGCCTCGAGGTTCTCGGCGCTGGCGACGCCGCACGGGTTCGTGTGCTTCAGGATCGCGACCGTTGGCCGCTCGAACTCGCCGATCAGGTAGGTGGCGGAGGTGATGTCGAGAAGGTTGTTGTAGCTGAGTTCCTTCCCCTGGAGCTGCTGGAAGTGTTCGTGGAACGTGCCGTACAGTGCCGCCTGCTGGTGCGGGTTCTCGCCGTAGCGCAGGCTCTGCGCCTTGCGGTAGGTCAGCGTCAGGTTCTCCGGGAAACCCGCCAGGGCCGCCAGGTCGGGCTCGGCGGCCTGCGCCTCGAGGTAGCGCGCGATCGCGGTGTCGTAGCGGCCCGTCCGCTGGAACACCTTCAGGGCCAGCCGGCGACGCAGCGCCGCCAGGTCGGCCGGACCAGCCAGGGCCGCCAGCACCGCCGGATAGTCGGCCGGGTCGCAGACGACCGTGACGCTTTCGTGATTCTTGGCCGCGCTCCGCAGCATCGAGGGTCCGCCGATGTCGATGTTCTCGATCGCCTCCTCGAGGGTGACGTGCGGCTTGGCGACGGTCTCCTCGAACGGATACAGGTTGACGACCACCAGGTCGATCAGGTCGATCCCGGCCTGCGCGGCCTGCGCGAGGTGCTCGGGCTTGTCGCGCCGGCACAGGAGCCCGCCATGGATCTTCGGGTGCAGCGTCTTGACTCGCCCTTCCATCATCTCGGGAAAGCCGGTGTGCTGGCTCACCTCCGTCACCGGGAGCCCGCGCTCAAGCAGTAGCTTGGCGGTGCCTCCAGTCGAAAGGAGCGTGTAGCCGTGCTGTTTCACCAGGGTCGTCGCGAACTCGGCTAGGCCGCGCTTGTCGCTGACGGAAAGGAGGGCGAATTTGGCCATGGACCGCGGGAGTCTGGCAGGCCCGCGGAAGTCGCAGCAAGTCCGAAACCCTCTTGCTCCGCGCGCCGACCCCGCTCTCTTATGCGGCGTGTCCTGTTCCCGCGAAATTCCCGGCCTTACCGCCCGCCTCGACCAGCTGCAATACCACCACGGTGGTGCGACGCTCCCGCCGGACCAGCCGCACGCGTTTGTGTATCACATCACGATCCAGAACGGCTCCGAGCATACCGTCACGCTCCTCGGCCGCAAGTGGGTCGTCGAGCATGCGGACGGCAACCGGCTCGTGATCGAGGGCGACAAGATCGTCGGCGAGACCCCGCGGCTCGCCCCCGGCGAGCAGTTTTCCTACAACAGCTACCATGTCACCGGCTGCGACGCGACCGCCCGCGGCTCGTTCCACGGGATCGATGAGCACGGCCGGAAGGTGCACGTGCTGCTCCCGCCCTTTGCGATGACCATCCCGCGGAGCTGAAAAAGAACCTCGTTCTCGGCGGGATTATCGTCCTGTGTCGGTTTCCTGAATGAAGCTCATTGACCTGAACCGCGACGGCGGCATCGGTGCGAACTGCCTGGTGGTCCAGTTTGGCGACCTGCGCGTCATGATTGACTGCGGGCTGCACCCGAAGAAGGCCGGCCGCGGCGCCACGCCCGACCTTGCCGCCATCCGGGGCCAGCCGCTCGACCTGATCATCATCACGCACTGCCACCTCGACCACATCGGCAGCCTGCCGGTCGCGATGCGGGAGCATCCCAACACGCCGGTGATCATGTCCCTGTCGAGCCGCATGCTCATCGAGCGGATGCTGCACAACTCGGCCAACGTCATGCTGCGGCAGAAGGAGGAGGAGAACCTCCCCGAATACCCGCTCTTCACGCACGAGGAGATCGACCGCTGCTCGGGCCGGATGACCGGCCTGCAGTTTGGCCAGGCCAAGCGCTTCCGCGGCGCCAAGGACGAGATCGAGATCATCTTCCACCCCGCTGGCCATGTCGCCGGCGCCGCCGGGGTCGAGCTTCACCACAAGCACCGCCAGGTGTTCTTCACGGGCGACGTCCTGTTCGAGAACCAGCGGACGCTCCCGGGCGCAAAGTTTCCCGCCGGACATTTCGACACCGTCGTGATGGAGACCACCCGCGGCATCACGGAACGGCCCGCCGGCAAGGAGCGCGTCAATGAGATGGCGCGGCTCATCCAGAGCATCAACGACACGATCAAGCGCGGCGGCTCATTCCTCATCCCGGTCTTCGCCCTAGGGCGCATGCAGGAGGTCCTCGCCATCATCCACGACGCCCGGAAGTTCGGGCGCCTGACGGAATGCCCGGTCTTCGCCTCCGGCCTCGGCATGGACCTCGCCGACTACTTCGACGAGATCTCCCGCAAGACCCACCACGTGAATTTTTCCCGGGGCATCATCAAGGAACTCAAGATCAAGCCCACTCCGCGGAAGCTCGCGCCGGGCGAGGATCCGCAGCAGAACGCGCTCTACATCGTCAGCTCCGGCATGCTCGTCGAGCGCACGCCTAGCTACACCCTCGCCTCCGGCCTCGCCGGGCACGCCCGCAACACCATCGGCTTTGTCGGGTACTGCGATCCCGACACGCCCGGCGGCCAGCTGCTCGCGGCGCGCCCGGGCGACCCGTTCATCTTCGAGACCGCCCATGTGAAGGTGAAGCTCAAGGCGCATATCGAGCGCTTCGAGCTCAGCGGGCACGCCGACCGCGAGGAGCTCCTCGAGTTCGCCGTCCAGACCTCGGCCCGCAGCATCGTCCTGACCCACGGCGACCCGCCCGCGCGGGCGTGGTTCGCCGCCCAGCTGGCCGCCCAAGCCCCGAAGACCAAGGTGATCGACCCGGTGCCGCTGCAGGCCTATCAAGTCTAGCGCACCCTCAGGATCAGACGCGAGCGAAGCGCGGACTTGCCACGAAGCACACGAAGATCGCGAAGACCTGATCTGCCCGGCCTTGGTGTGCTTCGTGCCCTTCGTGGCAAATCCCGATCGAGGATACGTCTCCGACTCCGCGCTCGAAACTCACCCGGCGTGCAGCACCCGACGCAAGGCGGCGCAGGTCTCCGGGCTGCCCGCCACGTAGCGGATGCGCGGCATGCCCAGGTCGAACTGGCGGAGGGGAAATTGCTCGCCGTTCAGAAACTGCACCTGTCCCCCGGCGGCGAGGCAGAGCGGGACAGCCGCGGCGATGTCCCAGATTTTGACGTTGTGGTCCACCACCCCGTCGAGGATGCCCGCCGCCACGTAGGCCAGGTGCAGCGTGCTGCTGCCGAGCGCGCGGATCTTGAAATGCTCCACCAGTGACTTTGCGTCGGGCGCGTGACGCCGGTCGTAGGGCGTGTGGAACCCGACGACCGACTGGGCATCGAGCGGCGCCTCCCGCACGCGCGTCGCCCGATCGCCGTCCCACGCGCCAAACCCCGGACCGCCGTGCATCAGCCGGCGCCGCGCCAGGTCGTAGATCACGCCGTAGATGGGCTGGCCGTTTTCCAGCAGCCCGAGAGAGATCGCACAGTGCGCGATGCCGAGCGCGTAGTTGTTCGTCCCGTCGATCGGGTCGAGCACCCACGCGAAGCGCCGCGTCGCCGCCCGGGGCCCGTCGCCCTCGGCCAGCTCCTCACTGAAAAAGTCGTCTGCCGGGAATTTTGCCCGCAGCTCCGCGAAAATACCCGCGGAGATGGCCAGGTCCACCGCCGTGACCCGGGTGCCGTCCGCTTTCCACTCGCTCTTCACCCGGCCGAACTCGTGCTGGAGCAGGTCGGTTTGCGCGAGCACGGCGGCCTTCGCCGCGGCGATGCGCTGGGAGATCTCGGGATGGGTCATGGCCGGGTCAGTTCGGCAGGATTCCACGGCGGGCGCCAATCCCAAAAACGGCGTCACTGACGCTTCGGCGGATCATTCGGACGGGCCGGGTCGAGCTGATGGCCGTGCCGCACCACCGCGGTCCGGTTGCCGCGGTTGAGCCGGTCGAGCACGCCCGCCAGTCGCCGGCGCTTCTCCGACTCCTGCGCGAACATCTCCAGCTGGCCGGCGCCGTCCTCCACCCCGGAAAACCGGACGCTGACCAGCCGCAGCGGCCGGCGTTTCCGCCAGGCGGCCTTCAACAGCGGCGCCACCAGCGGGTAGAACGGCGCCTCGAGATCGGTCCCCGCCTCCAGGCTCTTGCCGTGTGACTCGTGGGTGAAGTCCGGGTAACGCACTTTCACCGTCATCGTGCGCACCCGCTTCCCGTCCTCGCGGATCTTGGGCAGGAGTTCGTCCACCATGCGCTTGGCCACGCGTTCGATCTCGGCAAAGTCGCCGATGTCCCGGCCGAAGGTTTCCTGCTGCGAGTAGCTCTTCGCATCCTTGTGCTCCGTCTCAACCGGCCGGTCGTCCTGGCCAAGGGCCGTCGCCCGCATCTCGCGCCAGCCCGGGCCGAATATCGCCTCCAGCTCGCTTTCGTTGTGCTCCAGGATGTCGCGCACCAGCCGGATGCCATGACGCCCGGCCAGGCTTGCCTCGGTCTTGGCGCCCACGCCTGGCAGCTTCCCCACCGGCAGCGGCGCAAGGAACTCCGCCTCGGTTCCGACCGGCACCACGACAAATCCCCGCGGCTTGCGGAGCTTCGAGGCGATCTGCGCCACCAGCTTGTTCGCGGCGATGCCGAACGAGGCGGGAATCTGCAGCTCCTGCCAGATGCGGTCCTGCAGCGCCCGGACCCTGGCCTCGATCTCCGCCTGCGAACCGTACCCGCAAGGGCCCAGGTCGAGGTACCCTTCGTCGATGGAGTTGCGCTGCACCAGCGGCGTGAGGGTCTCGCAGAGGTCGAACATCTGCCGCGAGACGCGCCCGTAGAGTCCCGAGGTGTGCGGCAGCAGGATCAGGTCCGGGCAGACCTTGAGCGCCCGCGCCGTCGGCATGGGGGTGTACACGCCGCACGCGCGGGCCTCGTAGCTGGCCGACGAGATGATGCCCCGCTCCCGGCCGCCCACCGCGCATTTCGTCCCGCGCAGCTCCGGCTTCAACGCCAGCTCGCACGACACGAAAAACGCGTCGGCATCAAGGTGGATAATGACCGGCAGGGCCATGCCGCCAATCTGACCCGTCCCACGCCGGTGTCACGTAATACGTGACACGAGCGGTGGTGAGCGGCGCGCTTGCAGGGCCAGCGGCCGGGCGCGTCTCACCACGAAGGTCACGAAGAACCTGCAGAGCGAACCAACCCCGGGCAGTCTTGGCTTCGTGGCCTTGGCACCCTTCGCGACAAAATCCGGTCGGGCCGCGAAGGGCGCAAGCCCTAGCGCGAGGACCAGCGCCGGAGCGCCGCGCCGGTCAGGGAGGCGGCGCAGGCCTCCACCTCGG
>JAFEGX010000057.1 GCA_018239675.1 Verrucomicrobiota bacterium
GACTTCGAGGTTGTCGACGACGACAAGTCCAAGAAGTAACCCATCCCCTTTGCGCGCCCGCCGCGATTCCCGTGGCAGGCGTGCTTTGCTGAAAACCAAGACAGAAAATCACCCTTCAACCCAAACCCACATCATATGGCTAACGTCAAAATCAAGCCCATCGGTGATCGTGTTCTCGTCGAACACATCGAGGAAAAAGAGCAGGTCCGCGGAGGCATCATCATCCCGGACAGCGCCAAAGAGAAGCCCCAGGAGGCCAAGGTCATCGCCCTTGGCACGGGCAAGAAGGACGAGAACGGCAAGGTCACGCCGTTCGAGGTCAAGGTCGGCGACACCGTGCTGATCAGCAAGTACGGCGGCACCGAGGTGAAGCTGGGCGACAAGAAGTACACGCTCGTCCGCGAGGACGACATCCTCGGCGTCATCGGCTGAGCCGCGGAGCAACCCCAACCTTTAAGCACTAATCCATAATCATGCCTGCCAAACAACTCATCTTCGACGAGGCTGCTCGTCAGAAAATCCTCAAGGGCGTCGAGGTCCTGTCCCGCGCCGTCAAGGTCACCCTCGGGCCGAAGGGCCGGAATGTCGTGATCGACAAGAAATTCGGCTCGCCGACCGTCACCAAGGACGGCGTTACCGTCGCCAAGGAAATCGAGCTCCCGGATCCGTTCGAGAACATCGGCGCCCAGCTCGTCAAGGAGGTCGCCTCCAAGACCTCCGACGCCGCCGGTGACGGCACCACGACCGCCACCGTGCTGGCCGAGGGCATCTACCGCGAGGGCCTGAAGAGCGTCACCGCCGGCGCCAACCCGGTCTACCTGAAGCGCGGCATCGACAAGGCGGTCACCGCCGCCGTCGCCGAGCTCGCCAAGATCTCGAAGAAGGTGAACGACACCGAGGAGATCCGCCAGGTCGCGACCGTGTCCGCCAACTGGGACACCGAGATCGGCGGCAAGATCGCCGAGGCCATGGACAAGGTCGGCAAGGACGGCACCATCACCGTCGAGGAGTCCAAGTCCATCGACACGACGCTCGACGTCGTCGAGGGCATGGAGTTCGACAAGGGCTACCTCTCGGCCTACTTCGCGACCAACGCGGAGACGCAGCAGGCCATCCTCGAGGACGCCTACGTGCTGATCCACGAGAAGAAGATCTCCAACCTCCAGGAGTTCCTCCCGATCCTCCAGACCACCGCCAAGACCGGCAAGCCGCTCCTCATCATCGCCGAGGAAGTCGAGGGCGAGGCCCTGGCCGCGCTCGTCGTGAACAAGATCCGCGGCACCCTGAACGTCGCCGCCGTCAAGGCGCCCGGCTTCGGTGACCGCCGCAAGGCCATCCTCGAGGACATCGCGATCCTCACCGGCGGCCGCTGCATCACGGAAGACCTCGGGCTCAAGCTCGAGAACATCCAGATCAGCGACCTCGGCAAGGCCAAGCGCATCGTGGTCGACAAGGAGAAGACCACCATCGTCGAGGGTGCCGGCAAGTCGTCGGACATCCAGGGCCGCGTGAAGCAGATCCGCCGCCAGATCGAGGAGACCACCTCCGACTACGACCGCGAGAAGCTCCAGGAGCGCCTCGCGAAGCTCGCCGGTGGTGTCGCCGTGATCAATGTCGGCGCCGCGACCGAGGCCGAGATGAAGGAGAAGAAGGCCCGCGTCGAGGACGCCCTCCACGCGACCCGTGCGGCCGTCGAGGAAGGCATTGTCGCCGGCGGTGGCGTCGCGCTGCTCCGCACCGCGAAGATCATCGAGAGCCTCAAGCTCGAGGGTGACGAGGCCATCGGCGCCCAGATCGTGCGTCGCGCGATCGAGCACCCGCTCCGCCAGCTCTGCGCCAATGCCGGCGTCGAGGGCGCGGTGGTGGTTGGCAACGTGCTCAGCAACAAGGGCAGCTACGGCTACAACGTCGCCACGGGCGATTATGAGGACCTGCTGAAGGCCGGCGTGGTCGACCCGACGAAGGTCACCCGCACCGCCCTCCAGAACGCGGCCTCGATCGCCGGTCTCCTCCTGACCACGGAGGCCATCATCACCGAGATCCCGGAGAAGAAGGAAGCGCATCCGGCTCCGGGCGGCGGTGGCATGGGCGGCATGGGCGACTACTAAGTCGTTCCCCGCTCCCTGCGAACCATTCAGGCGCCCCGCTTCGGCGGGGCGCCTTTTTTGTCGCAGGTTTTCTCGGGACCGTTGGGTCGATCCGGCAAGGCGCGGGCCGAGTCTATGTCACCACGGATTTCAGGATGTCTGAGGGAGAGGCGGAGGATCCTCGCGGAACAAGCGGGGCGCCTCGCGCCCCGCTTGTTCCGCTCGGGACACGGGACGACGCCCCGGCGCATCTCCCGGATCTCCTCCGACTCGGACCGCCGCATGGACGCCGATCCTGGCCGGCGTCCATGCGGCGGGCCATCCGATCGTCTCCCGGCCGCAATCTCGCAATCCGTGGTCCGGGCCCCCGTCGGTCGATTCAGAGCAGTCGTTAGGGCGACAGGTACAGGAAAGCGAAGTTCGGAATCCGGAATCTGAAATTCGGAATCCAGAATGCGCCGGTCCGCCGGCGTTCCCTTGTCAACCTAGACCAAAGGCGAGCTAGGCGACTTCCCGCGTTCTGCTATCCTGACCGCATCCCCGGGTCCCCAGTGCCTGCCGCATGGGCACCGGTGGATGGGAGATGAACGGGAAAGGCGGGGTGGGGCGCGGGTAACGGCGCGCCCCACCTTTGCCCTTCACTTCCCCTGGCCGCCGGTGTTCCGTCTCCGCACCATGGAAGTGATCTTTCTCGGCTCCGGCACGTCGCAGGGTGTTCCGATGATCGCGTGCGACTGCGCCGTGTGCCGGTCGGACGACCCGCGCAACCGGCGCACCCGGGCCTCGATTCACGTGGTGATGGACGGCCTGCACATCCAGGTCGACGCGCCGCCCGAGTTCCGCCTGCAGTGCCTCCGCGAGGACATCCGCCGGATGGATCTTTTCGTGCTCACGCATGGTCACGCGGATCACATCACGGGCATGGATGATTTGCGGCGCTTCTGCGACCTGATCGGCGGGCAGGCTCTCACGGTCTATTCCACCGGGCTGGCGATCACCCGCGTGAAATCGATCTTCCCCTATGCCGTCGTCGAGCGTCCGGTGGCCAAGGGCTACGCGGCCTTCCGTCTGCTCGAGATGCCAGGCCTGCTCGAGCTGCCCCAAGGCACGATCCGGTCGACGATGCTCCCGCACGGAGGCGTGGAGACGCTGGGCCTGATTTTCACGGAGCGGAGTTCAGGCCGGAAATTTGTGTACTACACCGACTGCAAGAGCGTCCCATCCACCGCCGTCGAGCTGGCGCGCGGTGCCGACGCGGTCGTCCTCGACGGCCTGCGGCCGCTGCCGCATCCGTCGCACATGAGCATCTCCGAGGCGGTCGACGCCGCCGGCGCGATCGGCGCCCCGCGCACCTGGCTCACGCACCTGACTCACGTCAGCGACCACGCCGAAACCGAGGCCGGCCTGCCCGCAACCGTCCGCCTGGCCTACGACGGGCTCCGCATTCGACTCTAGCGAGCGATCGTTGCGGTTTTTCGCCGCAAAAGGTCCAAGAGGCGAAGAAGATACCTCTTCGACCAGAGAAGTCGCACGAGTGCGGCGTGGCATCGCGGCCGATCCGTCGCCTGTCTTTTGCGAGCAGATTGTGCCGCCTGAGCCTTTTCACGGCTAAAACCCAGCGTGATTTTCCTCTCTCGTGGGCAGCACTGAGCCGAATCATGCAGTCGAAGGGCGAGGGTCGAGGAGTCGAAAAACCAGGAATAGTGAATTGTCGCCAACATCGGTCGCCCGGCATGGGTGGCTGACGATCCGCTTCTCGACGCTCGGCTGCACAACTCCGGCTGAACGCTTCAC
>JAFEGX010000058.1 GCA_018239675.1 Verrucomicrobiota bacterium
GCGCAGGCCGATGAATTCCCGCAGCGTCTGCTCCGCCTCGGCCGGTTGGCCGTCGTCGATCAGCGCGGAGGCCAGCCCGAGCGTCGCGCGGCTGCGGTCGACGTCCGGCACGGTGAGCAGCCCCCGATAGAGTCCGGCCGCCACCGTGGGATAGCCCAGCTCAAGCGCGCGGTCCGCGGCGGCGAGGGTCAGCGCCGACTCGCCGGGCGACGGCGTGGTTTTCGCGGCCACGAACGGCACCGGGCGATTCAACGGCGACTGCGCCAGCAGCGACGCGCCGAGAAGCGGCAGCAGGACGAAAAGGTGGCGGAAGCGCATGCGAGAGGCCCGGTTAGGTTGCGGCTGCCATTGGAAACAATCAACCGCGTTGTAAACAGTTCCTTCTGGCGCGCCGGGGTTCCCTGATCAAACTGCCCCCTGTTCGTATCCCTTCCATATCACCATGACTATCGCCCTCATCGTCCTCGGCATCCTTCTCGCCATCGTGGTTATCCTCGGCCTGTGGGTCGCCGGTATCTACAACTCGCTGGTGGCCCTGCGGAACCGCTTCAAGAACGCCTTCGCCCAGATCGACGTGCAGCTGAAGCGCCGCTACGACCTCATCCCCAATCTCGTCGAAGTCGCCAAGGGCTACATGAAGCACGAGCGCGAGACGCTCGAGAACGTCATCAAGGCCCGCAACATCGCCCTCGCCGCCTCCCAGGGCGCCGCCGCCAACCCGGCCGACGCCAACGCGGTCAAGGGCCTCCTCTCCGCCGAGTCCGGCCTCACCGGCGCGCTCAGCCGACTCATGGTGGTCGCCGAGCAGTACCCGGACCTCAAGGCCAACCAGAACATGATGCAGCTCACCGAGGAGCTGACGTCGACGGAGAACAAGATCTCGTTCGCGCGCCAGGCGTACAACGACAGCGTGATGAGCTACAACACGTCGCGGGAGACGTTCCCGAACGTCATTTTCGCCGGCATGTTCGGCTTCCTGCCCGCCGAGCTCTTCAAGATCGACGACCCGACCGAGCGCAACGCGCCGAAGGTGCAGTTCACCTGAGCGGCACGGCGCGGGCGCCGCGCACGGTGGACGGTGGCCCGTGGGCGGTGACTCCCAGTTCCGCCCACCGTTGTGTTGCCAACGTCCGCCATCCACCGCCCACCGCCGACAGTCCACCGTCCACCGTCCACCGGCAAAAATGGATTTCTTCGAGGCCCAGGCTCGCGCCAAGCAACGCACCTCCCGCCTCGTGGTGCTGTTCGCCCTCGCGGTCATCGGCACCGTCGCCGCAGGCTACTTCGCCTCGGTCCTCATCCTGTCCCAACTCGACGGGAACTCGGGAAGGCACCGGCATCGGACCTACTACACCTCCGACCAGCCCGCGCCACCGGCGTTCAGTTTCTGGCAGCCGAAGGTCTTCGTGACCGTTTCGTTCGCCACGGTCGCCGCCATCGGCCTGGCCTCGCTCTATAAATGGAACGAGTACTCCGCCGGCGGCTCGGCCGTGGCGGAGGGCGTCGGCGGTCGGGCGGTCAAGTCCAACACCACCGATCTCCATGAGCGCCGCCTGCTGAATGTCGTCGAGGAGATGGCGATCGCCTCCGGCATTCCGATGCCGACGGTCTACATCCTCGACGAGGAACCCGGCATCAATGCCTTCGCCGCCGGGCTCACCACCAGCGACGCCGTGGTCGCCGTCACGCGCGGCACACTCGAGAAGCTCACACGCGACGAACTCCAGGGCGTGATCGGCCATGAGTTCAGCCACATCCTCAACGGCGACATGCGCCTCAACCTGCGGCTGACGGCGCTGATCTTCGGCATCCTCGCGCTCGGCCTCGCGGGTCGCGGCATCCTCTGGGCGCTGGGCCGGGGACGTTTCCGGGGCGGCGGCAAGAACTCCGGCGGCGCCATCCTCGTGATCGTCGCCGTGGGGGTCGCGCTCCTGATCATCGGCTACGTCGGCTATTTCTTCGGCCGCCTGATCCAGGCCGCGGTCTCGCGCCAGCGCGAATTCCTCGCCGACGCGTCGGCGGTGCAGTTCACGCGCAACCCGGGCGGCATCACCGGCGCGCTCAGGAAGATCGGCGGTTACGCCCTCGGCTCGTCGCTCGCGAACCACCAGAGCGCCGCGATCGGCCACTTCTTCTTCGCGCAGGGATTCGAATCAGCCTTCGGCGGACTTTGGGCCACGCACCCGCCGCTCGACGAGCGCATCCGCGCGATCGACCCAAAGTTCGACGGCCAGATGTTCGATCCGCCCGAGGTCGTGGACGTGAAGAAGGAATCCTTTGCGCAGGCCGGCTTTGCGCCGGGCTCGGTGCGCCCGCGCCCGCCCATGCCTTCGCCCGCATCGCTCATCGCGAGCATCGGCACGCTCACGCCTGAGCACATCGCCAGCGCCGAGACGCTCCTCACCGGCGTGCCTGACCGCGTCCGCACCGCCGCCCGTTCGCCCGTCGAGGCCCCGGTGCTGCTTTACGGTCTCCTGCTTGACGACAACGACGGCCTGCGTGCGAAACAGCGCACGATGATCGCGAGCCGCGCCGGTGCCGATGCCCTGCACGTCCTCACCGAGCTCGAACCCAGCCTGCGCGCCCTCGGTCCGGAGCACCGCCTCCCGCTCGTGCAACTGGCGCTCCCGGCCATCCGGCAAGTCCCGGCGGCGGCGCTCTCCAATGTGCTCGGCATCCTCGATGACCTCGTGCTCGCTGACGGCCGGGTCTCGACCTTCGAGTTCGCGCTCCAGAAACTCCTGACGCGCACCCTCGCCCTCGGCCGGACGCCGACCTCGGGTGTGGTGCAGATCTACTCGTTCAACGCCGTCGTGAACGAGATCGCGATCGTGCTCTCCGCGGTGGCATACGCGGCCGGCAACTCGAACCTCACCCCCGCCGACGCCTTCGCGGCCGGCACCGATGAACTGAAGCTCCTGGCCGGCCGCCTGCAGCTCCTGCCGTCGGACCAGTGTGACGTCGTGAAACTCGACGCCGCCCTCGAGAAACTCGCGACGGCCAGCGGCCCGATCAAGCAGCGCACCCTCCTCGCAGCCGCCTACATCGCCGGCGCCGACGGAAAACTCCTCGTCGCCGAGTCCGAACTCGTCCGCGCCATCTCCGCCGCGCTCGACTGTCCGATGCCGACGTTCGCCGCCGCCGCGGCGTAGGGGTGAAGGGCGCAGTCGTGCTCCGAGAGCGAGATGATCTTTATTTAGAATCCGCAGGATAGATAAGCGAGCTTGGCCGCGCAGCCAGGCCTGTTCGCCGTGTGACCAAATCAGCGATTGCTACGGGATCGACGCAGAGTTGTGAAGACGGGCGTGCGAACGACCAGGCTCCGACACTTAGGTGCAATGCCTCCAGCCAGATCACCTGAGCAAATTGGCGCTCCCACCCCATCGATGTCACAAAGCCGCTTGGCTAACAAAGCCGCGGTGCGCCCAACAGTCCGTGTCGGGATTTCCATTTCTAGCACTGAGAGCTGAGCATGCTTCACCAGAGTGCAGTCTCTCTGAGGATTCATGGCACGGCCAAAAAGCTCGTCGTCGGCTCCACGGTTGGAGTCACTATTGTGACTGGGCTCTCCAAGCTTCCCGCATCGACTGCCTACGGCGCGATCTATTCGTGGGTCCAGATGGTCGCAGAAAGGAACTCCTGGTGGGTGGTCTTGTTTTTTGTGTTGGTCGGCTCAGTGGCCGCCCTCGCTCAAAAGCTGATCGGAAGCCCGCCTGTTTGGGAAATCATGTACGCGCTGATAGATGACCTGCGGGACGAAGTGTTCACGACCGAGAGGTATGGAGACGATCCGCCTTACCATCGAGTAACCCTTTTCTGCTACAGAAGCTACCGGAACAAGTGGGACTTTGCTGGCCTACTCAGAGCTGCCGTGCGGCGAAGGCCCAACCTTCTCGTACCCATCGTTCGCTCAAGCCATACCGGGCAGGACACCGACTGTTGTTTTCGTGTGGGCGATCGCGAGGATCAGTGCGAGGGCGTAGCAGGGCGGGCATGGTACAAAAACCGCATCATTTCTGTCGGAAATCTTCCCGACCTTAACCGCAATTGTACCGAGGAAAACCTAAGAGAATACTGCAGCCGAACCTATGTTTCCTACGAATTGACCAGGCTCAAACGCCCGCTGATACGATCCCTGTACGCACTGCCAATCACACGCTCTGGAAGTCCGTGGGGAGTCCTGGTGTTCGACAGCCGAAATCCCGAAGAAATCGATCATCAGGAGGTCACTCGCATTTGCCGAATTGTCAC
>JAFEGX010000059.1 GCA_018239675.1 Verrucomicrobiota bacterium
GACTTATGCCGCTAAACACAAGAAAGGAGGATTTTCCCAACAGGGTGCCCGTTGAGGATCCCGGTGGGCTTGCCATGGCGCGGACGAGGCGCACCTTCGCAACATGCCGACCCCAACGCCGCTTAGCCGTCGCCAATGGCTTCTGACCAACGGCACGGCGCTCGCGGGCCTCGCGCTGTCGACTCGTTTCCTGAACGAGGAGATGCGGGCCCAAATGACCAGTGAGCGTCAAACGGCGGTGGTCCCGGTGCGCGCCCGGCTTTCACTGAACGAGAATCCGCTCGGCCCGTCCGCGCTGGCGACTGAGGCGATGATCCGGCACCTGCAGGCCGGCCGCGCGGCGCGCTACCCGTACGCGGAAGCCGGAGAGCTGATCAACCTGCTCGCCGTCCGCGAAGGCGTCCGTCCCGAGCAGATCGTGCTGGGAGTCGGCTCGGGCGAGATCCTCGAGACGGTGGGCCTGCACATCGGCTTGCTCAAGGGCGAGGTCGTCTACGCGACGCCCGGGTATCTCCAGATGGTCCGCGCTGTCGAGGCGGCCGGCGGCCGGTCGGTGGGTGTGCCGGTGAATGCCCGGCTCGAGCATGATCTGGACGCGATGGCGGCCAAGGCCGGGGCGCCGAACTCCATCGTTTACATCGCCAATCCCCACAATCCGACCGGCACCATGGTCGAACATGAGGCGCTGCGGGGGTTCATCCGGGAGGTGGCGCCAAGATCGCTGGTGTTCATCGACGAGGCCTATCTCGACTTTGCCGCCGACCCGGTGCGACGCTCCGTGGTCGATCTGGTGCACGCGCAGGAGAACCTGGTCGTGGCGCGGACCTTCTCGAAGATTTACGGGCTCGCCGGACTGCGGGTCGGCTACGGCGTGATGAACGCGCGGTTGGCGGCGAAGCTGCGGACCTACGGGCTGGGCACGCCGAACGGCCCCGGCATCGCCGCCGCGCTCGCGAGCCTGCGCGACGAAGCCTACGTCCCGGCGATGCGGGCCAGGGTCGGGGCGGAGCGCGACCGCCTGCTGGCGTTGCTTAGCCGGCTCGGACGGAAATACGCCGAGCCGCAGACCAACTTCGTGTTCTTCCACACCGGCCGGCCGCACAAAGAGGTGTTCGACCGAATGCTGGCCGAGAGCGTCTCGATCGCGCGCGCATTCCCGCCGCTGCTCGACTGGGCACGCATCTCGCTCGGCACGCCCGAGGAGAACGAGCTCGCGCGGTCCGCGCTCGAAAAGGTCTTCGCCGCCTAGTCAGCCCTTCGTCTTGCGGGTGAAGACCTGCTCGGCCTCGAACAGCCGCGGACTGGCCGCGTTCTCGCGCAGCAGCCGCTGGATGGTCGCGGGGTCCTTCACCTTTTCCGGCAGCAGTTCCTGGCGTACCCGGCGCAGCGAGAGCCGTCGGCCGTCATCGGACAGGGCCCAGAGGTAGTAGGCGTACTTGCGGTCGTCGGAATTGAGGTCCTGCACGCTGACAAACGAAAGGGTGCCGAGGTCCGAGTGGTATGCACGGTAGATGTCACGGTCGATCGAGACCACATAGTGCGTGTCGTCCAGCTTGCGGACGTTCAGCAGCTCGACCTTCTGCTCGTCCGGTTCATAGCTGGCCCAGGATTCGACCAGTCGCGGATCCACGGGACGGGTGGGCTCGGGCGTGATGGGCACGTCGTAGTCGCAGCCAGCCAGACACAGGAGCGCGGCCGCAAGCCAGGTGAGGAGGAGGGGTTTCATGGCTTGGCGAAGGAGGATTACGCGGTTTGCAGGGCGGGCGCAACCGCCGGGCGGCCCACCCCCAGGGCGTGCAGCGCGGCGCGCAAGGCCCCAAGGGCGGCCGGCGGCGGATCGCCGAGCAGCGAGACCTGCAGCCAGTTGCGCGCGAGCAGGTGCGGGCTGCGGAAGTTGAGCAGGATGCCGCGCTGCTCGAGCTCGGCCCCGATGGCGGCGGACGAAAGCGGCAGCTCGAGCGCCAGGGTGAGGATGCCGGGACAGGCGAGCGCGTCGGGCGTCACCAGCGAGCAGCCGAGGGCCCGCAGGTCGGCGCGAAGGACTGCCGCGTGATCCCGGATCCGCGCCATGCGCGCGGGGGTCGCGGCGCGCAGCGCCACCGCGAGGGCATTGAGGAGATTCGAGGAGTGCGTGTGCGGTACGCTCGCGTGGCTGGCCCAGTGGCCGAGGTCGAGGTAGCCCGCGATCTGCTCGGGCGCCGGCACCGGGTCGTAGTCGTGGAACACCAATGCCAGGCCGGGGTAGGCGGCGAGCCCCTTGCCGCTCGTGCCGGTGGCGAGATGGACGCCGGCGAGGTCCAGCGGCACGACGCCGAGCGAACTCACGCAGTCGGCGCACAGCCGCAGGCCGCGGCGCGTGGCGAGCGCCGCGAGCTCCGGCAGCGGGTTGAGCATGCCGGTCGAGGTCTCGTGGTGGACGCACCAGATCCAGCCGCCCCGCGGCAGGCGCGCGGCCAAGCGGTCGACCTGACGCAGGTCGAGCGCCTCGCCCCACGGCAGTTTCAGCGTATCGAACCGGAGCCGGGCGCGGCGCGCCTCGGCGGCGAGCCGTTCGCCGAACTCGCCGTTCGCGAGCACGAGACCGGTGGCCGGCCGGAGCGCGAGCTGCGCCGCGACCACCGCGGTCGCGAGCGAGGCGGAGCCGGGCATGACCTGCACGTGGCGCGCGCCGGTGAGCTCGCCCAGGCGCCGCCGCACGTCCGCCATCAGGGCGAGGAAAGTCGGCCCGCGGTGCGAGAGCGGAGGAGCCGCGAGCGCGGCGTCGACCTCCGGCGTGGTACAGACCGGCCCCGGCAGGAGGTTGAACGTGCTCCCGGTCGCGGCGCGGCGGCGCGCCGGGCTGCGCCCGAGCGTGAGTCCGTAGTTCTCCAGGGTCAGGTACATCGGCTGGTACGGCGCGGCGGCGGTGCCGACCAGCGGACCGAAGGGCACGAAGCCGAGGTGCGCGTAGAGCTTAAGCTGCCGCGTGGTGCCCGAGATCACGGCGAGGTCGTGCCCCGCCTCGCGACACGCGCGCGCGGCGAATTCGAAAAGCGCGGCGAACAGGCGCGTCTGGCGGTAGCCCGGTGCCACCGCCAGCAGGCGGACCTCCACCGGCCGGCGGCCCGGCGGCAGGTGCTGGTCGAGTTGCGGGATCTTGGCGTCGAGGGAAAACGGCCGCCGGCTCCGCAGCGCGAGCATGCCCGCCAGGCGGCGGCCCTCGAGTGCGATCACATAGCGGTTCTCCGCGTGGAAGCGGTCGACCAGCCGGCCGTCCGGGTTGCGGTCGTGCTGGGGAATCTCCTCGACGAACGTCTGGTAGTTGAGGCGGTGGATGGCCTCGAATTCCCAGTCCTGGTCGGCGAGCTTCAGTTCGAGCGACGGTTGGGCGTTCATGGCGGGTCAGGTGGGGCGGCGGCGCCGTTGGCCAGCTCGGCGCGGAGGTTTGCGCGGTGGGTGAGGATCACGAGCGCCGACAGCGGCACCAGCAGCGCGATCTCGGGCAGGCGGTGGCCGGCGGCGGCGGCGAGGAGGGGTGCGAGGGCGAAGGCGCTGAGGGCGCCGAGGGTGAAGCGCCGCGTCGCCGCCAGCAGCAGGGCGCACGCGCCCAGCATCAGGCCGGCCACCAGCGGATCGAAGACCAGGAGCGCGCCGTAGGAAGTGGCCACGCCCTTCCCGCCGCGGAAGCCGAGCTGGACGGGCCAGGTGTGCCCGGCTGTGACCGCCACGGCGGCCAGCGCGGCCACGGGATCGTCCCAGCCGAGCAACCGGATGCCGGCCACGGCGAGCGCCCCCTTGCCCATGTCGCCGAGCACGGTGGCACCGAAGGCCCAGGGCCCGAGGAGGCGGCTGACATTCCGCGCCCCGGCGTTGCCGCTCCCGGTGGCGCGCAGGTCCTGGCCGGTGCGCCACCGCACGAGGTAATAGCCCGTGTTGAAGCAGCCGAGGAGGTAGGCCCCAAGCACGCCAAGGGCCGGCAGCCAGCCAAGGGCGAGGGAGGAGGCCGTCGCGCTCATTGCAACATTCATTCTACTCCTTTTCCCGGCCGGGGCCCCAATTGAAAAAACCAATGCCGCCAATCGAGCTGGCCAATCGATGCGCAGTGAAGGGCGTTGCCTCGGTGCGTGGGGTGCGCGTCAATCCACCGGGCCCATGAACATCCACCACCTGGAGTTGTTCTACTATGTGGCGCGGCACCGGGGCATCAGCCGCGCGGTGCGGCACATGCCGTACGGCATCCAGCAGCCCGCGATGAGCGCCCAGATCCTGCGCCTGGAGGAGGACCTCGGGGTGAAGCTGTTCGAGCGCCAGCCGTTCCGGCTGACCGAGGCCGGCCAGGAGCTGCTGGCGTTCATCCGGCCATTCTTCGACAACCTCGACGCCGTGGGCGTGCGGCTGCGCTCGCGGCTTGCCCCGCAATTGCGCATCGGTGCGTCCGAGGTCGTGCTGCGCGACTACCTGCCGGTGGTCACCCAGCGGCTGCGCAAGCTCCATCCGGACCTGCGGCTGGGACTGCGCTCGGGATTCCAGCCGGAGCTGGAGGCCTGGCTGGCCGAGCGGGAGATCGACCTGGCGGTGGTGCCGCTGCGCTCCCGGCCCGTCGCGGGGGTGCAGGCGCTCAAGCTCATGCAACTGCCGCTCGTGCTCCTGACGCCGCGCCGGCTGAAGCTCGCGACCGCGGAGGAATTGTGGCGGTCCGGTCCGCCGCGGCCGGCGCTCATCAGCCTGCCGGCGACCGAGACGCTGAGCATCCTCTTCCAGAAGGGACTGAAACGGCGGGGGGTCACCTGGCCAGTCGCCATCGAGGCCAGCTCGATGGAGCTCATCACCCGCTATGTCGCGAACGGCGACGGCGTGGGCGTGAGCGTCATGGTGCCGCATGTCGTGCGGCACCCGCGCGTGAAGCTCCTGCCGCTCGACGGCTTCGCCCCGGTCGAGGTTGCCGCCCTCTGGACCGGCGAGCCGTCGCCCCTGCTGCAGGCGCTGCTGGTCGAGGCGCAGCGCTACATCCGGGAAAACTGGCCGGACGCCGCGCTGCCGGACGAAGTCCCGGGGCGGGGTCGGAAAGCAGCGTCGTCGTGACGGGCAAGCAAAAGGGCGGGCCTGGCGGCCCGCCCTGAATTTTCGGGAGCGTCAGTCGGGTCAGGCCTTGTGGGCGGCCTCGTCCGGGATCCGCATGGCGTAGAAGCTGCGGTAGACGAAGATCAGCGCGACCGCGAAGAAGAACAGGCCGATGCCCGTCTTGAGATGCTGGTTGGTCATGGTCACGGCGATCTCGACGGCGAGGAGGCCGAAGAGGGTCGTGAACTTGATGACCGGGTTCATCGCAACGGACGAGGTGTCCTTGAACGGATCGCCGACGGTGTCGCCGACGACGGTCGCGGCGTGCAGGTCGGTGCCCTTCTGGCGGAGCTCGACCTCGACGATCTTCTTGGCGTTGTCCCACGCGCCGCCGGCGTTGGCCATGAAGATGGCCTGGAAGAGGCCGAAGAACGCGATGCCGATCAGGTAGCCGATGAAGAAGTACGCGTTGAAAAACGGCAGCGCGAGGGCGAAGCAGAACACCACGATGAAGATGTTCCACATGCCCTTCTGCGCGTAGACCGTGCAGATGCGGACGACCTCCTTTGAGTCCTTCTCGGAGGCGGTCTTGGCGTCGAGCTTCATGTGCTCCTTGATGTACACCACCGCGCTGTAGGCGCCGGTGACGACGGCCTGGCAGGAGGCGCCGGTGAACCAGTAGATCACGGCGCCGCCCATGATGAGGCCGAGGATGATCTCGGGCTGCACGATGGAAAGCGCGTCGATGACGGGCTTGAACGGTCCGGCGACGCCGGACGCCAGCTGGAGCTCATACATCTTCTGCAGGAGCATGATGATGCCGAACACCATGGTGGTCGCGCCGACGACCGCGGTGCCGATGAGCACCGGCTTGGCCGTAGCCTTGAAGGTGTTGCCCGCGCCGTCGCCCTTCTCGAGCTGGTATTTCGCGTTCTCGAAGTCGGGCTTGAAGCCGAAATCCTTCTCGATCTCGCCCGCGATGTTCGGGCGGCCCTCGATCTGGGAGAGCTCGTAGACCGACTGGGCGTTGTCGGTGACCGGGCCGTAGCTGTCGACGGCGATCGTGACCGGGCCCATGCCGAGGAAGCCGAAGGCGACCAGGCCGAAGGCGAAGATCGGCGCCGCAAACAGGAACTTCGCCGGCATGAGGGCGAGGAGCGCCTCGTGCTGCGAGAAGAAGTACGAACCGGCCATCAGGAGCATGATCACGAGCCCCATCCAGAACGCCGAAAAGTTTCCGGCGACGAGGCCGGAGAGGATGTTCAGCGAGGCGCCGCCGTGGCGGGAGCAGTTCGTAACTTCCTTCACGTGGCGGGAGTTCGTGCTGACAAACACCTTGGTGAACTCCGGAATCAGCGCGCCGGCGACGGTGCCGCAGCTAATGATGACTGAAAGGACCCACCAGAGCGCCGGGTTCACGCCGGTCTGGTGCGCGAGCAGGAAGTAGGAGGCGAGGAAGGTGACACCGATCGAGACGGCCGAGGTGATCCAGACGAGGTGGGTCAGCGGGGCCTCGTAATCAAAGTCCTTCTCCTGGCCGTATTTCGCCTTCGAGATGATTTCGTTGATGAAGTACGAGCCGAGGGAGGTGACGATCATCAGCGCGCGCATGGCGAACATCCAGACGATCAGCAGCGCGCAGAGCTCGGAGCTCTCCATGAGCGCGAGGGCGAGGAAGGAGATCAGCGCGACGCCGGTCACGCCGTAGGTCTCGAAGCCGTCCGCGGTCGGCCCGACGGAGTCGCCGGCGTTGTCACCGGTGCAGTCCGCGATGACGCCGGGGTTCTTCGGGTCGTCCTCGGGGAGCTTGAAGACGATCTTCATCAGGTCGGAGCCGATGTCCGCGATCTTCGTGAAGATGCCGCCGCAGATGCGGAGCACCGAGGCGCCGAGCGACTCGCCGATGGCGAACCCGATGAAGCAGGGACCCACGAGTTCCCGCGGCAGGAACACGAGGATGCTGATCATGAAGAACAGCTCCACGCACACCAGCAGGAGGCCGACGCTCATGCCGGAGCGGAGCGGGATGAAAAGGGTGTTGAGCGCGTTGCCCTTCAGCGCCGAGAACGCCGCGCGGGAGTTGGCCACCGTGTTGATGCGGATGCCGAACCAGGCGACCCCGTAGGAGCCGAGGATGCCGAGCACCGAGGCGAGCAGGATGACGCCGACGTGGAAGACGGTGTTGTGCGAGAGGTAGCCGAAGTAGTACACCATGCACGCGCCGATCAGGAGCCAGAGGACGGCGAGGAACTTGCCCTGCGTCAGGAGGTACGTCTTGCAGGTCTCCCAGATCATGTGGGAGACGTTGCCCATCGACGAATGCACCTGCAGCGCCTTGGTCTCCATGTACTGGATCAGGCCAAACGCGGCGCCGATCGCGCAAATTGCGATGCCGATGTACATCAGCGTCACGCCGCTCAGGCCGCCCAGTCCGTCAAAATGGACGTGCGTCAGGTCGGGGATCTTGATGTCGGCTTCGCTGGCGCGAAGCGACGGGATGACAGTTGCGGCCGCGAGGACTGCGGCCAGTTGGTTCAATCGCCGTTGGATCATGTTGGGGGAGGTAGGGGTTCGGGTCTGGCCGTTCTGCCGTCGGGCCCTCGCAGCCGCGAGCCAAAATTGCCTCGCGCTGAGCAGAAAAGTGCCACTTATCCGGAAGCTCAGCGGGCTTATTCGGCCTTATAGGACCGCGACTTCCCCATGCATCACCTGCGTTTCCGCCAAGTCCACCTCGACTTCCACACGAGCGGCCTGATCCACGGGATCGGCTCGAGCTTCAGCAAGCGCCAGTTCCAAGAGGCCCTCAAGCTGGGGCACGTGAACTCCATCACGATCTTCTCGAAGTGCCACCACGGGTACAGCTACCACCCGACCAAGGTCGGCCGGCAGCACCCGCACCTCAAGTTCGACCTCCTCGCCCGGCAGATCGACGCCTGCCGCGAGATCAATGTCCGCTGCCCCATCTATCTCAGCGCCGGCCTCGACGAACTCGCCGCCTTCGCCCACCCGACCTGGGTGGTGAAGAAGAAGGACGGCACGATGTACAAGCCGTTCGGCGTCGAGTGGTTTGTCCGCATCCTCCGTTTCAACTCGCCGTACCTCGACTATCTCTGCGCCCAGATCGAGGAAGTCGTGCAGCGCTGGCCGGACAACGACGGCATCTTCCTCGATATCGTCGGCGCGCAGCGCGACTACAGCGACGACGCCATCAAGGCGATGAAGCGCCGCGGGCTCAACCCCGAGCTCGACGCCGACGTCGACGTCTATGCGTCCTCGGTGCTGCTCGAGTATTATCGACGCACCACCGCCGCCGCGCGCTCGGTGCGCCGCGACACGCCGGTCTTCCACAATTCCGGCCACATCGCGATCGGCGCGCATCAGGCCCTCAACTTCAACTCGCACCTCGAGCTTGAGTCGCTGCCGACCGGCGGCTGGGGCTACGACCATTTTCCGCTCTCCGCGCGCTACGCCATCACCACGAAGTTCGACTTCCTCGGCATGACCGGGAAGTTCCACAACACGTGGGGCGAGTTCGGCGGTTTCAAGCGTCCCGCCGCCCTCCGCTACGAGTGCGGCGCGATGCTCGCGTACGGCGCCAAGTGCAGCATCGGCGACCAGCTCCACCCGAACGGCGAGATGAACCGCGACACCTACCGCATCATCGGCGAGGCCTACGCCGAGGTGGAGCGCAAGGAGCCGTGGTGCGACCACGTGAAGCCGGTGGCGCGGATCGCGCTCGTGAGCGCCGAGCACCACCAGGGCAAGTGGCGCGGCCACGGCACCCGGTGCGAGGCCGACCAGGGCGCCGCCCGCATGCTGCTCGAGCTGCACCAGCCGTTCGTCGTGCTCGATTATCTCGCGCCGTGGGACGCCTTTGACCTCGTCGTGCTGCCCGAGGGTTTCCCGATGGATGCCGCGGCGACCGCGAAGACGAAGCGTTTCCTGGCCGGCGGCGGCCGGATCATCGCGGCGGGCTCGGCCCTGCTCAACGAGGCTCGGACGGCCTTCGCCGTGGACCCAGGCGCGAAACTGCTGGGCCGCTCCAAGGGCGAGAAGGACTATCTCCTCGCGACGGCGCTCACGCCGGAGGTTGCGGTGAAGTCGGCCATCGTCAGCCCGGGCTTTGCGTTCGAGATCCGGCCGACGAGCGCCCGGGTCCTGGCCGAGCGCCGCGAGGCCTATTTCAACCGGACGTGGGAGCATTACTGCTCGCACCAGCACGCGCCCGACGCCCCGGAGAAGGTGTCGCCCGCCGCGGTCGTCGGCCGGCAGATTGCGTACTTTGCGCACGACCTGTTCTCAAACTACCGCAGCTACGGCCAGCCGCTCTATCGCGACTTCTTCGCCGCCGCCCTGCGGATCCTGCTCGACGGCCGGCTCCCGGTGACCACCAACCTGCCGACCGGCGCCCGGATCAACGTGATGGAGCAGAAGCGCGAGCGGCGCTACATCGCCCACCTGTTGTTCGCGGTGACGAGCGTCCGCGGAAAGTTCAACGACCAGCCGATCGAGATCATCGAGGATCTCATCCCGCTCCGCGACACGACGGTCAGCCTCCGGTTGCCCCGCAAGGTGAAGTCCGTGCACCTCGTGCCGGATGGCGAGGCGCTGCCCTTCCACTGGGAGGACGGCGAGCTGAGCTTCACCGTCCCGGAATTCACCGCCCACCAGATGGTGGAGCTGAACTACTGATCGCGGCGCTTGGCCGGACTCCTGCAGCTGGGGCGATCGCGCGCCGGCGGACGTCGGTGCGTTTGGGCCCAGCCTCCTCACATCGGCTGCTACGATCATGTCCTGCCAAGACTGAGTTCCGGTCCGACTCGTCTGGTAGCCGCCGACGAGAGGAGGCGGTTGACGATCGGCCACGCCAAACGCCGGCCCATTTTTTCGACGGCCGTTTCGACGGCCCGGCCCGGGTCACCCGTGCTCCAGCGCCACCAGCGCCAGGGTGTGCAAGCGGGGTAGGCGGAGCGTGGCTAGGCCGCCCGCGTGACGAAGCGACAGGCTCTTCCCATCGGGCAGCAGCCGGGCGCGGCGGATCCGCCGGGGCAGACGGACCCGGACCTCGATGCCGTCGACCGGCAGGTTGGGCTGTTCCGCCTGGAAGTTCACCAGTGCCAGCACATGCCGCCGGCGCGCGGGCTGGGCAAAGAGCGTGACTTCCACCGCGGTCGGGGCCTTGGCCTCAAAGGTCATCGCTGGCGCCAGGCTGCGGATCAGCCGGACAAACACGTCGCGCAACCCGGGCATGTCCTCGAGCGGCGTCGCAGCGTAGACCGCGCGGCCGCGGCCGAAGCGATGCGAGACGAGTTCCGGGAGGTCGGTCCGCTCCCAGGGTGGATTGCTGTGGATGGACGAGTAGCGGGTCGGGTCCGGGGTCGGCCAGATGCGCGTCGTCGTGGCCAGAATCTCGGCGCCGGGTCGGGCGCGAACCTCGAAGCCAAGGGTCGGCGCAAACGGCGGGCGGTCCGGGGTCCAGTCGCCGAAGACCGCCGCGCCGGCGGCGGTCGGCGCGAGATAGTGCGGCCGTGGATTCCAGTCGGCGCGGACGAGGGAGACGCCGAGCACGTCGGCCAGCTGGAAGTCGTCCCGGCGCCTTCCCGTCGGGTCGACGAGCGAGGTTCCCGCGCTGGCGTAGAGCGCCCCGCCGCTGCGCACAAACGCCCGCATCGCCGCGGCCTCGCGGGGCGAGAGATGGTGCGCCTGCGGCACGATCAGGACCCGGTGGCGATCGAGTTCCGCGAGGTGCTGCGCCGTGACGATCGCGAAGGGCACGTGCGCGGTGATCAATGCCGACGCGACGTTCATCGCGGCCGCGGTGTGCGAGTCGGCCTCGAAGACCTCCTGCACCGGCCGGCCGTTGTCACGCGGGTCAAACTTGGAATCGAGCGAGTAGTACAGCGCGACGTCGGCCACGCGCTCGCCGCCGAGTTCCGGCCAGCAGCGCTTGAGCCGGTCGTGCACGCGGCCGATCGCGGCGTGCGCCCCGGTGTTAATCGTCCCGTCCGGGTCGATGGCGTCGATGAAGAGGAACGCGCTGTGGTCCGCGATCGCGGCGCTGACCTTGGACTCGAGCAGCGCATCGGACTTGCGCCCGGTGTGGTCGCGGAGACTCGACGAATAGCTCGTCGCGAAGACGAACGGCCGCCGGCGGGTGAGCCCGCCAAGCAGCTTGCGGGCGAACGAACCCTGGAGCGGGCCGCCGTAGAAGTCGCCGCTCAGGAAGTCGCAGGCGGGCACCAGCGGATGCGAGGCACCCTTGACCCAGTTCGAGGGCAGGGTGGACGACTGGTGCGAGATCGTGGCCCGGGGGCGATGGCGCCGGGCGGTGCGGGTGGCCATCGTGGCGAACTCGCCGAGCCAGCGTTCGCGCCGACGCTGGAATGCGACCCAGCGCGGGTCCATCCAGTCGACCGTGCGCGGCAGCTCGCCGCCCTCCTCCCGCGCCCAACGGCGCTGGCAATGCTCGCAGTAGCACACGCCCGGCCAGTAGGTCATGTCGAAGAAGATCCCCTCGAACTCGTACCGCGCGCAGACCTCCCGCGTCCACGCCCTCACGTAGTCGCGATAGCCGCTGTTGGGGCAGAGCACGCCGTACCGCGGCTGGGGGGCGAATTCGAAGCCGGTGCAGCCGAGCGCGTCCTGCCCGCGCCACTCGGGATGGGCGTCATAGGCCCACCGGTCGAAGATGAGGCTCAGGTAGAGCTCGAACGCGATACCGCGCCGGTGGCACGCCGCGATCAGCTCCGCGACGAGGTCGCGCCCGGCGAATTGCTGGTGCTGCACCCCGACCTTGGTTGGATAGTAGAACAGCCCCGTGTGCGACTGCGCCGCGCACAGGACGGCCTGCGTCCGCGACTGGACGAGCGCGGCGGCGAACGCCTCGACGTCGAACTTGGCCATGAACGCCGGATCCCAGTCGGGAATATGCATGTCGACCGTCGTGCGCCGCCAGGTTTCGTCGGGCCAGCGGACGCCCGGCGCGGCGCGCGGAGCTCGCACGGCAACGGCCCGGGGGCGAGGGGAGGGAGGCATGGCGGAGAAGGCGTCGCGGCCGACACCGGCCGCCCACCGCGACACCGCGCCCAGACCTAGCACGCGGTCCCCGGCCGGCCATTCAATTCGGCGCGATTAATCGCGCCGCGAGTGCCCGGGGCCGGGCTCGAACCGGCACGCCCTTGCGGGCAGGGGATTTTAAGTGAAAAAGTAGGGTGCGGGCGATCTCGCGAGATGTCCGCTTTTTCCGATTCGAATGTCCGGTATGGGTCGTTGAAGGTGAGGTACTTGCGGGGGCAGCTTCCCGAAAAATGAAAATTGCGCCCGTTGTCAGATTACCCGACCAAAGTCCAAAAAGTGGTGAC
>JAFEGX010000005.1 GCA_018239675.1 Verrucomicrobiota bacterium
AACCATCCGAGTGGTGCTTCTGGCGCCGTCCGTTTTCACGCAGATGCCGACGGGAGTCTCGCGGCACTCAATACATGATTTCGATATCTGGGGTGTCATCGAAGCGACATCGATGACTTATGAGAACTGTTCTCAGGTCAATGAAATATTTGAGACAATGTCGCATCAAGCTACCGAGAACCGTCATTGACCGGCGCAAGTAGCTGGTTTTAAAAGAACCTATGACATCTGGCCTGACCGTTGACCTTGGGTCGCGCAGCTATCCCATCCATTTCGTGGGCAATGCTGGCGTCGCGGTGCTGGCGTTGGTGCAGGAGCTGACGGCGCAGTCGAGGCCGGTGGCGCTGCTGACGGACCAAGGGGTGCTGGCGGCCCAGCGCGACCTGATCGAGCGGACGCTGGCAGGGGTGCCGCGACTCGTAGTGCACGCGGGCGAGACCTCCAAGTCTCTGGAGACCTACGGACGAGTCCTCGACTTTCTCGCGAGCCAGAAGATTCCGCGGAAAGGCGTGCTGCTTGTCCTGGGTGGCGGGGTGGTGGGCGATCTTGGAGGATTCGCTGCTGCGAGTTTCCTCCGCGGAATCGAGTACGTCCAGATTCCGACGACGCTACTGGCGATGGTGGACAGTTCGGTGGGCGGCAAGACCGGCCTCAATCTTGGGGCCGGCAAGAATCTCGTGGGTGCGTTTCATCACCCGCAGGCGGTGTACGTCGCCACGGATTTCCTGACGACCCTGCCTGCCCGGGAGTTTGCGGCCGGTGCCGCCGAGGTCATCAAGTACGGACTGCTGGGCGATGCGTCGCTCCTGGCGCAGCTGGAAAAAACGCCGGTCACGCCGCGGAGCGCCGAGTTGCCGCAGGTCATCCGGCGCTGCTGCGAGATGAAGGCGGCCGTCGTGCGCGCCGATGAACGCGAAACGGCGGCGGAGGGCGGGCGCGCGCTGCTCAACCTGGGTCACACCTTCGGCCACGCAATCGAACAGGTGACCGGCTACGGCCACTACCTGCACGGCGAGGCGGTCGGAGTGGGGTTGGCCGCCGCGGCGAGACTTTCCCAGGCCCTCGGCTACCTGTCCGCCGCGGACGTGGGGCGTGTCGACCGCGTGGTGGCGGCGCACGCGCTGCCGACGAGGCTGCGTGAGGGACTGCCGCTGTCGGCCCTCATGGCGGCCATGCAGCAGGACAAGAAAGTCCGCGCCGGGCAGCTGCGCTTTGTCGTGCTCAAGCGGCTGGGCGAGGCGGCCACGCAGGGAAACATCGACGCCTCGCTGGTCGAGACAGTGTGGCGGGAGCTGGGCGCGGCCTGAGGATTAGGAGTGCTATCGCCCGGCAAACGGCTAGAGTGACAGAACCATGTCGGCCATCGACGAAGGCATTGTCCGCGACTACTTCGAGCAGAACGGATTCCTGGTCCGTCAGTCCCGCAAGTATCAGGTCCAGTCGCGGCGCAAGACCGAGGAGGAGGAGATCGACCTCATTGTCTACAACCCGGCCTGGCAGCGCGGTTCGCGACGGCCCGATTTCTTCCTTTTCTCGACCGAGCTCGAGTTTGTCCACAAGGCCATCGTGGTGGTGAAGGGCTGGCATACCGACGTGTTCACGCCGGCGACGCTGAAGAACAGCCCGGAAATTTTCCGATTTCTCGAGGACAAGGTCCTGAAGGAGGTCACTAGCTTCTTTCCGGCCGAACCGACCGACGACTCCGGCGGGGCGCTGACCAAGATCCTGGTGCTCCCAAGCCTGCCCACTGCCGAGCCGTTCCGCTCGCAGAGCGTGGAGCTGCTCAAGGGCCGCGGGGTCGACGCGATCATTTCATTCCGCGCCATGCTCCTGGACATCCTCGAAAAGATCGAGGTGAACCAGAACTACACCAAGAGCGACACGCTCCAGGTGATGCGGATCCTGAAGAACTACGACCTGCTGAAGGACACGCAGCTGGACATGTTCCCGGAACGGGCTGGCGCCGGCCGGCGAGCCAAGACCTGACCGCGATGGCCACACGCATCCACCCCTCCGCCATCGTCGAGCCCGGGGCCCAGCTCGGCGTCGACTGCGACATCATGGCCGGCGCGATTGTCACCCGGCATTGCGTCCTCGGCGACCGCGTGGTGGTTCATCCCTACGCGGTGGTCGGCGGCGACCCGCAGTATCTGAAATTTGACCCGGCCACCGTCTCGGGCGTCAGGGTCGGCAGCGGCACCGTGGTGCGCGAGCACGTCACGCTCAACCGTTCGATCCATGCGGGCGGATTCACGACGATCGGCGAAAACTGTTTCATCATGGCCTCGTGCCATGTGGCGCACGACTGCGTGGTGGGCCATCAGGTGGTCCTGGCCAACGCGTCGCTGCTCGCCGGCCACGTGTCGGTCGCGGACCACACCTTCTTCGGCGGCGCCGCCGCGGTGCACCAGTTTGTCCGCATCGGCGAGGGCGTCATGGTGGCCGGCCACGCGTCGATCACGCGCGATGTCCCGCATTTCGTGATGGTCGCGGAGCGCGACGACGTCATTGGCTTCAACGTCGTGGGCCTGAAGCGCCGCGGCGTGGCGCGCGAGGCCATCGCCCAGCTCAAGCTGGCGTACCACGAGGTGTATTTCACCCCGGGCAACATCCGGAACGTCGCGGCAAACGCCCTCGCGTCGGGCCGGTTCCCGGCGCCGGAGGCGCGGCGCTTCCTCGAGTTCTTCAGCGACGGCAAGCGCAGCTTCGCCCGCGCCCGGCGGGCGGCGGCCGATGAATCGAATGCCAGCTAGGATTGCCATCACGTGTGGCGACCCGGCCGGGGTGGGTCCCGAGATCATCACCGCGTGGCTCGCGTCGCACCCGGCTGACGCGGCGGAGCTGGCGGTGATCGGCCCGGCCGGCTGGCTGGCCGGTTTGGCGACCGGCGCGGAGAAGATCGCGGTGGGCCTCGAGGATTTCACGGCAGTGCCGGGCCGGCCGGACGCCGACGGCGCCCTCGTTGCCTGGGCGGCGATGGAACGGGCGGCGCAGGGTTGCACCGAGGGGCGGTTTGCCGGCGTGGTCACCGGACCGGTCAGCAAGGGGGCCCTGGCGCGCCTCGGTTATCCGTTTCCCGGCCAGACGGAATTCTTTGCGGCCCGCTGGGGAGGCGATCCCGTGATGGCCTTCTGCGGCGGCCGGCTCCGCGTGGTGCTGGCGACGTGGCATGTGCCGCTGCACCAAGTGGCGCGCCTGCTTGGGCCGCACCTGCTGCACCGCACCGTGGCGGCGGCGGTTGCCCTGGCCCGGTCGGAGGGCGTGGCCCGGCCCCGCATTGGCGTGTGCGGGCTCAACCCCCATGCGGGCGAGGGTGGCCTGCTGGGCGAGGAGGAGCGCGACCTGCTCGACCCGACCCTGGCCCGCCTGCAGGCGGAATTCCCGGGCCTGTCCTTGTGCCAGCCGGGCGACACGCTGTTTGCGCGGGCCCTGGCCGGCGAGTTCGACGTGGTGGTGGCGCTGTATCACGATCAGGGACTGGCGCCGCTCAAGGCGGTCGACTTCGACACGGCCGTGAACGTGACGCTCGGTCTGCCCTTTGTGCGGACGAGCCCGGACCACGGCACCGCGTATGCCATCGCAGGGCAGGGGAAGGCGCGCGGAACCAGTTTTGCCCAGGCGGTGGAGGTGGCCCGGCGCTTGATAAAGTTCCGGGCCCGGCAATAGTCCGCGTCCATGCCTGAGACCGCCGCCATCACCACGCTCCCCGAGGGCGTCCGCGAGGGAAACGAAAACCTCGTGCGCCTGACCGCGTCCGCCGGGACGAAGGCGGCGGCGCTGATGGCGCGGGAGGGGCAGGGGAACTACCTCCGCATCGCGATCACCGGCGGCGGATGCAACGGCTTGAGCTACAAGCTGAAATTCGCGCCCGAGCCGCGGCGCGGCGACATCCTGGTCCGCACGGCCGGCGTGGCGGTGGTGGTGGACAGCAAGAGTGCGCTGTACCTGAAGGGCACCCATTTGGACTACTCGGACGCGATGGTGGCCGGCGGATTCAAGTTCTCGAATCCCAACGCGAAGGCCTCGTGCTCCTGTGGTGAGAGCTTCTCCGTCTGACCCCCAATTTCCGAGGGCGCTTTCCCTACTTAGGTGTTGTCATTCCGGCGCTTCCCGGCGAGAACCCCGCCCGACCTACTCACCCGATCCTATCCTAATTGATGGCTACTCCGTTCCCTTCCGCCGGCGGCGGCAATCGTCCCGGCTCCTACCAGCGTCGCAACAACGACCCCTTCGCGGCCATTCGCCGCAATCACCGCATCAAGGTTCCGCAGGTTCGCCTGATCTCGCCCGAGGGCAAGCAGCTGGGCGTGATTGAAACCACCAAGGCCATCAACCTTGCGCTGGAAGTCGGCCTCGACCTGGTGGAAGTGGCGCCGAACGCCACGCCGCCGGTCTGCCGCATCATGGATTTCGGCAAGTACGTGTACGAGGAGTCGAAGAAGACCTCGCACGTGAAGTCGACCGCGAGCAAGATCAAGGAGATCGAGTTCACCGCGCGCATCGAGCACAACGACTTCAACACCAAGCTCCGCCATGCGGAGGAGTTCCTCGCGCACGGCAACAAGGTGAAGCTGCGCCTGAAGTTCCGCGGGCGCGAGATGGCCCACACCGAGATCGGCTTCGATGTGATGAATCGCGCCGTGGTTGAGCTGGGCGGGATGGGGCACCCGGACGCCGAGCCGAAGCTCATCGGCCGCAACATCAATGTCATGCTCACGCCGCTGCCCGTCAACAAGCGGAAGCCGAAGTTCCACCACGAGAACGAGGCGGAGCCCGGGGAGGAGTCGACGGCTCCCTCCGCTCCGCCCCCGGCCGGCGACTGAGCCGGCGCCGCCATGCCCAGGGCGGCCCTGCGTCTTCTGCTGGTGGCGCCCCTGCTCGTGGCGCTCGTCGCCGCGTCCCAGGGGCCCGGCCGGTCCGCTCCCACCCGCCCCGGCGCGCCCGCGGCGCCGGCCTTCGCCGCGCTGCCGCGCATCGCGCAGCTCGAGGTCACCCGCCTTGGCGGCATCGACCACGTGTCCCTCCGCGAGGCCGCCCCGCTGCTCGGGCTCAGAGCGACGTGGGCCGAGAAGGAGCGCCAGCTCACGCTCGCCGATGCCAGCGGCAAGGTCGTGTTCGAGGCCGACAGCCGCGAGGTGAGCTTCCACGGCCTGCGCCTCTTCCTCGGGCGGCCCGTCGTGCTGCGCGACGGCGTCGTCCTGGTCAGCAAGGTCGACTTCGAGCGCGTGCTGCTTGCGCGCCTCCGGCCCGCCCTGCTCGGCGCCCCGCCGCCGCGGCCGCGCGTGGTCGCCCTCGACCCCGGGCACGGCGGCACCGACAACGGCATGGAGAACAAGTCGCTCGGGCTGAAGGAAAAGGTTCTCACGCTCGACGTGGCCCAGCGCGTGGCGCGGCTGCTCGCCGCCCGGGACTTCACTGTCGTGCTCACACGGAAGTCCGACGCGCCGCTGGCGGCCGACAAGGCGACCGACTTCCGCCGCCGGGCCGAGGTCGCCAATCGGGCGGGCGCCGACGTGTTCGTCAGCATCCATTTCAATTCGCTCTATCCCGACACCAAGACCAGCGGCACTGAGACATATACCTTTACGCCGCAGTTCCAGCGGTCCGACCGCGCCTGGAGTCCCGCCGAGCGCGATGACACCGAGCGCGACGCCGCGCCGGTGAACCGCTACGACGCCTGGAGCTCGTTGCTCGGCCAATGCCTCCACCGCGAAATCATCGGCCGCCTGGGCACGCTCGACCGCGGGCAGAAGACCATGCATTCGGCGGTCATGCGCGGTCTCGACTGCCCCGCGGTGCTGGTCGAGTCGGTCTTCCTGTCGAATGACGCCGAGGCCCGCCTCGCGTCGACGCCGGCCGGACGGCAGCGGATCGCCGACGCGATCGCCACCGGCATCGTCGCTTACGCCGACGCGGTCGCCGCGCTCCAGCCGAAACCCGGCCCGTGAAACAACGTCTCTACCTGAATATGCCCATGCCATCATCCCGTTTCCTGCTGGGTGCCGTCGCGGCGCTGGCCCTCCTCGCTTCGCCGACGCGGGCGTGGGAGTCCGCCGGCCACCGCATCGTCACGCAGTTCGCACTCGACAGCCTGCCCGCGGATTTCCCGGCCTTTGTCCGCGAGCCCGCCCACGTGAAGCGCCTGCTCTACGTGTCCGGCCTGCCCGACCGCTGGAGCCACGCCCCGGACCTGCCGCTCAAGCATGTGAACTGGCCGGATCATTACCTCGACGTCGAGCAGATCCCGCTGGCCGGGCTCGATCCCCGGCAGCTGCCGTCATTCCGCAACGATTTCATCGTGGAATTCGCGCGGGCCCGGGCCGCGCATCCGGAGAATTTTGAAGCGCCCAAACCCGGCGCGGATCTCGAGCACTCGCGGGGCTGGCCCGGCTTTTTGCCGTGGTCCGTCACGGAGTCGTTCTACCAGCTCAAGACCGCCTTCTCGGCGCTCAAGGTCTACCGGGAGCTGGGCACGCCGGACGAGATCGCGAACGCGGAGTGGGACGTCACGTTCCTGATGGGCACCCTGAGCCACTACGTCGGCGATCTTTCGCAGCCGCTGCATACGACCATCCACCACGACGGCTGGGTGGGCCCGAATCCGCATGGGTACCCGACGGCGCCGGGCTTCCACACGTGGATCGACAGCGGCCTGATCGCCAAGGCCGACCTCACCTTCGACAACCTGAAGGACCGCGTGCGGCCGGCGGCACCGGTGTCACTGGCGCTGCGGAGCGACGGGCGCGATCCGGTCTTCGTCGAGACGATGGACTTCCTGATCGACCAGAACCGGTTCGTGGAACCGCTCTACCAGCTGGAGTTGGCGCGGAAACTGGGGCACGGCTCCTACCCGGTCAGTCCTGAAGGCGAGGAAATCATCCTTTCCCAGCTCACCAAGGGCGGACGATATCTCGGTGCCCTGTGGCTGAGTGCCTGGCTGAGTGCGCCGCCGGAAACGTATCTCCGATCCGTGCTGCTGAAGCGTCACGCCGCTGAAGCCGCGGCGGCGGTCAAGGCGAGTCTGCCCGCGCCGGTCCCGGCCAAGGCGCCCTAATTCCGTTCGATCTAGGTTGACCCACCGGGAGCACCGGGTCGACGCGAAGGGCACGGAGCCAGCCAGGTGGAGTTGAGGTCCGATCTGAGCTGATGATGGGGGCTCTGTGCCGTCCGTGCACCCTCCGTGATCCCAGTGTCGCCTACACTTCCACCTGAATTGAAGACGATCTAGGGCCTAGCTCCGCCACGCCAGCACGATCGCACCGGCTACGATCAGCACGGTGCCGATGACGCCACGCGCGCTGAGCGGCTCTTGCAGAAACAGCGCGGCGAACGCCAGGACGAAGACCACGCTGAGCTTGTCGACTGGTGCGACCCGTGATGCCGGCCCAAGCTGCAACGCGCGGAAATAGCAAAGCCAAGACAGGCCGGTCGCGAGCCCGGACAACACCAGGAACAGCCAGGTGCGCCGCGGCACCTCAGCCAGCGCCGAGGGGTGGACCGCCACCAACGCGAGCGCCCAGGTAAACACGAGCACCACGGTGGTCCGGATCGCCGTGGCGAGATGGGAATTCACCCCGGCCACGCCGACCTTCGCCAGCACGGCGGTCAGGCCGGCAAACAGGGCCGACAACAGGGCCCAGAACAACCACGACTGGGCCAAGCCGGTCATGGCGTGGCCGCCAGCGTGGTGCCCAGCGGGTGCCCAAACCAGGCCCCGATCACGCCTGACGCGACCGAGTCGGTGATGTTCACGACAAATGCGCCCCAGGAAAACGGGCCGTCGAGGCGCGTGGTGAATGACGCGGTGAGGCCGTTTCGCAGGACGCTGCCGACGTCACCACCGAAGACGACGAGGGGATAGGCGATCATGACGGGAGGCTATGGGACGATATGAACCGGAGTCATCTATTCCCGCGGGGAAAACGTTTTACCTGAGACGGGAAGGCAGAATCCATCGCCGACCCGAGGCAAACCGCTCCCGGCTCGCTTGGCAAGCGGCCTGCACACCCCGGGGCGTGTCACCTAATGCGTGACCCTGCTCCCGGGTGGCGCGAATCGGGCCTCGAAATCGGGGGCGGGTTGCGCACAGTGCAGGAGCTTGCAGACGCTGTACTCCAGGATTCGCGGCTGGGGCCTGCTGGTGCTGGCGGCGGGGCTGGGCACCGGGCTGCGGGCGGCCGATCCGCTCGCGGCGCGGGTGGTGCTGCTGGCCAACCGCGATGACCCTGGTTCCGTCGAGATCGCCCGTCACTACGCCGAGGTGCGCGGCGTGCCGGCAGGCAACATTTTCGCCCTGTCGATGCCCGCCGCGGAGACCATCACCTGGGACGAGTTCGTCGGCCGCATTTGGCGGCCGCTCCAGGACGAGCTGGTCCGGCGGAAGTGGATTGACGCGATCTCCATGGATCTGACGGACGAAGTCGGCCGCCGGAAGCAGGCGATCGCGGGTCATCGCATCGCGTTTCTCGTGGTTTGCCGCGGCGTGCCCCTGCGCATCGCCCACGATTCCGCCCGCTGCCAGCCGACCCGCGGGCTGCCGGACCAGCCCTCCTTCCAGACCAATCAGGCGGCGGTCGACTCGGAGCTGAGCCTGCTCGCCGTGAACGAGAGTGCGATCAACGGCTTCGTGCCGAACCCGCTGTTCCGGCGCGAACGGCCGGCTCCAGGCGAGTCGGCCCGCGTGGTGAAGGTTTCGCGCCTCGACGGCCCGACGGCCGCCGACGCGGCGGCGCTGGTAGACCGCGCGGTGGCGGCGGAACGGACGGGTTTGGCCGGGCGCGCTTATGTGGATCAGGCGGGGGGGCGGCCGGAAGGTGACGAGTGGCTGCGGGTGGTGGCGGGGGAAGCGCGCGCGCTGGGCCTCGACACCGATGTCGAGGTGACGCCGGAGACCTACGGGGCGGGAGCGCGGTTTGACGCACCGGCTCTCTACTTCGGCTGGTACACGCCGCACCTGAACGGTCCGTTTGCGCTGCCCGGGTTCATGTTTCCGCCCGGGGCGATCGCGGTGCACATCCACAGCTTCTCGGCCGAAACCCTGCGGTCAGGCGAGACCGGGTGGTGCGGGCCGCTGCTGGCACGGGGCGTGACGGCGACGGTCGGCAATGTGTTCGAGCCCTATCTCCAGCTCCTGCACCGTCCGGACCTGCTCCTGCGCGCGCTCGCCCGCGGCGAGCGGTTCGGGGATGCCGCCTACTACGCGCTGCCGGTGCTGAGCTGGCAGTCGATTGCCATCGGTGACCCGCTCTACCGGCCCTTTGCCGTGTCGGTGGCGGACCAGTGGTCGCATCGGGCCCGGCTTCCGGCGACGCTCCGGCCCTACGTGGTCCTGCGACGCGCGCACGAGCTGGAGCGGGCCAATCAGCCCGTCGCGGCCCGGGCGCTGCGCGAGACCGAGCTGGAGGCTCATCCGAGCCTGCCGCTTGCCCTGGCCGTGGCGGCGGATCGCGAACTCGCGGGCGACCGCGCCGGAGCGGTCGGAGCCCTCAAGCGGGTGGAGCCGGCGGACCAGTGGCCGGCGGACGAGTGGGGCGCGGTGCACGAGGCGGCCGCCCGGTCCATGCGCGACGGGGCGCCGGCCCTCGCGGTTACGTTCTTCGCGCAGCTCCTCGATCCGGACGCGCCGCTGCCGGTCGACCTGCGGCAGGTCTGGCTGGCCGAGGCGGTGGCGGCGGCGCAGGCCGCGGGCGATGAAACCCGCGGGGCGGCCTGGTCCCGCGAGCTCGACGCGCTCCAGCTCGGGGCAAAAAAATAGCGCGGCCGGTGCGGCCGCGCCATGAAGGGGAACCTCGGTTCAGGCCTGGTCGACGATCCGGTCCGCAAGCCCGTAGGCGATGGCCTCCTGGGCGTTCAGGTAGAAGTCGCGGTCGGTATCCTGGTTGATCTTCTCAAGCGGCTGGCCGGAGGCGTCGGCGAGGATCTGGTTCAGCTCGGAGCGGAGCTTCTCCATTTCCTTGGCCTGAATGTTGATGTCCGTGGCCGGGCCCACCATGCGGCCCGAGATGAGCGGCTGGTGGATGAGCACCCGCGAATGCGGGTAGAGGAGCCGGCGGCCCTTGCGGGCGCCCGAGAGAAGGATGGAGCCCATCGACGCAGCCATGCCGGTCACGACGACGGTGATGGGCGAAGAGATCAGCTTCATCGTGTCGTATACCGCCATGCCCGCGGTGATGGAGCCGCCGGGCGAGTTGAGATAGAACGTGATCGGCTGGCCCGGCGCGGCGGCCTCGAGGTACAGGAGCTTTTCGGTGATATCCTTGGCCGAGGCATCCGTCACGGCGCCCCACAGGAAAATCTTCCGCTCCTCAAGGAACTTCCGCTGGATCTGCTGGCCGACCGAAGTGGCGCCCTTCGGCGAGCAGCATTCCTGCTCGTCGTCATCCTCGTCATCGTCGGCGCGTGGAACCGGCGCGGTGAGCCCGGGCTGGAGGTTGTCGAAATGCATAGGCCCCGAAGGTTGGCGGCCTTCCCCGGCTTGGCAAGTGGTTTGGCCGTTATGTTCGGCCCCGCCGGGCGCGCGCCTTGCCAAGCCGGCGACCCTCGGGCTAGAAACGGGAAATGAGCGTGCAGCGCATCTCGGGCCGCGTGGTGGATGTGGTGAACCGGGAGGAGTTTCCCGGGACCATCGAGATCGAGGGCGGCCGAATCCGCCGGATTGTCCGCGACGCGCGGGTGCGGGGCCGCCACCTGCTGATGCCGGGCTTCGTGGATGCGCACATTCACATCGAGAGCTCGCTGCTGCCCCCGGCGGAGTTCGCGCGCCATGCCGTCGTGCACGGCACGGTGGCCACGGTGTCGGACCCGCACGAGATCGCGAATGTCCTGGGCGAGGCGGGGGTGCGCTACATGATCGCGGACGGAAAGCGCACGCCGCTCAAGTTCAACTTCGGCGCGCCGTCGTGCGTGCCGGCCACGACCTTCGAGACCGCCGGCGCCCGGCTGGGCGTGAGGGCGGTCGCGCGCCTGCTGGCCCGGCCCGACGTGCGGTTTCTGGCCGAGGTGATGAACTTCCCGGGCGTGCTGCACGGCGACCCGGCGCTCGGGGCAATGATCGCGGCGGCCCGGCGACGCGGGAAGGCGGTGGACGGCCACGCCCCCGGCCTGAGGGGCGACCTGGCGGCGCGCTATGCCGCGGCCGGCATCACGACCGACCACGAGTGCTTCACGCGCGGGGAGGCCGAGGACAAGCTCGCCGCGGGGATGAAGATCCTGATCCGCGAGGGGTCGGCGGCGCGAAATTTTTCCGCGCTGGCCCCGCTGCTGGCGGCGCACGCGGAGCGCTGCATGTTCTGCTGCGACGACCTGCACCCCGACCTGCTGATGCGGCGCCACCTTGACGAGCACGTGCGGCGGGCGCTCGCACTGGGGTTGGACCGTTTCGACGTCCTCTCCTGCGCGTCGGTTAATCCGGTCCGCCACTACGGCCTCGACGTGGGCCTGCTGCGGGCGGGAGATCCGGCGGACTTCATCGAGGTGGACGGATGGCGCCGCTTCCGCGTGCGCCGGACCTGGCTGGGCGGGCAGCTCGTGGCGGCGGGCGGGCGCAGCCGGCTGCCGCGCCTCCGGGCGACGATAGTCAACCAGTTCAGGGCGCGGCCGCGGCGGCCGGAGGACTTTGCGGTCCGGGCCGGGACCGGCGAGCTCAACGTGATCGAGGCTTTGAACGGCCAGCTGATCACGCGGCACCGGCGCCAGCCGGCGGTGCACTGCGGCGGCGAGGCGGTGGCGGACCCGGCGCGCGACCTGCTGAAGATCGCGGTGGTGAACCGCTACGTGGCACGGGCGCCGGTGGCGGTGGGATTTGTCCGCGGCTTTGGGCTGCGGTCCGGCGCGCTGGCTTCGTCGGTGGCGCACGACTCGCACAATATCGTGGCCGTCGGGGCGGACGATGCGTCGCTGGCGGCCGCGGTCAACCTGGTGATCGCGCACCGCGGCGGCCTGAGCGCGGTGGACGGCCGCCAGCGCGCGGTGCTGCCGCTGCCGATCGCGGGCCTGATGTCGGACGGCGACGGCCGGGCGGTGGCCCGGCGCTACACGGCGCTGGACGCGATGGCGAAGCGCCTCGGGTCGCGGCTCGATGCGCCGTTCATGACGCTCTCGTTCATGGCGCTGCTCGTCATCCCCGACCTCAAGCTGAGCGACCGGGGCCTGTTCTCGGGTACAAAATGGAGCTTCGTGCCGCGGCAGGGTGGCTGAAGCGGGTCACGGCGCGGCGGGCTTGGCGTTCCAGACCGCAAGCGTGTCGGCCGAGCCCTGGGCGCGCACGCCGTTGTCGCTGAGAATGTCCTCCGTGGCGGCTAGCGCGTCCTGCCGGCGGAACACCGGGGTCTCGCCGCCGCGGGTGTCGAACTCGAAGGCGAGGAATTCGTCCTTCGAGTCGCGCAGGAGCGCGACCAGATGGGCGAGGTTCTTGATCGGGATGCCGTTCACGCTCTTCAGCACGCCCGACATCGGGTTGGAGTAACCCTTGGCAAGCTTGTGGGGGAAGAAGGGCGACGAGACGATCACGAGCTCCTCGCCGGGAAAGGCGGGCGCCGCGGTGCGCCGCAGGAGCAGCGGGCTCTGGATGAAACTGAGCGTGTTGAGGGCGCCGGCGTTGCCGGAAAACGCGCCCACGTACTGCATGGTGGCGGTGGAGAAGACCATCGGGCCGAACACGAAGTAAGACGGATAGGCGCCGCGCAGGTCGGGAATCAGCATCGGCCGGTCGCTTGGCACGGGCAGCTCAATCTGGAGCGGCTGGCTGTGGCGCACGATCGTCAGCGGAACCTTGCCGTCCCGCGCGATCTTCTGGACGAGATACTGGAACCGGACACGGAGGTTGGCGCCCAGGCGGATCATGCCCTGGTCGTCGATGGGCGTGTCGCCGATGCGGGTGATGATATCCCATTTCTTCAGCGGGTAGTCCGGCTCCTTGCCGTACGGCTCGCGGACGACGATGCCCTGGACGGAACGGTCGACTTTGAGGAACGCGCGCAGGGCATCGTTCTCGAGCGTCTGGAGGTCGTCGAACATCGCCGGCTTGCCGTGGTACTGGCCCGAGGCGACGGCCTTGAGGAACAGCTCCACCTCCTCGGTCGGAATGATGTAGCCAATATTGTCGGCGTTGCCGAGGTGGCTGAAGGCGATGCCGATCATCTGGTCGCCGACGATGGCCGGGCCGCCGCTGTTGCCGGGGTTGATGGCGGCGTCGATCTGGATGCGCAGGCCGGAGACCGGAAAATTGTACGGCATGAACTCGATCCGGGAGACGATGCCCTTGGTGATCGAGAGGCTGTTGCCGCCGGTCGGGAAACCGTAGGCGAGCACGGTGTCCTTGATCTCGGGCAGCTTGCTCGCGCGCGGGAGCGGGGCGTGGGTGTCGAAGAATGACTCGTCATCGAGCTTCAGGACGGCGAGGTCGATCCCGGGGGCGATCGACTCGACCGTGGCCGAGAGCTTGTCGCCGGCCTGGTTGGCCTGGATCTGGACCTGGCTCGCGTAGAGGACGACGTGGGCGTTGGTGAGGATCCGCTTCCCCTCGATCACCACGCCCGTGCCGGTCGCCTCGGCGGGGGCCTGCTTGGTCCAGGGCCGGGCGAGGTCGGGGTAGCGCATCGTCGAGAACACTTTCACCACCGAGTTCTCGATGTGGCCGCCCTTGGAGTCGGGGGCCGGAGCGACCGACGCCGGGGGCACGGTTGCTGGAGCCGCGGGCGCCGGGTTGGCGACCTCCGGGACCCTCGCGGCGGGTGAAACGGCGGCCGCGTTGTCCGCGGCCCTGGCCGCCGGGCTTAGCCAGACACTGACAGCGGCGACAAGGCAGGTGGCAACGCGACGAAACAGGGGCGCGAGGGGTTGCATCGGGCCATAGCGCAAGCACGCAGCCCGGGGAACGCCAGTTTTTTCCGGCGTCTAGGCATGGCCCGATGTGAGGTGGTTGAAAGCGTTCGGTTGAACGTTACATGGTCACCTGCACTCCGGCCCTGCGACGAAGAGGCGCGAGGGCCTGACACCACGGTTCAGGGTCGGGATCGAACGCAACGGCGGCAGCTGGTCACCGGCGAAACGCCGGCTCCTTGCCTCCTTCCCCTTTCAACGACAGGCAACCCTCCCCGGCTCAGAGCAGACCGAGCTTCATCTTTCCCTCTTCGCTGATCATCGACTGGTTCCAGGGTGGTTCCCAGGTGATGCGGACCTCGGCGGCGGTGACCCCGGGCACGGCGAGAATTTTCGACTTGGCGTCCTCCGCGATGGCCGGGCCCATGCCGCAGCCCGGGGCGGTGAGGGTCATGGCCACGTCCACGGAATGGCCCGCCTGCGCGTCGCCGGAGACATCCATCGAGTAGACGAGGCCGAGATCGACGATGTTCACGGGAATCTCGGGATCGTAGACTTGGCGCAGCTGGTTCCAGATCGCCTCCGGGTCGGGGGCGCCGTTCGCGAGCGGCGTCGCCTTGACGGCGGTGTCCACGATGGCCTCGCCGAGCGCGTCGCCGTCGCGGCCCTCGATGCGGAACAGGCCGAAGTCGGTCGAACACGTGTACGTGCCGCCGAGGCGCTGCGTGACAACGAGGCGCGTGCCGGCCGGGAGGGTGGTCTTCTCACCGGACGGGATCTGGGTGGCGGTGACCTCGCGGGCAAGGGTGCGGGGGGTGTTCATGCGGATACGGGTGCCGGTGGGCGGAGTGTGGGACAGCGGCGGACAAAAGGCGAGCGCGGCGGCTCACTGCTTGAACTGCGTCCGGATGAGCTCGCGGAGGGCGTCGTGGAGCTGGTCGTTCGTAAGCTTGCTCAAGACCTCCTCGAAGAAGCCGAACGTGAGCAGCTCGTCGGCCTCGGCCTTCCGGATGCCCCGGGCCTGCAGGTAGAACTCCTGCTCGGGATCGATCGGACTCGAGGTCGCGCCGTGGGTGCAACGGACGTCGTTCGCCTGGATCTCGAGGCCGGGCAGGGAGTTGGCCTCGGCTTCGTCACTGAGGAGGAGGTTGCGATTGCTCTGGTAGGCGTCGGTTTTCTGCGCGTCCGCATCAACGACGATCAGGCCGGAGAAGATGGTCTTCGACTGCTCGAGCAGCGCGTTCTTGTAGAGGAGATTCGAGCTGGTGTGGGGCGCCTGGTGGATCTGCAGGGTCCGCTGGTCGAACTCCTGGCGGCCGCGCGCGACGGTGAGCGCGAGCATCTCGGTGTGGGCGCCGGGGGCCTGGAGCTGACTGTAGCTCTCGTGGCGCGCCTGGCGGCCGCCGAGATGGAGGTTCAGCGACAGCACGCGGGCGTCGCGGCGGGCGACGGTCGAATTGAACTGGAACGACAGCGTGTCCCGGGACCAGGTCTGGGCCGCGACATAGGTGATCTCGGCGCCGTGGCTGGCGAACAGGTCGTTCTGGCCGCAGGCGAACTGGCGCGACGCGTCGGTCGACCGGAAAAGATCGACGAGCGTGACCCGGGCGCCGGTCTCGGCGACGACGAGCGTGTGCGGGAAGACCGCGCTGTGGGCGCCGTGGGCGTAATGGAAGACGGCGAGGGGGTCCGCGATCTCGACATTCCGCGGGACGTACAGGAACGCGCCGTCCTCGAGGAAGGCGGTGTGCAGGGCGGCGAACTTCTCGGAGCCCTGCGGGGCGGGCTGCGCGAGCAGGTGGGACTTCACGAGGTCGCCGTGCCGCCGCAGGGCGTTCTGGAGCGTGTCGAAGATGACGCCGCGCGCCGCGAAGTCGGCCGCGATCGCGTCGTGCGTCACCAGCCGGTTGTTCGCGAGGACGATGCGGCCGGCCTTGGCGATGCCGACGGGCGCGTGGCCGAGCTGCGGAAGGGCGACCGTGCCGCCGCGGGCGTAGCCGTCGAGCTGCAGGCCGGTGAGCGTCGCGAAGCGCCACGACTCATCGGTGCGCTTCGGCATCGGCGCCGTGGCGAAGCGGTCGTACGCGGCCTGCTTGCGGTCGAGCCACCAGGCCGGCAGGTGTGCGACGGTCTTCAGGTGGGCGGCGAAGGCCTCGGGCGTGAAGGCGCCGGTGAGCGAGGCGGAGGTCAGGGCGGGAGCGGACATTGGAAATTGCGGATCGCGGATTGCGGATTGGGCGGCGGTCATGCGGTGGCGGTAGCTCGGCGCGGGGCGGTCAATCCGCGATCCGCAATCCGAAATCCGCGATGGTCAGGCGTCAGCCGACGCTGCCCTCCATTTCGAGGTCGATGAGGCGCTTCAGCTCGACGGAGTACTCCATCGGGAACTGGCTCGCGAGGTCGTTGACGAAGCCGTTCACCGAGAGGCTCATGGCCTGGCCCTCGGTGAGACCGCGCTGCTGCATGTAGAAAATCTGCTCCTCGCTGACCTTCGACACGCTGGCCTCGTGCTGGGTGGGGTTGGCGTTGCCGCGGACCGTGATGGCCGGGTAGGTGTCGGTGCGGCTGTTCGTGTTGATGAGCAGCGCGTCGCACTCGGTGTTGTTCTTGCAGCCCTTGAGGTGCTTCGGGATGTGGACGACGCCGCGGTAGGTGCTGCGGCCCTGGCCGACCGAGATGGACTTCGCGACGATGTTCGAGGTCGTCTCGTCGGCGGCGTGGATCATCTTGGCGCCCGTGTCCTGGTGCTGGCCGTCGTTCGCGAGCGCGATCGAGATGACCTCGCCGCGGGCCTTGCGGCCTTTCAGGACGACGCCCGGGTACTTCATGGTGAGGCGGCTGCCGATGTTGCAGTCGATCCACTTGATCTCGGCCTCCTCGTGGGCGACGCCGCGCTTGGTGACGAGGTTGAAGACGTTGTTGGCCCAGTTCTGGACCGTGATGTACTGGATCTTCGCGCCCTTGAGCGCGACAAGCTCGACGACGGCGGAGTGCAGCGTGGAGGTGGAGAACTTCGGCGCGGTGCAGCCCTCCATGTAGGTGAGCTCGGCGCCCTCGTCGGCGATGATGAGCGTGCGCTCGAACTGGCCGAAGCTCTCGGCGTTGATGCGGAAGTAGGCCTGGAGCGGGTGGGTGACCTTGACGCCCTTGGGCACGTAGATGAACGAGCCGCCGGAGAACACGGCGCTGTTGAGCGCGGAGAACTTGTTGTCGCCGGTCGGAATGACCTTGCCGAACCACTTACGGAACAGGTCCGGGTGCTCGCGGAGCGCCTCGGTCGAGTTCAGGAAGATCACGCCCTGCTTGGCGACGAGCTCCTTTACGTTCGAGTAGGCGGCCTCGGAGTCGAACTGCGCCTCGACGCCGGCGAGGAACTTGCGCTCCTGCTCCGGGATGCCGAGGCGCTCGAAGGTCTTCTTGATGTCATCCGGCACCTCGTCCCAGGTGCGCTTCGGCTTCTGGCCCTGCGCGAGGTAGTACCGGATCTTGTCAAAATGGATGTTCTCGAGGTCCTTGGTCGCCCAGTGGGTGGGGAGGGGCTTGGCCTGGAACTGCTTCAGGGCGTTGAGGCGGAAGTCGAGGATCCACGGCGCCTCCTTCTTGACGGCGCTGATGTAGCGGATCGTCTGCTCGGACAGGCCGGTGCCCGCGTCGAACTCGTAGTCGATCTTGTAGCTGAAGTTGCCGGCGGTCTGGTCAATCCCCTGGACGGGATTGTCGGCAGTCGCGGTGGCCGGGTCGGTGGCGGTGATGTCGGGCATGGCCGGAGGGGTTGGCGGGTTCAGGCGTGGGCGAGTTCCTTCTTCACCCAGTCGTAGCCCTTGGCCTCGAGCTCAAGGGCGAGCGACTTGTCGCCGCTCTTCACGATGCGCCCGTTCCACATCACGTGCACGAAATCCGGCACAATGTAGCCGAGGAGGCGCTGGTAGTGGGTGATCATGACGACGCCGAGGTTGGTGCTGCGAAGGGCATTGACGCCGTCCGCCACGATCCGGAGCGCGTCGATGTCGAGGCCGGAGTCGGTCTCGTCCATCAGGGCGAACTTTGGCTCGAGCATGGCCATCTGGAGGATCTCGCAGCGCTTCTTTTCCCCGCCGGAGAAACCATCGTTGATGGCGCGGGAGGTGAACTTCCGGTCCATCTTCAGCATGTCCATCTTCGAGTACAGGCGCTTGTAGTACGCGGTGGCGTCGAGCTCCTCGCCCTCGCCCATGCGGGCCTGCACAGCGGCGCGGAGGAAGTTCGCGATCGAGACGCCGGGGATCTCGCTTGGGTACTGGAACGCGAGGAACAGGCCGGCGCGCGCGCGCTCGTCGGGCTGCATCGCGAGGATCGACTTGCCGTCAAGCAGGACGTCACCGGAAGTGATCGTGTAGCTCGGGTGACCGGCCACGGCCTTGGCCAGCGTGGACTTGCCGGTGCCGTTCGGTCCCATGATGGCGTGCACCTCGCCGCTGCGCACGGTGAGGGTCAGGCCATTGACAATGGCCTTTTCGTCGATGGAGACGTGGAGATCCTTGATTTCGAGCTGGGACATGGCGGGAAGGTTGGAAATTGGGAAAGTGGGAATTCGGGAAACAGGGATGCGGGTCAGGGCTGGCTGGACTTTTGCTCGTCAGCGGCCTTGCCGCGGAAAGTGATCTCGACGGATTTCGCGTTGTAACCGGGTGGCAGCACCGAGCGGACCTTGTCGAGAATCTCGGCCGGGAGATCGATGTCGTGGGTTGAGCCGCTTTGCTCGTCGTGAAAGTGCGCGTGCGGCCGGAGATTCGGGCAATAGCGCGTCGGTCCACGCTCGAAGTTCACCGCGCGCACCAGGTCGCACTGCACGAGGGTCTCAAGACAGTTATAGACGGTCGCGAGCGAGATGCCGGGCATGTCGGTCCGCACCCGGGCGTAAACCTCGTCGGCGGTCGGATGGTCGCGCTTCTTGAGCAGCACACCATAGATAATCTCGCGCTGCGGAGTCGCCCGCAGGCCGCTGTTGGCCAGGCGCTGGGCGAGAACCTCCGGGGTGGTAGCAACGTTGGACTCCATGAGAAGGAGTCTCAACGAATTGGAATGGTTCTAAGTAGCAAGTGAGATTTAGAACAATTCCAATTATTGTTACGTGCTGATCCTAGGTGGCTGGTTTTCTAATGATCATGCCAGCACCAGTGCCATGGCTCGTAACCTATTCCATGATGGTTGTTTCGGGAATAGGAGAGGCTGAAACCGAAGCTCTGGCCGTGACGCAACAGCCAGCGAAATTCCCGGGTTCGCCCGAATCCGGCGTCGAGATGCAGATTGGCAGGTGAACCGACATCGACCGCCCGACCGGTGTGGTGCTCGCTGCATCCGGGGGCCGCGACAAGGCGGAGAATGCGGATGATTGACTCACCCGCGGCAAGTTTCGCGCGGATGATTCGAGCCTGTCGCCGCACGCTTCGATAGCCAGATAGAGGCAACAGGTGGACGCCGTCGCGCTCGGCCGCGCGGCACATTTTTCGCCAGGCTCGCGCCGCGCGCGGCGCGAGGCGGACCGGCCGCCCGTCGTCGACCGCGGCGCCAATGCCGACCAGGGCGCGGGCCTCGCGCTGCCAGGGCAGGCGGTGCACGGGATAGTCCGCGGGAATCCCGAGTCGGCGATGGAGCGCCTGGAGTTGGGCACGGGTCGGGAGCGCCATGCGGAAAGCAGATGCGATGGAACGCGACGGGTCGAGCCCGGCGCATGGGCGCGAGAGCGTCCGCGATTTTTCCCCGAGACCCTAGACATTCAAGAATCCGTGCCTAGGCTGCGGTCGGCGTTGGTCAACATGGCCAGGCCACAACACTGAACCCCTAACCTGAAAGCGTTATCCATGAGTACCACGTTTGTCCCCCTGATCAGTTCCGGCACCGCCGGCCCTCTCGGCGTGCTGCACCTGCCGCGTTTCTGGCTGAAGGCCTCGCTCGAGGCCCGCGGCAAGCTCGACTCCCGCTATCCGGGATGCGGCAAGGGCTACGACCAGATGACGCTCGACGCGCTTGGCCTGAAGAAGGACGTCGTCCTGAACTACATCAAGACCTCGCGCCCGAGCTACCCGCAATTCGAGGCCTGGATCAAACAGCAGCCCGGGGTGAAACTCGACAAGGCCACGATCGAGAAACACAACGCCGCGGTCCGCGGCTACATTCACGACGACGCCACCCGCCAGGGCATCCTCAAGAACAACGGGCTGCCGGATGACGGCTCGGTGAAGGACGCCGTGCGCCTCAATGACCTCGACAGCTGGCAGGAATTCCACGCCGACGTGCTCAAGTAGACCTCGCGCGTCCTGCATTTTGCGCCGCCCGACCCGTCGGGCGGCGTTTTTTTTGCCCGAATTCGATCTAGAGCATCTTATCTAGAATTGTAGCCGCACGGAGGCGCAAGCACCCGCCACCGCAGCACGGCGCCCAGACCGGACCGTGCGTCGAGGCATCGGATCTCTCTGCCACAGGACCTGGCAGGGGATTGATCTGCGCTTTCTGCGCCTCCTTGCCGCTACACCATTATTTGAAACGCCCTAGCCGGCGTGCTCGGCGAGCCACCGTTCGGCCTCAATGGCGGCGGCGCAGCCCATGCCGGCGGCCGTGATGGCCTGGCGGTAGACGTGGTCGGAGCAGTCGCCGGCGACGTAGATGCCCGGAATATTGGTGCGGACCTGCGAGCCGGCCTGCGGCTTGAAGTAGCCACCCTCGTCGACCTCGAGCGGCGGGGCAAACGGACCGGTGTTCGGGATGTGCCCGATCGCGACGAAGATGCCCTTCACGGGCAGCACGCGCTCGGCGTTGGTCTTCACGTCGCGCACCTTCAGGCCGCTCACAGCCCCCTCCTTCACGCCCTGCACCTCGACCGGCACGGCGTTCCAGACCATCTCGATTTTTTCGTGACCGGTCGCGCGGTCGGCCATGATCTTGGAGGCGCGAAGCGAGTCGCGGCGGTGGACGAGGTAGACTTTGCTGGCGAATCGGGTGAGGAACAGGGCCTCTTCGGCCGCGCTGTCGCCGCCGCCGATCACCGCCACCTCCATCTTGCGGTAGAACGCGCCGTCGCAGGTCGCGCAGGTCGTCACGCCCTTGCCGCCGTAAAGTTCCTTCTCGCCCGGGATGCCGGTCATGCGCGGCGATGCGCCGGTGGCGATGATCACGGCCTTGGCCAGGATGATCCGGTCGCCGAGATCAAGCTTGCGCGGCATCGACGAGAAATCGACCGACTTGACCAGCGCCTGCTCGAACCGCGTGCCGAACCGGGTGGCCTGCTCGCGCATGTTCTGCGTGAGCTGGAAACCGTCGACGCCATGCGGGAAGCCCGGGAAGTTCTCGACTTCGCTGGTGGTCGTCAGCTGCCCGCCGGGCAGCGGCCCCTCGAGCACGAGCGGGTTGAGGCTCGCACGGGCGGTGTAGATCGCGGCGGTGAGACCGGCGCAGCCGGTGCCGATGATGACGACGTTTTCGATCGCGGGGGTGGACATGGGTGGATTGGTTCAATAGGCAGACCTGATTTGCGCCAAGCGCAAATCCGCGCCGGGTCGTAGTGCGGAATGTTTTTACAGATTGGGCCATTCGGATCATGGTCCCGCTCGTTTTGCCCATGGACCGATCCCACCCCGACAATTCCGCCGCCCTCCACCGGCGGCTTTTCACGATTGATACCCACACCGACACGCCGACCGCGAGCTTCATGCGGCCGGGCTGGGACTTTGCGGCAATGCACACGTTGGCCGAGGACCGGACGCAATGCGACCTGCCGCGCATGGCCCAGGGCGTTGATGCGATGGTGTTCGCGGTGTACAGCACGCAGGCGGCCCGGCGGGCGGAAGGTTACGGGATGGCCTACGACCGCGCCTGCCACGTGCTGCGGCGTACCCGCGACCTGATCGAGCGCAACGCCCTGCAGTGCGGCCTGGCGCTGACGGCGGCTGACGGGTTGCGGCTGAAAGCCGAGGGGCGCCGCGCGATCTATCTCAGCATCGAGAACAGCTACTCGCTCGGGCTCGATCCCGGCAACGTCCAGCGGTTTCACGACCTCGGGGTGCGCATGCTTGGCCTGAATCACATGCTGAACAACGATCTGGCGGATTCCTCCACCGACCCGCGCGGCCCGGAGTGGAACGGCCTCAGCCCGCTCGGCCGCGAGGTGCTCGCCGAGTGCAACCGGCTCGGGATCGTGGCGGATGCGTCGCACGCCTCGGACGACGCGCTCCGCGACCTGCTCGAGCTCTCGCGTGCTCCAGTCGTGCTGTCGCACAGCGGCTGCCGCGCGGTCTGTGACCACCCGCGCAATATCGGCGACGACCTGCTCCGGGGCCTCGCGGCCCGCGGCGGGGTGATCCAGATCAACGCGCTGCCGATCGCGGTCGTGCCGACCGTCGAGGACGGGCGCACGGCCGCGTTCTCGGACCTGCTGCTCACGCTCGGCAATTCCATCCTCACGCCCGAGGTCCTCGCGGCCGCGGAGAAGGAGTGGCACCGCATTGAGGTCGCCTATCCGAATCCGGCGGCCACGCTCGACGATTTCATCGCGCACGTGGAACACGCGGTCGAGGTGGCGGGAATCGATCACGTCGGCATCGGCTGCGACTTCGATGGCGGCGGCGGCGTGGCCGGACTCAACGATGTCTCCGAGTTTCCCAACCTGACGCGGGCGCTAATCGGCCGCGGCTGGGACGAGGCCTCGCTCGCGAAGCTCTGGGGCGGCAACACCCTGCGGGTGCTCCGCGAGGTGCAGGGTGGGGCGGCCGGCCTGACCTGAACCGAAATGAGTCCGCCGAAAGTCGGGACTCGTTGAGCCGAATGGCGGGCGCGCGGTGAAACGTCCCAGACGTTGGTCGCCCGGCGGAGGTGGCGGGCCGTCCGCGATTCGACTTTCCTTCGGCAGGCGCCGTGGAAACAGCCTCCTCACGGCGGCTGTTCACCGCCCTTTACCCTGCCTGGGTCCGGCCGGGGCTGCGCTTGGTCACCAGGAGTAGCTGCGCTTGATCTTCAGCGGCTCGTAGAGCTCGGGCGGCAATTCCTGGATAAAGCGGCTCGGGGTCAGCATCATCCCGCCCGGGCCGGCGCGGGAGGCGATCTTCGGATAGCTGAGGTAAAGCTCGTTCCGGGCACGGGTGACGCCGACGTAGAACAGGCGGCGCTCCTCCTCGACGTCGCCGGCCTCGATCGAGCGGCGACCGGGGAACTGCCCATCGGCGAGGCCGATGAGGAACACCACGTCGTACTCGAGGCCCTTGGCCTGGTGCACGGTGGTGAGCTTGATCGCGTCGGCGTCGGGATCGACCTGGCGGTCGCTCGTTTCCGAATTGAGCAGCATGATCTGCGCGAGGAAGTCCTGCATCTCCTCGAAGCGGGCGGCGAAGCCGACCAGCGCCTTGAGTTCCTCGAGGCGGTCCACGTAGTCGGCGAACGCGCCCTTGAGGTAATCGCCATACCAACCGTCGATCGCGGTCTCGACTGCCTCGCTCGGCCGGCCGCCGTGCATCACCGCGGCGACCTGCTGGAGGGATTCGCAGAAGCCCTGCCATTCGTCGCGCGCGTCCTTTGCCACCTTGCTCCGCACGTCGTCGGTGGCGAGGACGTCGAGGAAGTTCTTCTGGAGGAGGCGAGCGTGGTCGTGGGCGGCGGCGTAGATCTTCTGCGCGCCCTTTTCGCCGACCTTCGGGAGCAGGACGGCGATGCGGCCCCAGGCGAGGGCGTCGCTTGGGTTGTACACGAACCGGAGCAGCGCAACGGCGTCGCGGATGTGCTGCCGCTCGAAGAACTTCACGCCGCTGGTGATGTGGTAGGGCAGGCCGGCGCGGGAGAGGGCGAGCTGCACCTCGAGCGCGAGGAAGTGCGAGCGGTACAGCACCGCGATCTCGCTGAGCGAGGCACCCTCGTCCTCCACCAGCGCCCGGATGCGCTTCACGATGAACTCGGCCTGCTCGCGGTCGTCCATCGTCGCGACGAGGTAGGGTTTCTGCGAGTGGGCGCGCGCCGCGCGGAGCTCCTTGTCGAAATGCCGGCCCTTGGGCTGGGCGAGCAGCACGCCGTTGGCGAGGTTGAGGATCTCGGGTGTTGAGCGGTAATTCGTCTCGATGCGGTGGATGACCGTCCCGGGGTGCCGGTTCGGGAAAGTCATGATGTTCTCGAAGTCGGCGCCCCGCCACGAGTAGATGCACTGGGCGTCGTCGCCGACGGCCATCACCCGGTGATGGGTCGCGATGCGGTCGACGATCTGGGCCTGCAGCGTGTTGGTGTCCTGGTACTCGTCGACCAGCACGTGCCGGAACCGGTGGGCGAAGTACGCCGCGACGTCCGGGGTTTTCCGCAGCAGCTCGAGCCAGAGCTCAAGGAGGTCGTCGTAGTCCACGACGTTCTGCGTGCGCTTCCTTTTTTCGTAGGCCGCGGCAAAGCCGGGAAAGCGGTGGCTGATCTCGGTGTACTGCGGAAAGTTTTGCGCGACGGTGTCCGCGAGCGGGAGCTGCGTGTTGCGGGCGAGCGAGAGCACGCTGAAAAGCGGGCCGGGCCGGGGGTTGGTCTTGTCCTTGAAGAACGTCTTGTCCTCGTGGTCGACGACCTGCTTGAGCAGTGACTCGGACTCCTCGGCGTCGAGGATCGTGAAGTTGCGCGGCAGGCCGACCGCCTCGCCGTACAGGCGCAGCGCGCGGTGCCCGAGCGAGTGGAACGTGCCGCCCCAGAACCGCGACGGCTCGATGCCGGTGAGATCCTGCACGCGGTGGAGCATCTCCTTCGCGGCCTTGTTGGTGAAGGTGAGCAGCAGGATCTCGCCAGGCTTCACTCCCTGGGCGAGGAGGTAGGCAACCCGGTAGGTGAGCGTGCGGGTCTTGCCCGAGCCGGCGCCTGCCAGCACGAGCAGCGGGCCGGGCTCGGCGGTGACGGCGGCGAACTGCTCGTCGTTCAGCTGCGCGCGGAAATCAATGGGCGGGATGCCGTCGGGCGGGCGCGTGCTGTCGAGCGAGAGTTCCATGAAGCGCCCCACGCTCACGCAAAGCCGTCCCGGCGCAAAGCGAAAATCAGGCAACCGCCAGAAGGAATCGGGTTGGTTTTGCCACGAAGGGCCCGAAGCACACGAAGACCAAACCCGGGTTGCCTTGGCGTCCTCCGCGTTCTTAGCGGTGAAACCGGATCGGAATTCGATGCCGTGAACCGCGAAGGCCGCCGCGGACGCTAAGGTCAGGCCTGGCCTTCGTGTGCTTCGTGCCCTTCGTGGCAAAACCCAACCCTTTGCTCGGCTACAGCAGCACGAGGTCGTTGCGGTGGATGACCTCGAGGCGCTTGCGGTTCGGGTGCAGAGCGGCGACGCCGTCGGTCTTCTTGCCGGCGATCGCCGGGATGTCCTCGCTGCCGAAGGCGGCCTTGCCGCGGGCGAAGACCGCGCCGTCGGGTCCGGCCAGGTTCACGATGTCACCGGGGGCGAATTCGCCCGTGGCGCCCGTGACGCCCACGGCGAGGAGACTGCGGCCCTGCTCGCGCAGCACGGGCACGGCATGCTCGTTGACATGGATGGTGCCGGCGGGACGCTGGAAATAGGCGAGCCAGTGCTTCTTGGCCTCGAGGCGGAGACCGCTGGGCACGAAGAAGGTCCCGGGTCCGCGCCCGCCGAGTAGCCGGGCGAGGATCTCGGGCTCGGCGCCGCTGGCAATGAACACGCCGCAGCCGGACTTGGTCGCAAGCTTGGCCGCGGAGATCTTGCTGATCATGCCGCCGGTGGCGGTCTCGCTGGTCGTGCCGCCGGCCATGGCCTCGATCTCCGGCGTGATGCGCTCGACCACCGGGACGATCTGGCGGGTGCCGCGCAGGTCGACCAGGCCCGGGGCGGTGGAGAGAATGACGAGGTATTCGGCGCCCGTGAGGCTGGCGACGAGCGCGGAGAGCGTGTCGTTGTCGCCGAACTTGATCTCGGCGGCGCTGACGGTGTCGTTCTCGTTGATGACCGGGATGGTGCCGTAGCGGATGAGCTGGCGGAGCGTCTCGCGGACGCCGAGGTAGCGCGAGCGGAGGCGGAGGTCGTCGTGGGTGAGGAGGACCTGGGCAACCGTGATGCCGTGCGGGTTGAACGCGGCCTGCCAGGTCTGCATGAGCAGCGACTGGCCGATGGCCGCGCAGGCCTGCTTCTGCGAGATGACCTTGGGCCGCTTGGCAAGGCCGAGGCGGCCCATGCCGAGGCCGACGGCGCCGGAGGACACGACGATGACCTCGGTCCCGCGCGCGCGGAGCGCGGCGATGTCCGCGCAGACCGCGGCGATGCGGGCGGTGTTCAGCTCCCCGAGGCCGGACGTCAGCACGCCGGTGCCGAGCTTCACGACGACCCGTTTCGGGTGCGATGCCGCGGCGGGGGACAAGGTGCTGGGCATGGGAGGGGAGAGTAGTGAGTAGCGGGTAGCGTGTAGGGAAATGCGTTCAGCAGGTGGGCCGGCGCGGAGACGGCGAGAATTCGCCGCCTGGATGGATCGGCTTGCTCGCTATGCGCTACCCGCTACTCGCTACGGTTTGCCCCGGCTCTAGACCGTCATCAGGTCCTTTTCCTTGTGGGCGAGATGATCGCCGATCTCCTTGATCGACTTGTCGGTGGCAGCCTGGATTTCCTTCTCCACGCGCTTCGCCTCGTCCTCGGGGAGCTTGGCCTTCTTGAGCGTCTCGAGCGCGTCGCGCCGGATGTTGCGGACGTGGACGCGGCCCTCCTCGGCGAGCTTGTGGGCGGTCTTGACGAATTCGAGGCGGCGCTCGCGGCTCATTTCCGGGAGCGGGATGCGGATCAGCTTGCCGTCGACGATCGGATTGAAGCCGAGATTGGCCTCCTGGATGCCCTTGACGATGGCCTTGCTCACCCCGGCGTCCCAGGGCTGGATCTGGATCAGGCGGGCGTCGGGCGTGGAGATCGCGGCGCACTCCTTGAGGCGCATGGTGGAGCCGTAGGCCTCCACCATCACGCCCTCGACCATCGTCGGCGTGGCCTTGCCGGTGTGGATGGCGCTGAACTCGTGCAGCGTGTAATCCACGGACTTCTTCATCTTGGCGACGGCATCGTTGAGGATCGGGTGGCTCATGGCATTGCGGATTGGGGATTGCGGATCGTGGATCGGGCCGGCCCGCCGGCCCGCGAAGCTCAGTTCTTCACCAGGGTGCCGATCTTCTCGCCCAGGACGGCGCGGCGGATGGCATGCTCGTCGTTGAGGTTGAAGACGAGGATCGGAACGTTGTTGTCGAGGCAGAGGGAGAAGGCGGTCGAGTCCATCACGTTGAGCCGCTGCTTGAGCGCGTCGATGAACGTCAGTTCGTCGTATTTCACGGCATCGGCGTGCTTCTTCGGGTCCTTGTTGTAGATCCCGTCGACCTTGGTCGCCTTCATGATGACGTCGGCGCGCATCTCCGAGGCGCGGAGGGCGGCGGTCGTGTCGGTCGAGAAATACGGGTTGCCGGTGCCGGCGACAAAGATGACCACGCGGTTCTTCTCGAGGTGGCGCACGGCGCGGCGGAGGATGAACGGCTCGGCGATCTGGTTCATCGGGATGGCGCTCTGCACGCGGGTCGTGACCCCCATCTTCTCGAGACTGTCCATCAGCGCCAGACCGTTGATCACGGTGGCCAGCATCCCCATGTAGTCGCCGGTCGTCCGGTCCACGCCGCGCTTCTCGCCATTCAGGCCGCGGAAGATGTTGCCCCCGCCGATCACGACACAGACCTGCACGCCGAGCTCGTGGATTTCCTTCACCTGGTGGGCGATCTTCTCGAGCGTCACGGCGTCGATCGGGTCGCCGTTGGTGCCGCTGCGCAGGACCTCGCCGCTGAGCTTGAGCACGATGCGCTGGTATTTCACGCGGGACGAGGCCGGCTTGGAGGCATGCATGGCCATCAACAAACCTCCCGGCAAAAGGCACGTCAACCCTCGGCTGGTTCGCCCCAGCGAAAAATCAGCTCCCGGGCCCGCGCCGCCGCCGCGGGGAGGAGGTTTTGGGCTGGTCTTGTGAAACTTTAACATCACGATGTGAGAAACCGCCAACCCCGTGACCCCGTCCGACCGCCGGCAATTCCTGCAGGACCGCCTCGAGCAGGCTGGCGCGTGCACCTATGAGGAGCTGGCGGCCGCGCTCGGGGTGTCGACCATGACCATCCGCCGCGATCTCGAGGGGCTGGTGGCGCAGGGGCGCGTGATCCGGACGGTGGGCGGCGTCCAGCGGGCCCACGCGCCCTCGTATCTCTACGAAACCGACCTCCACGCGCGGCTGGGGGTCCAGCGTGAGGCCAAGCGGGCCATCGCGCGGGCGGCGCTCGAGCTGGTCCAGGGGCGCCCAACCGTGTTCCTTGACGGCAGCACGACCTGCCTCGAGCTTGCCCGGCTGCTGGCCCGGGAACGGCGCGGGCTGACCATTGTGACAAATTCGGTGCTGGGCTGCATTGAGCTGGGCCAGGGCGGCGACCACACGATCGCAGGCATCGGCGGCCACTATGATCCCCCGAGCCTCTGCTACGTCGGCCCGCAGGCCGAGGACTGGGCCCGGACCCTGTTCGTCGACCTTGCCTTCGTGAGCACCAAGGGATTCGTCCCGGGCCGCGGCACCTTCGAGTCGTCGCTGCCGAACTTCCGCGTGAAACAGATCATCGCCCGGCAATGCGTCGAGCTCGTCCTGCTCGTTGATCACACCAAGTTCGGCCAGCGGGCCCTGAGCAAGGTGCTCGACACTGCGCAGATCCACCGGGTCGTGACCGACCGGGCGCCGCGCCGAGCCGACCTGGCCGTCCTGGAAAAGGCCGGCTGCAAGGTCACGGTCGCCGCCGGCGCGGCCGCGAAAGCCAAGGAACTCCATGCCCCTTGAACCGATCGCCACCCTGATGGGCCGCGCCCGCGCCGGGCGCTTTGCCGTCGGGTACTTCGAAAGCTGGAGCGTCGACTCGCTGCAGGGCGTGATCGATGCCGCCGAGTCGACCCGCTCGCCGGTCATCCTCGGCTTCAACGGCGAGTTTCTCTCGCGGGCCGGCCGGGTCGCGGCTGAGCGGCTCGAATGGTACGGCGCGCTCGGCCGGGCCGCCGCCGAGTCGGCGAAGGTCCCGTGCGGCCTGATCTTCAACGAATGCCCGAACGACGCGTGGGTGATCCGGGCGGCTGAGGTGGGGTTCAACCTGGTGATGCCCGCCGATCCGGCCGCGCCGCCGGACGACTACGTGCGCCGCGTGCAGGCCATCACCCGGGTGGCCCACGCCCGGGGCGTGGCGGTCGAGGCCGAGCTGGGCGAATTGCCCTGCGGCACCGGCGATGGGCCCGGGGCCGGCGGCTCGCTGACCGGCGCGGACGCCGCGGCCGGGTTTGTCGCCGCGACGGGCGTCGATCTGCTCGCGGTCAGCGTCGGCAACGTGCACATCAAGCTGCACGGCCAGGCGCCGCTGGACCTTGACCGGCTGGGCGCGATCTCCCGCCGGGTCGACCGGCCGCTGGTGCTGCACGGCGGGACCGGCATCGATGCGGCGTCGCTGCGGGCGGCGATCGGCCTCGGTGTGGCCAAGGTCAACTACGGCACCTATCTCAAGCAGCGCTATCTCGCCGCGCTGCGCGCCGCGCTGGCGGTCAACGAGCCCAATCCGCACGAGCTGCTCGGCCTGGGCGGCGCGCGCGACGTGCTGGTGGCGGGCCGGCTCGCCGTGCGGGACGCCGTGCTGGAACGAATCGACCTCCTCGGCTGCTGCGGGAAAGCCTGACCATGGCGCGCGCCTCCGATCCACTTCCGCTTACCTCCGACCTGCCGGGCCGGCCAACGCTCGCGTCCGGCGACCTCGCGGTGGTCGTGGCCAATCGCGGCACGCCGGCGAGCCCGGCGTGGCACGTGAGCCGGGTAGCCGTCCGGCATCAAGGCGCGTGGCGCGAGCTCCTTTCCGGCGCCGCCGAGCCCGTGTTTGTGACGACCGCGGGCTCCGCCGATGCGCGGGCCTGCGCGGTCCGCGCGCGTGCGGACGGCGGCTGGGAAATCGAGTTGGTCGGCGGCACGGAGACCTGGGACGCCAGGGAGATCCTGACCCTTGAGGGTGGCGAGCCGGTGATCCGTCGGCGGCAGACCGTCACGTTCCGGCGTGCGCTCCGCACCGCGATTCGCCCGGGCCTCCGTCTGGGCGCCGATCCGGACGTGCGCTACACGTGCCCGCTCTTCGCGCATGAACAGCCGCTGGCGGCGGTGGCGGCGCTGCGTCCGGCGGTCGACTGGGCCCTGCCGTTTCCGTTTCACCTCTGGCACGACGGGCAGGTGGTCGCGATCCTGGGCGTCAATCGCGCCGCCTCGGCCGGCACGGTGGAGCTTGTTCCGGAGTCCGACGGTGGTGTTCGGATCGGAACCTATTTCCCCGACACGGCGACGCAGCCGGCCGGCGGTGTGCCGGCGGCCCGACCGCAGGAGCAGGAATTCGCGGCCGGAGCATCCGTTTCACTCGAATCGGTCATGGCCGTTCATGCGCTGAAGCCCGGCGAGGAGCCCTGGCTGGAGGCCCAGCGCCTGGCCGCGGGGCTGTTGCTACGCGGGCCGCGGCCTGGGTTTGACGCCGAACGCGTCGCGGCGCGGATCGCGGGATTCTATCACCATTGCGGCCTGTGGGTACCGGATGCGCTGGGCCCGGGCCGCGGCTGGTTCAGCAACATGTGGGTGCGCACGCAGACCGGGCCGGCCCGGAAGCGCGGCGAGATGAGCGGCTATTTTGACCTGGGGTGGGGCGAGGGCATCGCGGTCGAGACCTGGCTGGGCGGCGTCCGGCACTGGCGGCGAACGGGCGACGCGGGCCTGCTGCCGTACATCGACGAGATGACCCGCGGACTCGACTGCTTCCGGCGCGAGCCGGGACCAGCCGCGGCGTATTACGATCGCACGGACGGCCGGAAATATGGCGATTTCCTGATGGATTTCGTTCCGGGCAACCGGGTGTGGACCCACTCGCTCGGCCACACCGGCAGCCAGCTGGTCCAGCTTTACCAGCTCGCGCCGGACTATCCGAAGGCCGCGACCCGGGAGGCGTGGCGCGAGGCGGCACTGACGATGGGACGATTTCTTGCGCAACAGCAGCGGCCCGACGGCGACCTGCCAGACATCTTCGACGAGCACAACCGGGAAGCGAACCGCAAGCCCCACCGGATCACGGCGCGAGCCGTAGTATGCGGCCTCTGGACGCGCCTCGGGGAGGTCACGGGCGATGCGCTGTGGACGGAGCGCGCGCGGCGGCTGGCTGCGGCGGTGGCGCCATCGATCGGGCGCTACGAGTATCACAATCAGATGCTCGACGGCATCGCCGCGGCCGACCGGGAGTTTGTCGACGGCGAGGCCGCCTGCTACGTGCTGGAGGGTTTGGTTCCGCTGTACCGCGCAACCACCGACGCGGCCGTGCTCGCTCTCTGCCAGAAGGCCGCGGCCTTTGCGTTCGCCTGGACCTATTTCTACGACCTCCCGAAGGCGCACCGCGGCATCGCGCGCGGCGGGCAATGCTGCCGGATGGACGACTATCCGCTGCTGTACCCGATCGGACCGGCGAAGGCGATGGAGCCGGTGCTCGCGCTCGCCGCGGCGACCCGGGACCCGTTCTACGACCAGATGGCGGACGAGATGGCGGCCTTCATCGGGAACTGGCTGATTGATGCGCCGGGCGAGCCGTGGGACGGTGGAATGCTGCACGCGATGGGTCAGTTCTCCGGGCAACACTGGGGCCCGGACCTCGCGGGCCAGGTCGACTCGGGCATGGCCACCGGCAACAGCCTCGCGGCCCTCGAATGCTGGATCGAACGGCGCGCCGCGGACCGCAAGTCCTGAGGACTCTCCATGGACATCGAATTCAAGATGCCGGACCTCGCCACGACGGACTCGTCGATCAAGGTGATTCGCTGGCTGGTGCAACCGGGGCAGATCGTCACGCGCGGCCAGGCCCTGCTCGAGGTCGAAACCGACAAAGCCACAATGGAGGTCGAGTCGATCGCCACCGGCCAGCTCAAGTCCGTCCACGCCCAGCCGGGCGAGGCGCTCGTTGCCGGCCAGCTCATCGCCGTCATCGCCGGCGAAGGCGTCGCGGCACCGCCGGTCGCTCCGCCTGCCGCCGCGCCCGCCCCGGCCTCCCCGCCGCCGCGGCCCGGTCCCGCCTTCAAGCCGGCCGGCGGGATGTTCGCGAAAAACCGCGCCGCGGCCAAGCGCCCCGATGCCCCGTGAATCTTTTCCCGCCATGACCGTTGCCCCATCCCAGCTCGAACCCGAACTCGCGGAAGCCTACCGGGAGTCCGCTGACCGCAGCATCCTCGCCGCGCTCAATCCGAAGATCTTCTTCGGCTACTTCTCCGTCTGCGCCGACCCGTCGCAGGGTCACGGGCACGACACGACCTTCCCTGGCCTCGACTGGGGCCAGTCCGCCGAGGCCCTGCTGTGGCTCGGCCGGCGCGCCGAGGTGCTGGCGAGCTGGGAGTACGTAAAACCATTCCTGCGCGAGGACGGCCTGCTGCCGTTCGCGATCGTGCCGGGGCAGGCGGGCACGACGGTGCAGATGAAGCTCCCGCAGAAGGACGAGAGCTATCCCTTCACCGTCGAAAAGAACGGCGGCGCGTACCGGCACTGGTTTCCGGGCAATCCGCTGCTAATGCTGCCCAACGTGACCTTCGTCGTGCTGGCTGACGCGATCGTGCGCCACACCGGCGATCGCGCCTGGCTCGCGGCCCAGGGGCCGGTGCTGCGGCGGGTGACGGACTGGATGGTTCGCCAGGTGACGCCCGAGGGACTCGTGCCGGGCGGCGGATTCTACATCGAGCGGCCCCCGCGCCTCGACCACGACGGTGTCACGCAATGCTACACCATCCACGCGCTCCGACTGGCCGCGGAGCTGGTGGGCGAACCGGCCTACGCGGCGGTGGCCGACCGGATCACCGCCGCGTTCCGCGCGAAATTCTGGGCGGGCGACCACTGCGTGGAATACCTTAACCCCGAACACGGCGCGATCTCGCACCACGGGCTCACGGATGTCGACTGGGCGGCGGTCGCGACGGGCGTGGCGACGCCCGCGCAGGTGGAAGTCCTGTGGCCGCAGCTGCGGAATGCGCGCGACTTCATCTACGAGGGCATCCCGACCGGTATCTCGACCCGGCCCGAGACGTATGAAGACTGGGAGATGCTTTACCTTGATCGTCATGACCTCGCAGCGATGGGCCGCGTCTGGTATCTCGAGGCCTGGGCGCGCCACCGCCTGGGCGACCGGGCGGGCCTGCTCGAGTCGCTGCGGCAGGTGGCGCGGGTGGGGAAGGCCAATGGCTGGTACTGGCGCGAGCGCTATTACTCGGAGCGGAGCGGCTACCTCGGGAGCTACAAGATCAACACCTACTGCGAGTATCCCGCGAACTTCATCCGGATCGTTCACCGCTTCGTGCTCGGCCGCTGACCATGCCCTCGACCCCGCCCAGTTCCCCTGCTCCCGCGCGACCGCGGGTCTCGATGGCAGGACCCTGGCGGGAACCGGGGCAGGCGGTGAGCGCGGAATACCTGCGCGACGGCGCGCTGCGCTACGAGGCGGCCGATCACGAGATCGTCGGGCGCAACGGTCCCTATTTCAACAACCGCCCGCTGTATTGCCGGCTCAACACCGACGGCGCCGTGCTGACCGGCGATCGTCCGTTCGTCCGCCTCATCGCGAAACCCTACCTGCTCGGGGCGCTCGCGCTCGCGGTGCGCCGCGGCTCCCTGGCGCTGTGGCTGCACGATTGGCAGGAGGTCGAGTCGCGCTATCGCGCCGGCCGCATGACCTGGCACTGTCATGACCCGCGGATCCCGCGGCTCGCGGTCACGCTGACGGTCGTGCCGCTGTGCGAGGTCGCCGGATTCGCGGCGCACCTCGAGATCGCGGGGGTGCAGGCCGGTGACGCCCTGGCCTGGTCGTTTGGCGGCGCGCGCGCCGAGGACGGCGATCCACGGCTGAACTGGGATCCGGTGATGCGGGGCAATCCCGAAATCTGCCGGTCGGGCGATCCGCGGCGCCCGCTGCTCTTCCAGGGACCGGTGCCGGAGCTGGCAGTGGGGAATGTCGTGAGCGCCTCCGGCACCACCTTCCGGGTGGCGGCGTCGGCGGAGGCCGCGCAGGCGGCGTTCGGCTGGGTGACGCGCGCCGACCAGATCGGCGTGGGCGAGGCGGGTGCGGTGCCCGACGCGGCGGCGCTGCCGAGCAGTAAGGCTGGCCCGCAGCCGGTCGCGGAGGGCGTGACGGCACTGCAACCGGGCACTGATCAAATTTTTTTGGCGGTGGAAGGCGCGGCGGCGGACTGCGACCCCGACCGCCTGCGCGCCTCGAGGCCCGAACGGGCCTACGAGGAGGGTTTGGGGTACGTCGCCAGCACCGAACGGGCGCGGTCGGAGAGTCCCGATGCCCGCCTCGACGCGGCCCTGGCGGCGGTGTGCCACGCCATCGACGGCAACTGTGAGCGCGATCCCTACATTTTTCGTCACGGCTGCATGGCCTTCAGCTGCCGGTTCGTCGGCTGGCGCGTGATCTGCGGCGCGACCGCCCTGGGCTGGCACGAGCGCGTCCGCGGCAACGCCGAATACACCATCGGACTCCAGAAGGTCGACGATCCCGCCCGCACCCGGCCGCAGGCGAACCCGGAGCGGATGCACTGTCACGAGGGGCCCGGCTCGCGCCTTTACGGCCGGGGCTCGCTCGACCGCGACTACACGATCTACGACGTGCAGTCCCAGTTCTTCGACCAGACGATCCAGGGCTGGCGGGCCTCGGCCGACCCGGAACTGGAGCGGCTCCTGCGGCCGGCGCTGGAGCTGCACTGCGAGTGGATGCGGGAGTGTTTCGACCCGGACGACGACGGCCTTTACGAGAGCTACATCAACACCCTGCCGACCGACTCGGTCTGGTACAGCGGCGGTGGTGGCGCGGAGCAGTCGGCCTATGCCTACACGGCCCACCGGGCCGCGGCGGACCTGGCGCGGCGGGCGGGAGACCGCGACGCCATGCGGCGGCACCAGCGGCAGGCGGCGAAGATCCAGCAGGCGATGCGGGACAAACTCTGGCTGCCGGCGCGCGGCCATTTCGGCCTTTTCCGCGAGCAGGGCGGCCTCGGGCGGGTGCACGAGGACGCGTGGACCTACAGCGTGTTCCTCCCGATCGACGCGGGGCTGACGACCCCGGCGGAGGCGCTGGAGTCGCTGTACTATACCGAATGGGCCCTCGAGCGGATCCGGCTGCCGTTCGGCGGCGTGCTCGTGCAGCCGTCCAACTGGGTGCCGTGGAAGTGGTCGGTGCGCGACATGTTCGGCGGCGATCTGTTTCATCTCGCGCTGGCGCACTTCCAGACCGGACTGGGTGACGCCGGCTACGAGATCCTGCAGGGCGCGACGCTCGAGAGCGCCTATGCCAGCGCGGTGCCCGGCGGTTTCAGTCACATCGGCGCGGCCACGGACTTCGGCGACAACTCGCACATGTTCGCCCGCGCGGTGGTGGAAGGGCTCTACGGCTACGTCCCGGACTATCCCAACGACCAGGTACTGGTCCGGCCGGCGTTTCCGTTTTGCTGGCCGCGCGCCGAGCTCACCACGCCCGACTGCGCGCTGCGGTACCGGCAGGTGGGCGACGCCGACCACTACGGGCTGCGGCTGGCGCGGGCCGCGGCCGTGACGTTCCGCGTGCCGGTGCGCGCGGAACGGCTGGTGCGGGTGACGGTGAACGGCGGCGAAGTTTCGCCGAGCCTTGCGCCCGGCCTCGGCTGCACGCAGCTGGAGATTGCTGCCGGCCGCGGCGACTCGTTCGAGGTCGTGATCGAGCTGGAACACCGGACGCCCCAGACCGAGCCGGTGACCCGGTCCGGCCGGGTGGGCGACGAGCTTGACCTGCGCACCGCGCTGGAGCGGGTCGAGGCGTGGCGGGACCATCACGAGATTCTCGAGTGGTGCACCCGCGACGAGTGCAGCCTGCGCGGCACGCTGGCGGACCGGCCGGGGCACCACCTGGTGCTCGCGCTGGGCCACTGCGGCGAACTGCCCCGCTGGCAGGTGTTCAAGGTGCACATCACGGATCCCGCCGGTGAGGCGGCCCGGAAGGCGCGGACCCCGCGGACCGCGGCGCCGGGTGCGGGCTGGGACAGCGTCAGCCTCGATGGCCACTTCAACGGCGATATCCGGACGATCTTCCAGCAGCGCTACCTGTCGCCGCGGCCGGCCACGTGCTCGGTCCGGATCGGTGACGACGGCTACACGGCTTGGACGATGTTCTATTGGAACCAGCGCCCGCCGCCGATCGACCTGGGCCAGGTCCCGGCGCTGCGCGGTGCGGACGGCCTGTTGACCACACCGGCCGGGGCGAGGTTTGCGTTCGGTTCGGAGGATCGGAACGTCGTGTTCACGTCCCGGTGGGACAACTGGCCGACGGAAGTGACGGTCCCCGTGGACCGCGCGGCCAAGGCGGTCTGGCTGTTGGTGGCCGGCTCGACCTTCCCGATGCAGACGCGCATCGCGAACGCCGAGTTCCGCTTCGAGTACGCCGACGGCGTGGTGGAGCGCCTCGAGCTCGTGCCGCCCTACAATTTCTGGATGCTCTCGTCGTGGGGCGGGTGCGACTATGACTTGGAACGCGACGCGTTCTGTTTTCCCGATGGCGCGCCGCTGCAGGTCCAGCTCGGCCGGGACTGCCGCGCGATGGTGCTTGCGTGGACCCTGCGACCCGGCGTGGCGCTCAGCCGGGTGACCCTCGCGACGCTGTCCGAGGAGGTTGTTGTTGGCCTGCTGGGCCTCAGCCTCGAACTGGCCTGAGGACACTCCTGCCGCGCCATGTCCTCTCGCCCCCAAACCGCCTCCGGCCCGGACCGTCCCGAGCTCTGCTTCACGCTCCTCAATCACTGGAGCTACACCGGCATCGGCTGGAATCTCGGGCTCGAGTCGTGCGCGCAGTCGATCGCGGACAGTCTCGACATGGCCGACTACGAGCCGAGCGTGAAGACCGGGATCAATCTCGACGCCTACACCTACGAGCTGGTGGCCGAGTGGTACCCGCACCTCGTCCGACGGCTCCGACGGTACCTCGCGGACGGCCGGGTTGAGATTGTCGGCGGCACCTTCGGCCAGCCGATGGGCTCGATGGTGTCGGGCGAGTCGAACCTTCGCCAGCTGGCGGTGGGGCAGCAGACGATCCGCCGCGTGCTGGGACGGCCGGTCGCGGTTTTCCTCGAGGAGGAGGAGATGAGTCACCCGCAGATCCCGCAGCTGCTGGCGCTCACCGGCTACCGCTACGGCAGCCTGGCCCAATGCGACACCTGGGGCCGGCACGGCGCGCCGAACGTGGAGGAGCCGGTGGTGTGGTGGGAGGGCGTCGACGGCACCCGTGTTCTGGCAGTGCCGATGAATCCGCTGGTGTTCCATCCCCCGATGGTCACCCACGACATCGACTGGCTGTGGACCGACGCGGGCCGCGCCGCCCTGCGGCGCATGGCGGGCCGGCGGGTGCCGCTCGCCCTGAAGTGGACGGAGTTCGGGTGGGAGAAACTGACTGGCAAGGCGATCAACAAGTTTGATCCCGCCCTCTTCCGGGAGCTCTCGGAAAAATTCCGCGTCGAGTACGTGACCGTCGAGCAGTACCTCGACCGGCAGGCGGCGGCGGGGGTGGCGACGGTGCCGGCGCTGCGGCTCCGGGCCGACGATTTCAACAAGCTCCTGCCTTGGGGCATCGGCGGGGACCAGGTCCGCCGCTTCGGCCGCGAAGTCGAGGCAACCCTGCTGGCGGCGGAGCGCTTCGAGGCCGCGGCGCATGCGCTGGGGCTCGGGATTGATGACGCGGGCGTGCTGGCCGAGGCGTGGCGGAACCTCCTGGCAGCGCAGAGTCACGACGTTTCGCTCTGCGAATACACCCGGCACCAGGGCGCCGCGCCACCGGCCGACCCGGTGCTCGACGCGCACTTCCAGACGTGGGGGTCCTACGGTTACCGTCTGATGGACGACGCGATGGCGGCGGGCCGCAAGGTGCTCCACCGGTCGCTGCGCGCCCTCGCCGGTCGCATCGGCGCCCGACCCGGGGGCCGCGCGGTGGTGGCCTTCAATCCCTGCGGCTTTGCCCGCGCCGCGCTGGTCACGACCGGGCCACTCCAGCTCGAGGACATCCCGTGCACGTCGGTCGTGGTGCGAAACGCCGCGGGTGAAGCCGTGCCGTCGCAGCTCGTCGCGAGCGAGCGGTCGAAGGACGGCCGGCTCGTCTGTGCGGAGGTGGCATTCGCGGCGTCGGCGCTGCCGTCGGTCGGCTACGAAACATTTTCCCTCGAGCCGGCGCAGGACGAAGGCACCGCGGCGGTTACCGACCTCCGGATCGACCCGGCGGCCGGCGTGCTTGAGAACCGGTTCGTGCGCGTAACGCTTGATCCGATCAGCGGTGCAATCCGGAGCCTCGTGGACCGGCGCACCGGCCGGGAGTGCCTGGGCGGCGCCGGGCGACCTTTCCCGACACTGACCGGCGAGGCCAACGGTTCGTCACCGCTGGCGCGGCCCCCGAACACTCCGGTGGCGCCCTACGACACCGCGATGACCCAGGCGCAGGTGGCCTGGCTTGAGTCCGGACCGCTGCGCGCACGGGTGCGGGCGGTACATCCGGAGACCCGCGGCTTGCGGTTCGAAATCACGATCTCGCTCACCACGGAGTCGGCGGACGTCGAGGTGGGCGTGCGGGTGTTTCCCGATCTGCCGCCGAAAGTCGGCGAGGCGAAGATCAACGGCTGGCAGTTTCCGCTGGAGATCACGGAGGGGTATTGGCTGGAGTTGGTCCCGGGATTCAACGTCGCGACGGTGCTCCGCGACTATCCGTTCGGGGCCGAGCCCGCCGCCAAACCGGCGTTCACGTCGCTCACGTGGCTCGACCTGCTGGCGGCGGATGACAGCGGGCTGCTCGTGGTGCACAGCGGCACGCAGTACTTCAAGCGGCGCGGCGACGGGAGCTTCGCCAACCTGGTCGTTCGCGAGTGGGAGTCACACTTCACGGGTGAGTTCGGCTGGCCCCGCACCTGTTCGTACCGGTACCTGCTCCGGCCGCACGGACCGGGGCTCACCCTGGTGGAGCGGGTGAAGGCGGCCGCGGCCTTCGACCTCAAGCCGCGCTGCGTCGTCCTGCCGCCGCCGGTTGGTCCGGCCTCGCCACGGGCGAGCCTGGTCGCCGTCGAGGGACCGGGCGCGGTGCTGTCGGCGTTTCGCCGTTCCGCGGACGACGGGCGGTGCGAGGTGCGCGTGGTGGAGGGCGAGGGAGCGCCGGGTGAGGCGCGCCTTGCGACCACGATGCCGCTGGCGCTCCGGCAGGCCACCGACGCGCTCGGCGAATCGCTGGCTGGGCCGGCGCCGGTCACGGCCGCCGTCGCGCTGCGGCCGTGGGAAATCAAGACTTTCAAACTGCACTCATGAACCCGACCTCAACCCCATCCACGCCGGCGGTGTCCGTCCTGACCGGCGACCGCTCTTTTCTGCTTCGGCTCTACGAGCAGCTCGTGCTCATTCGTGAATTCGAGGAGCGCGTGAAGTTTCTGTTCCTGGAGGGCACGATGCCCGGCACGATTCACCAGTGCCAGGGTCAGGAGGCGACGGCCGTCGGCGTCTGCGCGGCTCTGCGGGCGGACGACTATATCACGTCGACCTTCCGCGGCCATGGTCATGCGCTCGCGAAGGGTCTCGGGGTGCAGGAGATGCTCGACGAGCTCTTCGGCGCGGTCACGGGCTGCTGCAAGGGGAAGGGCGGGTCGATGCACATGGGCAACATGGACAAGGGCATGGTGCCGGGCATCGCGATTGTCGGCGGCGGCATCCCGCTCGCGGCGGGCATGGCGCTGGCGTTCAAGATGCAGCGCCGGCCGCAGGTGGTGGCGTGCTTCTTCGGCGACGGCGCGGTGGCCGAGGGCGCGTTTCACGAGGGCGTGAACATGGCGGCGATCTGGAACCTGCCCGTGGTCTTCGTCTGCGAGAACAACCTCTACGGCGCCTCAACGCGCATCGACAAGGTGATGAAAAACCCGAGGGTCTCCGACCGTGCCGCGAGCTATGGCTTCCGGGGCGAGACGGTCGACGGCAACGACGTCCTCGCGGTGCTGGGCGCCGCCCGGCGCGCCGCGGCCGAGTGCCGGGAAGGGCAGGGCCCGGTCCTGCTCGAGCTGCTCACCTACCGGCGGACCGGGCACTCGCGCCGCGACGCCTGCCACTACCAGGCGAAGGACGAGCGCGAGGCCTGGTTCGCCAGGGACCCGATCGAGCGCTACGCGGCGCAGCTGCTGACGCGGTCCGACGTGACCCTGGCGGACCTCGCCGCGGTGAAGGCGAGGGTGATCCAGGAAATCGATGCGGGCGTCGAGCGGGCCAAGCGCGCCCCGCAGCCGACGGTCGCGGAACTCACCACCGACGTGCTGGCCTGAACCCTTCTCCCCATGAAACGACAAGGCATCGCAGAGGCGCTCCGTGACGCGATCACGGAGGAAATGGCGCGGGATACCCGGGTGTTCTGCATTGGCGAGGACATCGGCGTCCCGGGCGGATGGGGCGGCGCGTTCACCGTCACGCTCGGGCTCGCCGAGAAGTTTCCCGGCCGGATCATCGACACGCCCATTGCCGAGCTCGGCTTCACCGGCATTGCGGTGGGCGCGGCCATGATGGGCCTGCGGCCGATCGCGGACGTACAGTACGGGGATTTCCTGTTCCTCGCGAGCGACCAGCTGATCAACAACGCGGCGAAGCTGCGCTACATGTCCGGAGGCGCGATCAAGGTGCCGATGGTGATGCGCGCCCCGGTCGGCGCCACCGGCCGCGGCTCGCAGCATGCCCAGAGCATGGAGCGCTACTTCACGGGCGTCCCCGGCCTGAAGGTTGTGGCGGTCTCGACCGCCTTCGACGCGAAAGGCATGCTCAAGGCGGCGGTGCGCGACGACAACCCGGTGATGATCTTCGAGCACAAGCTGCTCTACGGCTCGAAGGGCGCGCGCGCCGAGCCCGGTGCGGTGGATGCGACCAGCGAGATTCCCGACGAGGATTACGTGGTTCCACTCGATCGCGCCGCCGTGCGTCGCGAGGGGAGACACGTCACGATCCTCGGCTGGCTGCTGATGGCGCACTTTGCCCGGCAGGCGGCCGAGATCCTTGCCCAGGAGGGCATCGAGGCCGAGGTGATCGATGTGCGCAGCCTGTCCCCGATCGATTACGAAACCATCGGCGCCTCGCTGCGGAAGACGGGCCGAGTCGTGATCGTCGAGGAGGGCCCGAAGACGGGCGGCGTGAGCGCCGAGATTGCGGCCGGCATCATGGAGAATTGTGCCGACGCGCTGATGGCGCCGGTGGTGCGCGTCGCGTCGGCGGACGTGCCCGTGCCGTTTACCCCGGTGCTCGAAAACGCCTACCGCCCTGACGTCCCGCGGATCGTCGAGGCCGCCCGCCAACTCGTGCAGCACTGATCAATTCACCCGATCAATTGCACAGGAGGGAACAGAGGAAACGGAGGGAGAAACCGCTAATCCTCGCTAATCCGCCCTAATCTGGTCCGAAACCCTTGGCGTGGATTAGCGAAGTTTCGCGGTTCCCCTCCGTTCTCTCTGTTTCCTCCTGTGAGCATCACTGGGTTAGTTCCAACCTAAGTTCTCCCTCGCCAATCGACCTTCGCCGAAGGAAAAGATTCTATTTCCCGCCATGATTACCCAAGCCCAGTTGAAACAGTGGCAGGACGAAGCCTACGGGTTTTTCCGCAAGGCCGGCCTCGTCATCACCCCCACGGAACACTCGAACATCGAGATCGCCGACTTCGGCCTGAGCGAGTTCGCCCGCTCGGGCCTCGGCGTGCTGGTGTACGTCAACACCGCGCGCTGCTGCGCGAAGGAACTCGCCATGTGGCCGCGCCAGACGTGTCCCGAGCACCGGCACCCGCCGGTGAAGGACAATCCCGGCAAGGAGGAAACCTTCCGCTGCCGCTGGGGCTCGGTCTATCTTTACGTCGAGGGCACCCCGGCCGCGAAGCCGCACTGCCGTCCGCCCAAGGGCCGCGAGTCCACCTACACCGTGTGGCACGAGGTCGTGCTCAGGCCCGGTGACCAGTACACGATCATGCCCAACACCAAGCACTGGTTCCAGGCCGGCGACGAGGGCGCGGTCGTGTCGGAGTTCTCGACCCGGAGCACCGACGAGAACGACATCTTCACCGACCCGGACATCGGCCGCGCCACCAAGGTCGTCTAGCGGCGAAGCTCCGACATCCTTTCACAGGAGATAACGGAGGAAACGGAGGCCTCCATTTCCTCCGTTGCCTCCTGTGCAATCCTTCCAACTCTTCGCGCATGCACTTTCGTGATCTGACTGAGGCCCAGATCTTGGCCGTGGCGGTGACGGCGGAGGAGGAGGACAGCCGCATCTACCGCGATTTCGCCGCTTCGCTGGCCAAGGACTTTCCATCCACCGCCACCCTGTTCACGCGCATGGCGGATGAGGAGGACAACCACCGCCGCCGGCTCATCGACATGTACCGTCAGCGCTTCGGCGAGCACATTCCCCTGATTCGCCGGCAGGACGTGAAGGGTTTCGTGGTGCACCGCTCGACCTGGCTGACGCGTACGCTCCGGCCCGAGCAGATGCGCGAGGAAGCGGCGCTGATGGAGCTCGAGGCGCGCCGCTTCTACGAGGCCGCGGCGCAGCGGACCACCGACGCCGGCATCCGGCAGCTGCTGGGCGACCTCGCGCACGAGGAGCAGAATCACGAGATGACCGCCGGCGAGATCAACCGCGAGCAATCCGCGGCCGGCGAGGTGGAGATGGAAGTCCACGCCGCGCGCCGGATGTTCGTACTGCGCTTCGTGCAGCCCGGCCTGGCGGGCCTGATGGACGGGTCGGTCTCCACCCTTGCGCCGCTCTTCGCCGCGGCGTTCGCCACCAACAACACGCTCGAGACCTTCAAGGTGGGACTCGCGGCATCGGTCGGCGCCGGCATCAGCATGGGTTTTGCCGAGGCGCTGTCCGACGACGGCAAGCTCAGCGGTCGCGGCGCGCCCGGCCTGCGCGGGCTGGTGTGCGGTCTCATGACCGCGATCGGCGGCATCGGCCACACGCTGCCGTACCTCATCGCCGACTTTCACCTCGCGACGACCATCGCACTGGTCGTGGTCGCCGCCGAGCTCGCCGCGATCTCCTGGCTCCGCAAGCGCTACATGGACACGCCGCTGCTCGCCGCAATCTTCCAGGTGGTGGTCGGCGGCGTGCTGGTGTTTCTGGCCGGCTGGCTGATCGGGTCGGGCTGAAGCCGGCCGGAAGGCCGGCTTCGGGTCGAAGGTGACAGGTCAAGAGTCGAAGGTCTGGATTCTTGCCGGCCCTTCGGGCGATGGCGGACGCCGGGTCGGTGTGCGTCAATTCCATCTGCAGCGGCGCAGCCGCCGGCGGATGACCTTCGACCTTCGACTTGCCCCTTTCGACACGGCCGAGCAACGCTCGGCCGTCCCCATGATTTCGACGCGGCGGCATCTGGAATACGCTTCGGGCTACCTGGCGCTCGGCCTGGTGGACGAGGCGGCGCGGGAGCTGAACCGCATTCGCGGGGCGGACCGGAAGTCGGCGAAGGTGCTGGGCGTGCGGGTGGACCTGCACGTCGAGGCGCGACAGTGGGTGGAGCTGCTGGACGTGGCGTGCGAGCTGGCGCGGGTTGCGCCGGATGACGACAAGGGGTTCATCTTTACCGCCTATGCGCTCAAAGAGCTTGGCCGCGTGGCCGAGGCGCGCGATGTGCTGACCGACGTCGAGTCGCGCTTCCCGAAATGCGCGCTGCTGCATTACAATCTCGCGTGCTACCATTGCGTGCTCGGCCAGCTCCCCGAGGCCCGGCGGAGGCTCGCGATGGCCTTCAAGCTGCATGCCGACTGGAAAACATCGGCGCTCGAGGACGAAGACCTGCAGCCGCTTTGGCCGGAAATCGCCAAGATGCGGATGCGGTAGCGTCACCAGGTTCCGGGACCGCGCCATTGTCCCCTCGATAATCGAACCGCGAGCACCCGACCGAAGCGGACTTCTCAGAGGCACCCCGACAATCGGATCGCCTCGTCCACCGGGAAGCGGTCCTGCCTCCGTGGTCTCGTTGCCACCTCCGTGAGCTCCGGGTCGAGGCTTCCGTTGGTCCGATTCAGTGGCGCGAGCGGCATTGGGTGGGACTCCTGATTGGGACTAGGGAGTTTCCCTTTAGTAACTTCACCTCAGTACGTCCTTTTCGCGCAGCAGGTTTGACGTATGTTCGGCGCAAAGCATGAGACGCCTTCTCTGGATTCTGCTCACGGCGATCAGCATCCCGGCCCTGGCCGCGGCGCCGCGGATCCGGATTGGCGTGGAGAGCAACTCCGAGCCGTTGTCGTTCATCGACGCGGCAGGACGGCCGACCGGTTTCTCCACCGAGCTGATCCAGGTGATGGGCCGCGACGGCTCGTTCCAGCCTGAGATCGTGTCGGGCTCATGGAGCTACATCCTGCAGGAGTTCAAGAACGGCAACCTTGACGCGCTGGCGAACGTGACCGTCACGGAGGAACGCAAGGACACGATGCGGTTCTCGATCTCGCACGCGTACCTGCACGCGATCGCCTATTTCCGCCGCGACCACGAACCGCTGCGGCGCAGTTCCGATCTTGCGGGCAAGACGATCGGCGCGCTGAAGGGCAGCGTGGCGTACTTCATGCCGCTGTCGCACCCGGAATGGCAGGTCAAGGTCAAGGGCTACAGCTCGATGCAGGAGGCGCTGGCGGCGACCGAGCGCGGCGAGATCGACGGCGCGATGTTCATGCTGGCGCTGCCGAAGGGCACGCGGGACTTCGGCCTGCGGTACGAGTTCATCGACGACATCATTTTCCGGTTCCACTTTGCCGTCCCCCGGGGCGAGGACGAGACGCTGGCGATCCTCAACGAGTCGCTCGCGGAGGTGCGGCACAACGGCGAGTTCGACCGCATCTGGCGGAAATGGCTGGGCCCGATCGAGCCGCACCCGATCCTGCTGGCGGACCTGAAGCCCTTCATGGTGCCGCTGGCGCTGGTGCTGGCCGCGGTCGGCGCGCTGATCTGGTGGCAGCGGCACATGCTGGCGCGCGTCTCGGCCCAGGCCCGCGCGCTGGAGGAGAGCGAGGACCGGTTCCGCTCGACCTTCGACAATGCCGGCACCGGCATGGCGCTCGTGCGCCTCGACGGCCGCGTGATGCGCGCGAACCCGAATTTCCAGCGCATGCTGGGCTACACCGAGGCGGAACTGGAGCAGCGCACGATCGCCGAGCTGACCTTTCGCGAGGACGTCGACCGCGACGCGGCGCTGTACGCCGACCTCATGGCGGGCCGGCGCGATTCGTACCAGATCGAGAAACGCTACACGCGGAAGGACGGGCGGCTGGTGTGGGGCCACCTGACCGTCTCGATCCTGAAGGCCAAGAATGGCACTCCCCTCTACGCCGTCGAGATGGTCGACGACGTCACCGACTACAAGCGCACGCAGGACGCGTTAAAGGTCACCCAGGAGCGGCTGCAGGCGATCCTCGATTACAGCCCGGCGCTGATCTACGTGAAGAACCTCGAGGGCCGCTTCCTGCTCACAAACCGGCTCTTCAACGAGAAGTATCGGCACTCCGGGGCGTCCATCATCGGCATGACCATCCGGGATCTCGTGCCGGCCGAACAAGCGGAGCAGCGCGAGAAGCACGACCGGTTGGTGATCGAGAAGGGTGCGCCGGTTACGACCGAGGAGCAGGGCGAGGAGAACGGCGTCAAGAAGACCTACCTCGCGGTGAAATTCCCGCTGCGCGACGCGCAGGGCCGCATCTACGCGATCGGCGGCGTCGACACCGACATCACGGAGTACGCGCAGCTGCAGACCCAGTTTGTGCAGGCGCAGAAGATGGACGCCTTCGGGCAGCTCGCCGGCGGTATCGCCCATGACTTCAACAACATCCTCGCGGTGCTGATGATCCAGCTGAACCTCTTGGCGTCGGACCGCACGCTGGAGCCGGCGGTCGTGACCAAACTCCGCAACCTCGAGGGCATCACGCAGCGGGCCGCGCGCCTGACGCGCCAGCTCCTGATGTTCAGCCGGCGCGAAGCGACGGCGATGCAGGTGATGGACCTCAACCAGTGCCTGGTGGACGTGTTCAAGATGCTCGGCCGCGTGCTGGGCGAGCACATCGAGATGACGCTGCGGAACCGGACGGCCCCCATGTGGATCAATGCCGACGCCGGCATGATGGAGCAGGTGGTGATGAACCTCTGCGTCAACGCCCGCGACGCGATGCCCGACGGCGGCCGGCTGCTGGTCGACACCGAGCAGGTCGTGTTCTCGGACGAGACGGCACGGCAGCGGGAGGGGCGGAGAGCCGGGCGGCACGTCTGCCTGACGGTCGCGGACTCGGGTCACGGCATGGATGCCGCCACGCTGAAGCGGATCTTCGAGCCGTTCTTCACGACCAAGGAAGTGGGCAAGGGCACCGGGCTCGGCCTCGCGACCGTGTACGGGATCGTGAAGCAGCACGGCGGTTGGGTGGAGGTTGACAGCGTGGTCGGGCAGGGGAGCACCTTCCGGGTGTATCTGCCGGCGGTGGAGTCGCCGGCCCAGCCCTCGAAACTCGAGTCGCCGCCCGATGTGCCCGGCGGCAAGGAGCGCGTCCTGATCGTCGAGGACGACCCGGCGGTGCGGGAAGTTGCGGCGATGTGTCTCGAGGAAGTCGGCTATTCGGTGGTAGTGACCCCGGACGCGATCAAGGGCCTGGAAAAATGGGAGGAGCACGGCCAGCGATTCGACCTACTGTTGACCGACATGGTCATGCCGGGCGGCATGAGCGGCTTGCGGCTTGCGAAAATGCTGAAGGAGATGAAGCCCGCCCTGAAGGTGATCATCGTCAGCGGCTATTCCGCCGAGGCGTCGGATTCAAAGACCCCGTTCAATGAGGTCGGTGTGTACCTCTCCAAGCCCATCGACCGGGTCACCCTGCTGACGGCGGTTCGCCGAACCCTGGACGGAAGGCCGGGCAAGTAGAGTCGTCCGGCCTAGACGTGAAACGGTTCGGGAACCGGAGCGTGCGGCAGGTGATGTGTGGCTGCGTCGAGGGGGTGACGGCGGTTCTCGTTTTACCACGGAGGAAACGGAGCGGGCAGGCCGAGGACACAGAGGCAGGAAAAAGCCTCGCGGACACAGCCGTGCGAAAGGCGCACGGCCGTGTCCGATCGGACTTTGGGAGAACACGACTGGTATTCGAATCTGCCCGGATGCCGCCTGCTTAGCCAGAGCCCACCAAGTCCGGATCCTCGACCAAGTCCATGCGGACCTAGTACCGACGCACCGTCGCTGCTAGGTCCGCATGGGATCGCCCGGCTCCGTGTCCTCGGGCTGCGCCCTCCGTTTCCTCCGTGGTAAAGAAAGCGCCCCGCAATCCTGCATCCCCTGCTGCAGCCCTGGCCTTCCGCCGGGCCCTCCGCCCGGACCGGGCCACAAATTACCTCGCCGAAATGGCGCGGGCACACTTTAATGTAGGCGTCCCGCCATGAGAACCAACGTCGCCATTCTTTCGCTCGCCGGCGGAGCGCTCCTCATTGCCTTGTCCGCCTGTACGTCAGGCACCGGGTCGCGCTCCGCGATGCCCGATCCGCGGGCGATCCATCACAGCGGACTGAGCCAGTTGAGCCTGCCCATCGCGGGCACGTTCCGGGTGTCGTACGATCCCGCGCAATTCTCGGAGGCCTACGACGTCCGCGCGGCGCGGCACCGAAACATTGCGGTCATGATCTCGACCCAGCTGCAGCGCGCGGGGCTCACGCGGACCGAGCAAGTCCCGGACTTCGAGGTGCGCTACACCTACCGGACCGTGCCCGCGTTTTCCGGGACGGGATACCGTCACGCATTCGATCTCACGATCATCCGCGTGAAGGACGCGACCGGTGCCTACAAGAACGACCTGGTCTGGGGCGGCTCGGCCTGGATCGACCGCTGGCCCGAGCAAGACATGACCTACCTTTTCGGCCCGCTGATCGAGGCCCTGCTGCAGCATTTCCCGGACATCCCGCCGCACGAGTAGGGTCACGACAATCCAGTCAGCTAGCTTCATTGCGCCATTTGCAGGTGTGATTGTTCCGGATCGCCGTGTGAATCGAGCTCGGTGGGCCGGCGGTGATCTTTGAGGCGTGGCCTCGATTCCGCAGCATACGCAAATCTGTTACCATTTCCTTTCAGCCAGGCCAATTGAGCCGATGCTTCAGACGAGCGCCGGACCTACATCTTCTGGAGCAAAATGATCACGACGCTATGGTTTTCCGTGGAGCGGTCGTCTTATAGGGCATGCATTCATCAATATTGCCCTATGTCTCGGCTAAGCGTGATCGGCTCCGACTGCTCAGCCCGTATTTTTGCTCGGATGGCCGAGAGCACGAGTCACACGGTTTCTTGGCGATAAATCTCGACCTCGCGGCCGCGGAACGAGTCCTGGAGGTTTACGATTATGCGAGAAAGGTTCGTCTCGAACTTCGCCGCCGTCGGCTGATCCGGCCGAATGCCGGGGTGCTCCCGATTGTCCAGCTCCCGGTCGACATAGAAGTGACGTTCCACTCCTTTGCGAAGACCGATGAGGGTGGCTGGGATTTCTCTTGGGTCGACTCTTGGATGGCCTTGCCCATGGCGTTTAGGCCAAATGCTCTCGGCGCCCCGCTGTTCGATCTCGATGATATTCGTCTGGAGCCCTGCCTACAGCTTTGTCAGTGGCGCAACACCGCGATGTTTCGCATCTACACGGATATTTGCGGGGACGTCCCAGAGTTTTTCCAGACCGAGGACTTCCCGATCGAGGTTCTTCGCCGGTGGACCACGAGCGGGATTTGGGGAGGGGAATTCTTGCCAAACGACAGCGTCGACTACGGCGACTCCTGACCTCCATCACCTGTCCAGGCCCAATTCCGGCCCCGGGTGGTATGTCCTTGGCGAAATTGCTTGTCACTGCCTGCCGGTAACCCGTAAATCCCGCCCCTCGTTCCCTCGGGAACAGCACTTTTGCCGAGCTAGCTCAGTTGGTAGAGCAACGCTTTCGTAAAGCGTGGGTCGTCGGTTCAAATCCGATGCTCGGCTCCATTTCTCAGAGGTAAAACCCGGTTTCGCAAGAGACCGGGTTTTTGCT
>JAFEGX010000060.1 GCA_018239675.1 Verrucomicrobiota bacterium
CGGGCGTATTCGCCGCTCGCGAGCTCGTGGGACACCCCGGAGTTGATGATGAGCAGGCTCCAGTCACCAGCGGGGAGCGGCACGGGCAGGTAGGTCTCCAGTTCGCAATCAAGCAGGAGGAGGTTGCCCGCCGTGCAGCAGAGCACGGCCGCCTGGTCCATGATGCCGCAGGGCACGCCGGCGTAGTCGTGCTCGGCCTGCTGGCAGAGTTTGGCCAGCGCGAAGCGATCCATTTCGGCGCCGGCGAGGGCCAGGCCCGCCAGGCCCGTCGCGGCCTCCAGGGCGGCGCTGCTGCTGAGTCCGCCGCCCACGGGAATGGTCGAAGCGATGCAGGCGTCGAACCCGGGCACGACGTGCCCGGCCTGGGCCAGCCCGGCCATCACACCACGCACGTACCGGCTCCAGTCGCGCGTGGGTGGCGGGGCCAGGTCGCGGCTGTCGAATTCAATCGCGCCCTCAAAGTCGGCCGTGGCGAGACGCACGCGATCGTCGTGGCGGGGCGCGACGGCGAGCGCGAGGCAGCGGTCGATGGCGGCCGGCAGCACCCAGCCGCCATTGTAGTCAACGTGTTCGCCGATCACGTTGACGCGTCCGGGTGCGACCGCGAGGAGGGTCGCGCGGCGGCCGTAAAGGATCTCGAACTGGCGTCGCGCCCGTTCCGCCGGATCCCCGGCCGCCGCCCCGTCCTCTTCAGCCGTGGTCATGAATCGGGAAAGGTGGTGAGTCCGCGTGGCCGGCTTCGGTCAGGAGGCGCGGGAGCGGCGGGCGAGCCAGAGCATCAGGCTGCCGAACAGGACGAAGACGACGCCCCAGCCGAGATTCACATTCTGCCCGAGCGAGTGCCGGACGAAAATGACCGGGTCGGCGATCAGGCCGTGGCCGACCAGGATCACGCCGAGGGTAAGAAAGAGCAGCCCCATGGGCTGGCGGACGTCGAGTTGTTGCATGGCGGGAGGGGAGGATCGTTACCAGAACAGGAGATTGAGGCCGAGGCTGAGCGCGAGAACCACCACGCCCAGGGTCGCGGGCCGCGCATACCAGGGCGTGTCGCGCGAATCCGCGACCCGCGCGGTGAGGGAGTAGACCAGCCCGCGCAGCTGCTCGTCGGTGCGGGTCGGCTTCGTGGCCAGCGAGATGAGGATCGTGCCGGCGAAGCAGCTGCTGAAGGCGACGATGGCCATCCAGAAGTTCTGGGCCATCGTGCTCGCGAACAAGTGATGCACGCCCAGCCAACCGCCCTTGAGCAGGCTGGCGACCTCGCCGACGGGGAGTGTGCCGCCCTGGAAGACGGCGGCGGACAGCGTGCCGAGGAGCAGCCCGAAGAAGGCGCCGTGGCCGGTCGCACGCTTCCAGAACATGCCGAGGAGAAAGATGGCGAAGAGCGGGGCGTTGACGAAGCCGAACACCAGCTGGAGCATGTCCATGATGTTGTTGAACCGGGCCGCGGCGTAGGCGCAGACCGCGCTGATGAGGAGGCCGACGATGGTGGTGATGCGGCCGACCTGGATCAGGTGGGCGTCGGTGGCGTCGGGACGCAGCCAGCGCTGGTAGAGGTCGTAGGTCCAGACCGTGTTGAAGGCGGTGACATTGCCGGCCATGCCGGACATGAAGGACGCCATGAGCGCGGTGAGGCCGATGCCGAGCATGCCGTTGGGGAAGTATTTCGCGAGCAGCGCGGGCACCACCATGTTGTAGTCGGGCGTGCCGTTGGCATCGACCGGCAGCGCCAGGCTGGTGGTGCCGCCCTTGTGATAAAGGGCGATGGCCAGCATGCCGGGAAGAATGACGAGGGCCGGGAAGAACATCTTGGGCACGGCGGCGATGAGCGGCGTGCGGCGGGCCGAATTCATGTCCTTGGCCGCCATGGCGCGCTGGATCACCAGGAAGTCCGTGCACCAGTAGCCGAAGGAAAGCACGAAGCCGAGACCCGCGACCAGGCCGAACCACTCGATCCCGATCGGATTGGCCGAGGCGCTCCCCAGGTGCTGCCACGAGTGGCTCCAGGCGCCGGGCATGCCCTTGGTCACAGAGTAGGCGTCGAGCTGCTTCATCAGGCCATCCCATCCCCCGATGTCCTGCAGCCCCAGGAGCACGAGCGGCAGGAAGCCAAGGACGATGAGGAAAAACTGGAGCACCTCGTTGTAGATCGCCGAGGTGAGTCCCCCGGTGTAGATGTAGACGAGCACGACCAGGCCGGAGGCCGCGATGCAGAGGTCGAAATTCCAGCCGAGGATCGCGTTGAGCAGCTTGGCCAGGGCGAACATCGAGATCCCGGACGAGAACACGGTCATGACCGCAAAGGAGAGCGCGTTGAACGTGCGCGTCTTTTCATCGAAGCGGAGCTTCAGGTACTCGGGGACGGAGCGGGCCTTGGAGCCGTAGTAGAACGGCATCATGAAAATGCCGACGAAGACCATCGCGGGGATGGCGCCGACCCAGTAGAAATGGGAGGTGGCGATGCCGTACTTGGCGCCGGAGGCGGCCATGCCCATAACTTCCTGGGCACCGAGATTCGCGCCGATGAATCCCAGCGCGCAGATCCAGGCCGGCAGCGAGCGCCCGGATTCGAAGAAGTCCGTCGAGGTCTTGAGGTGTTTCCGCAGGACCCAGCCGATCCCGAGCACGAAGGCGAAATAGACGGCGAGAATGAGGTAATCGACGGCCGCGAGATTGAGGACGACGCCGCCGGGTGGATTGGGCGCGGCGCCGGCCGCCGTGGCGAGCGGGAGGTGAACGGGGAAAAGCGCCGGCAGGGCGGGCGAAACGAGGTGGGTCATGTTGGGGCGGGGAAGTGATGAATCTGGCGGGCCCGTTTGGGCGGTCGACGCGGCAGACTCCCGGGGTGCGAACCAGCTTACTCTAGCAGCTTGCCGTGGCGTTTGTCATCTCCCTCGGTCGAGTGATACGCCGCCCGGGCGGATTTTCATGGTTTGCCGTCGTCGGTGCGAAACGGGCTCGCGGGCAGTCCCGCTCCATTGAAAAGATTGCACTCCGGATTGTCCGCCCACGCGTAGCGGACCGCGCTCGGCGCAGGAACCTGCGGGCTGGTGACGATTACCTGATCTCCCTGGAGCGAGGCCTCGGCCGGCACCCATCGACGGTCGGCACCGGCGACCTCGAATCCCTTCACGGCTCCGCCCTGGGCGACGAGACCGCCGTCGGCATGGCCGAACGTGATGATGATCCGGCCGTCGCGCACGGTGTGGCTCCGCGGCAGGGGACCCGAGTACGGGATCGACTCGCCGTACACCCGGGCGCGCGCCCAAAGCGACAGCCGGCGGCCGACTTCGCGCTTGTTCTTGGGATGGATGTTGCCGGCCTCGCCGATGTCGATCGCTACCGCCATGCCGGTGTCCGGAATCGCGAGAGTCTGAAGCATGGCCTCCCGCACCAGCGCCCACTTGGCGGGTGCGGCCGGGTCGACGCGCTTCGGTTGGAAGTTCGGCAGCTGGACCCAGGCGAAAGGCAGGCGAGCTTGCCCCCATTGGTGGCGCCAGTCGGCGATGAGGAGCGGCAGTTGCAGGCCGTACAACTCCGGCCAGGCGGAATTCGCGTTGTTTTCCCCTTGGTACCAAATC
>JAFEGX010000061.1 GCA_018239675.1 Verrucomicrobiota bacterium
CCTCAATCCCCACGAGGTGCTCTCGCCCGGCCAGGCCGACGAGCTGACCCGCGTCAGCCGCGCCTACCCGCAGCTCACCGACGACGCCTTCATCGCCGCCCACCGCGACCGCTGGCTTGCCTGAGGATCATGAAACCACCGACCTCCGTCGACGAACTGCTGGCCCAGATGGTGTCGTTCGACACGGTCAATCCGCTCTTCGGCGGCACGACCGGCAACGAGACCGAGCTGGTAAGCCACCTCGAGAAGTTGGCTCGCACTTGGGGCCTGACCACGCGCCGCGTGCCGGTGGCGGGCAACCCGGAGGAAAATCTCATCGTCACCTGCGAGCCCGTGCCCGGCGGCGAGTGGCTCATGTTCGAAAGCCACCTCGACACCGTGAGCGTGGTCGGCATGACCGTCCCGCCGCACGCCGGCCGCATCGAGGGCGGCAAGCTGTACGGTCGCGGCGCCTGCGACACCAAGGGCTCCGGCGCCGCGATGCTCTGGGCGCTCCGCGAGTTCGCCCGCGACGCACGCCGGCCGCGCAATGCCGCGCTGGTGTTCGTCGTCGACGAGGAGGCGCGCATGACCGGCGCCCAGGCATTTGCCCGAACCGAACTGAAGACTTTCTTGCCGCGACTCCGCGGCGTGATTGTCGGCGAGCCGACGCAGCTGCGGCCGGTGGTGGCGCACAACGGCGTGATCCGCTGGCGCACGATCACGCGCGGCCGCGCCGCGCATTCGTCCGACCCGAGCAAGGGCGTGTCCGCGATCAGCGCGATGCGGCAGGTGCTCGAGGTGCTGGAGACGCGCTACATTCCGGGCGTCACGGGCTGGCATCCGATGACCGGCCGCGCCGCGGCGAGCGTGAACACGATCCGCGGCGGCACCGCAGTGAACATCATCCCGGACTACTGCGAGATTGAGTGTGACCGCCGCACGGTCCCGGGCGAAACCGCCGAGGCGGTGCTGGCGGAGCGCGACGTCGTGCTCGCGGGCCTGCCGGTCGAGCATGACTCGCTATACGTGGTGCCGTCGATGGACGACGTGCAGAGCCGCGAATTCCACCGCTGGCTGAGTCCCGTCCTAGCGCATCACGGTTGTGATGCAACGGGCCGCGGCGCCCCCTACGTCACGGACGCAAGCCACTACGCCGCCGCCGGCGCGCCCAGCTTGGTGCTCGGGCCCGGCGACCTCGCCCAGGCCCACACCAAGGACGAGTGGATCGCCTTGGATCAACTGAGGGTTGCTGCAGATGTTTATCTCAGTGCCCTGCGTGCGCCAGTAGCATAGCATCAGAGGACGCCGCGGCTGCGGCTAGTAGACAGAAGCTGGTGGAACCCTTCCTGCGGGAGCGCTTGCCCCTGCAATGTACCCGCCTACGGGGAGCGTGTCCTCAATCCTCGTTTGTTATGATGAGCGAAGTGTAGGCGTTAGTGGGACGTGGTCGAAGTCCATGGCGAAAGTTAACTGAATTCTTCGCTTCGCTCAGCTATGACCGAAAGGAAAACCAATTTAAAAGACGCGCTGTAACTATCTCTTACGTTCGCGTCCATCATCTAGGAATGGATCACTCTTTCCAATCGCGGTGGTGTACATCAGTGGAGATTAACGTGGATTAGCAGCCAACTCCGCTTTCCATTTTGCCTTCTGTGCATCGGGCCGTAAATGCACGGCTGAAGACTCCGGTTGAGCGGCATTTGTTCTCCGGCCAAGTCGCTTGTTGCGATGTAGGCGACGGCCAATGACTGGCAAATGCTATCCTAACTTCTGCTTGAAGGCCATTGCATCGGTAGCAGGTTTCACCGCATGCAGCTCAGCTATGAAGTACTGAACGTATTGCTGTTCTTGTGTCCTGGATTGCTCGCATCAACTGTGCTGCGATTGTTGGTCTATCGGAAAGAGAGTAGCCCCTACGATAAAGTCGTAAGCGCCCTCCTCTGGAGCCTTTTGATCTATGCGTTGTGCGCCTTGATTGGTCACGGCGCCGCCGTGCAGATGTCAGAGACGAAACGGGGTGACGCTACCTACAAGGGCATCGTGTACAGTGCGGCGGCGATATTCTGGCTGCTCGGGATGTCATTGGTTGCTCCAACTCTTCTAGCCTTTGCGTTCAATCGTGACTTGGTCGGATGGGTCTTGCGAAAATTGAGGATTACCTCGCAGTCGGCGCGAGCAACCATCTGGCTCGATGTATTTGCGGAATATCGCCGGTACGTGGTGGTTCACTTTGCCGACGGCCGCCGCGTGTACGGGTGGGTCATGCATTATTCGAACTCGGCCGAGGATGGTAACATCTACTTGTATGAACCGCAGTGGCTAGACGACCAGAACAAGCTCACCGCCAACGAAAGTCACGGGCTCTTTCTTGTGAAACGAGAGCTGATCGACTTTATTGAGTTCCTAAAGTCACCTGACGAACTGAATTCCGCCTCGCTGGCGGCAACTCCCACCAAAGATGAGCAACTTGAAGCCGCAGCCCATTAGTCTTCCCAAACCCCAAGGACTTCCCGAGAGAAGGAGCTTGGGCGAGAACTACTCGCCGCCGCCGCCGCCTTCTCAGCCCAAGCCACCCCCACCTTCGGCACCGCCCAAAAAGGGTCGCTGACGGCTGATCTTGGGCGGTTTCCGGAACCCAGCTTGGAGAGGGATGCGGAATCACCCGAAGGCTTCTACCCTCTGGTTATTTTCGCGAGAAAACTACGAGCGAATAAAACTGACATTCGACCGGGTTAGCGTTGCTCAAAGGTTTCCAATCGAAACGGTGTAGAGGACAGGAATTGTCCGCTCCTTTCCGTGGGTGAGGTACGACCTTATTACCCGCCTACGATTGCCAGTAGGTCGATATCTGCAAGTCCACCGGCTCTCCTATCTACCAGCTAAATACTACCCTCTGCTAGAGTAGTGCCAGCCTCCATACGTCGGCTGCTACGGGATTTTCAATCGCTGACGGCGCTGAGCTTGCGAATTGCTCAGCCGAAGGTGACGGCGGCAAGGCTACCTGGCGGCAGCGTTGCGGTCAGTTTGCCGGAGCCGTAGCGGAAAGACTCCCATTTCTGCGACGCGACGCGGTTGGGGGCGTCGGGGGTGTTGCAGTCGGTCAGGGCGCGGGCGGTGAGGATGTGCGCGTGCGGCTTTGCGGTGGAGGGCAGGCCGGGGAGGGCAAGTTCAAGCTCGAGCGGCTCGGTGGGATCGGTGTGGGCGAGGGTGACGGTGACGGAGCCGGTGTCGGCGCGCGACGCGCTGACGGAGAGCCGGGGGTAGGGCAGGCCGTCGTGCGTGAGCACCGGGATTTCTCCGCTCACGGGCAGGCGCTGCGCGTCCTGGTGCGGCACGTAGAGGTGGAACGCGTGCCAGGTAGGCGTGCGCACGGTTGTCGCGCCGAAGGTGAGCAGCACGGAGTGGAGCACGTTTGCCACTTGGGCGGCATTAGCCATGTGGACGCGTTCGGCGTGACGGATAAACGAATCGAACGTGAGCGCCGACAGCAGGGCGTCGCGGATCGTCTGCTGCTGGAAAAACAGGCTTGTCCGCGGGCCGGGGTCGGGTGCGTACCATGAGCCCCATTCGTCGACGATGAGCTTCACCCGTCGCTCCGGATCGTGGCGGTCCATGATGCCGGTGTGCTTGGTGATCAGCTCGTCGATGAACCAGCCGTGCGCCATCACCGCGCGCCACTGGTCGGGGGTGAAATCGGTGGCGAGGAGCTTGAGCTGCGCCCGGCCCGGCGGGATGCCGCCGTTCATGTAGTAGTGCAGCGACAGGCCGTCCATCACCCGTGGGTTGAACCGCGGCGCGGAGCACTCGCGCATGATTACCTCGGTCCAATGGTAGTCGTCGACGCCGGGACCGGTCGCGATGCGGAAGAGCGCGGACTTCTCGTAGTTGCCGAGCGCGTTGGCGTAGCGGCGAAACTCGTCGGCATAGTACTCGGCGCGCATCAGCCCGCCGCAGCCCCAGCTCTCGTTGCCGACGCCCCAGTAGCGGACGCCAAACGGCGCGGGGTGGCCGTGCGCGGCGCGTTCGTCGGCGAGGCCGGCGCCGGTGGGGGCGTTGAGGTATTCGACCCAGTCGCGCATCTCCTGGACCGTGCCGGTGCCGACGTTGCCGCAAATGACGGGCTCGGCGTTGGCCTGGGCGCAGAAGTCGAGAAATTCAAACGTGCCAAAGGCGTTGGTCTCGATCGCGCCCCAGGTGTCGTTGCGCAGGCGCGGCCGCGCGGCGCGCGGGCCGATGCCATTGCGCCAGTGGTACGCGTCCGCGAAACAGCCGCCGGGCCACCGGATGTTCGGCATGCGGATCTCGCGCAGCGCCTCGACGACGTCGCGCCGAATGCCGCGCACGTGGGGAATCGGCGAGTCCTCGCCGACCCAGATGCTGTCGTACACGCACGTGCCGAGATGCTCGGCGAACTGCCCGAAGATATGCCGGCTGATCTTGGGACCGGGCTGGTCGACGGCCACGGACAATGCGAGGCGGGACGGCTGCATGCGGGGTGGGGCGAAAAACTAACCTTGGCTCTTGGGGCGGCCGCGCCAATTGTCCAGCCCGTCATGCGCGTTTCCTCCCGCGTCGAACTGCCCGCCGCCCTGGACGAGTGCCCCGGTCGGGAGTTCAGGTAAAGCTCTGGACGCGGCTGCCCCGATGCCCGACGCCCCGCTTTACCAGCCTCCCGTACCCGGCGGTGACCTGCGCACCATGCTGCGGCGTCATATCGTCGCCACCGCGCTCCGCCAGCTCGACGCAGCGGCCGACGCGCGCCGGCGCCTGCGTTCGGCCGCGGATTGGCGGACGCACGCGGCCGGCGTGCGGCGGCGGTTCGCGGCTGCCCTCGAACACCCCGACCTCGTGCGCCGGGAGACGTGGCGGGTGCGCCGGCAGGGTGGACGCGACTGCGGCGAGTTTTCCTTCGAGAATCTTCTCGTCGAGTCGCTCCCGGGGGCGTGGATGAACGTGACGGTCTGGAAACCCGACCCGCGCCGCTGGGCCCCGCCCTGGCCGGCGGTGGTCACGCCGGTGGGGCACAACTGCAAGCGCACCCCGAACGAACAGTACCCGCCCCAGGTGTTCGTGGCCAACGGCTACCTGGCCGTGTCGTTTGATCCGCCGGGCTTCGGCGAGAAGGCGAAGGGCAACAATCATTTCGACGATGGCGTGCGCGGTTACATGGTCGGTCAGAACCCGCTGGTGTTCTTCCTCGCCGACGCGCTGCGGGCGGTGGACTACGTGCTGTCACGGCGCGACGTCGATCCCCATCCGGGCGTGGCGATGACCGGTGTGTCCGGCGGCGGGTTCTCCACCGTGGGCTGCGCGCTGCTGGACCCACGGCTTACGGTGCTCGGCCCCTCGTGCTTTGGGCTCCCAGATGAACTTCATCCGGTCCGCAACGGCTATGCGGGCTGTCCCGAGACCCAGTGGTGGCGGCGGTTCGCCGACGGGCTGGGCCTGAGCGAGCTGCTGATCGGAACCCGGTTCCGCCCGCTGCTCCTGATGGCCGGCCGGCACGACACGGTGCTGACCGCGCGACATCTCGGCGCGCTCGTGGAGCCGGTGCGTCGAGCTTACGCGGCGGTCGGCGAGGCGGAGAAATTCCGCGTGCTGGTTGACGACTGCGGCCACGAATACACGCCGAACCAGGCGGGCGAGTTTGTCGCGTGGATGCGCCGCTGGGCCAAGGGACGGTCGCGGACCGAACCGGTGCGGATGCCGCGCCGGCTCCGCCTGCTGGACGAGGCCGACCTGCGCGGCGACCCGCCGTTCGGGCTCTGCATGGCGACCGCGGCCGCGCGGGCGGCACGGACCCGGCAACCGGTGACGAGTGCGACCCAGGCGCGGCGGGCGCTGACGGCGTTGATTCCCGATTTTACGCAACACCGTCGGACCGGACTGAGCGCCGTCTCCGCGGCCGGCGCGCGCATGCGGCTGTGGACCCACCAGTTTCAAGAGTTCAGCCTCCGCGACGGCGCGGATTGGGAGATCCCGATTACAATGCTGCGGCCCGAGTCCACGCGCGCGGGAGCACTGGTGTTCTTCGACGATCGCGGGAGATGGACCGGGCTGCACCAATTGGGCTGGCTCAACCGCGTGGCGGGCTTTTTCGGCACGGCGCAACGACCGCGCGGTGTGTTGGCGGTGGATCTGCCAGGGTGGGGTGACACGCGCCCTTTGCCGTCGCCTTATGACGTTGTGGGCTGGGGCGGCGTCGACCGCTGGGCCGGCTATCTGAGCGCGGCGACAGGCGAGTCGGTGATGGCGCTGCGCGTGCGCGATGCCGTCCGGGTGCTGGACCAGGTGCGGCGCGACTGGAACCTGCCGGCGACGCGCATCGTGGTGGGCGGATTCGGCCTCGGCGCCGACGTTGCGGCGCTGGCGGCGCTGCTGCACGGGAGCCGGCTGGGCGGGCTGCTGATGCTGGAGCCGCTGGCGCGTTTTGCGGACCTCGCGACCGAGCCAAAGGCGGCTTGGCCGCACGACGCGTATTTCCCCAATATCCTCAAGGCCGTCGACGTGCCCGAGGCGGTGCGGCTGCAGGGCGCACCGGCGCTGGTCGTTGGTCCGCGCGATGGCGGAAAGCGTCTGCTGGGGCGGCGGGCCGTGACGACCTTTGCTGGGTCGCGGGTCCGGGTGCTGTCGGGCGCGTTTTCGGACGCGACGGAAGGGCCGGTGCGTGATTGGCTGCAGCGGCTGCCCTGAAATGACTGCCCTGAAACTCATTGCCTGCGATCCGCTGGTTGGACTGTCGCGGAAGCCCTACGAGCGGTTCCGGCCGGACGCGGCGGATCTCGACCGCGAACTGGCGCGGCTCGACATCACGCGGGCGGTGGTGCGGCATCGGCAGTGCATCGAGAACGCACCGCACTGGGGCAACGAGGTGCTGTGGCGGGAGGCGGCCGAGCATCCGGCTTGGATCCCGGCGCCCTGCCTGACGCCGGATGGTGAGCCGGACGCCCACTCGCTAGAGTCCACGTTTTCAGCTGCGCTCAAGCGCGGCATGCGGATCGCATGGATCAGCCCGCGGGACCACATGTTCTCGCCACGCCCCTGGTGCGCGGGCGCGCTCTATGCCCTGTGTGCGGCGGCCCGGCTGCCGCTGCTCGTCGACTACCGCAGTGTCACGCTCGACGACGTCGACGAAGTCATGGCCGCCTATCCGTCGCTCCGCCTGGTGCTCACGCAGGTACCGCGGCTGGGCCGCCATCGGTCGCTTTACGCGCTGCTGGCCCGTCACACCAACCTGCACCTCTGCCTGAGCAGCGCGTACTCGGTGCACGAGGGCATCCCGGAACTGCTGGCGAATTTCGGTCCCGACCGTTGGGTGTGGGGTACCTCCTATCCCGAGGCGGAGGGCGGCGCCGCGGTGACGCTGCTGACCTACGCGCCGATTCCGGAAGCGGCCCGGGCGGCGATCGCGCACGGCAACCTGGAACGGCTGCTCGCGGAGGTGGCGCCATGACCCCGGACGTTTTTGCCGCGGCGGGGCGCGCCGGCCGACCCCTGGCGGGCGAGGTCGTGATCGACGCGCACACCCACTTTGGGCACGGGCCGGATTTCCCGATCGTGCGGCCGACGCCGGAGGCACTGCTGGCGTCAATGGACCGCCTCGGCGTCCAGCTGTCGTGCGTGAGCTCGATCCCCGCGATCTTCGGCGATGCCGCGCACGGCAACGAGCTCGTGGCGGACGCGCTGCGCCGTCATCCCGGCCGGTTTTTCGGTTACCTGGTCGTGGACGTGGGCTACCCGGAAAAAGTCGCGGCCCAGCTGGCCGCGGGCCGCGCGGCCGGCTTCCGCGGGCTCAAGGTCTGGTCGTATGGTGCGCGGCCCGGGCTGCCATACAACCACCCGAACTACGAGCCGGTGTTCGCCCATGCGAACGAGCACGCGCTGCCGGTGCTGGCCCACGTGTTCGGCCCGGAGCTCAACGAACTCGAGGCACACATCCGGCGCTTCCCGCGCGTGCGGTGGCTGCTGGCGCATATCGGCTCGGCCGAACTCGAGCAGTACATGCGGTTCGCGCGTGAGTACCCGACCGTTTACGTCGAACTCTGCCTTTCGTCATGCCCGCGCGGGCTGGTCGAACAGTTGGTCGCGGCCGGACTCGAGGACAAGGTCGTCTGGGGTAGCGATGCGGTGTTCCTCGACCAGGCGTCGCAGCTCGGGCGCGTCCTCTTTGCCGAAATCACGCCCGAGGCAAAGCGGAAGATCCTCGGCCAAAACGCGCGGCGGGCGCTGGGCTTGGTGCGGTAGGCCGGGCCGGTAGGTTTGCTCGGGGGATTGGGTTCACCACGAAGGTCGCGAAGGGCGCGAAGTTCGGCGGTCAGGCCAAAGCTAGATCGGGTTCTGTTTTGGCCACGCCGAGCAATGAGCCGAGCGGAGGACACCGAGCCCGATCGCAAGCATGGTGTTTTGGGCTGATCGGAAGGCCCAGACTCTGTGGCCTCGGTGCACTCTCTGTGATCTCAGTGACCCACAAGATCGCTCCCCGCCAAAACGGCGTCAGCCTGGACTGGGCGGAGCGGGGGACGGACGGGCGAACGGGAACGGCACGGCGGAGAGGCCGCGGCCGGGCGTCTCGCGCCAGCAGACGATCTCGGGCTCGCGGCGCGGGACCGACGGGGCAGGCGCGGCGGGCCAGCCCACGACGATCGGCATCACGACGGTGTAGCGAACCGGAACGCCGAGTTCATGCTTGATTTCGGGCAGGTCGAGCCACTGCCGCGCGAAGCCAATCGGGCACGTGCCCAGGCCGAGGCCGTGGGCGGCGAGCATCAGGTTCTGCGCGGCGAGGAAACAGTCCTCGACCGGATGGAACCGCGCGGGCTTGGCATAGATGATGATGAGGGTGCCGGCGTCGTGAAAGACGTTGGTCTCGGGACGCGTTAGCGAATCGGCGATGTGGTGCAGCGTGAGGTCGCGCGGCAGCGTGACGAGGATGTAGTCCTTGGCGCGGTCGGACATCTGCTTGAGGTGCTCCTGTCCGCGCACGACGCCGAACGCCCAGGGCTGCTGGTTGGTCGCGCTCGGGGCCTGCAGCGCGGCCTTGATCAGCTGCTCGACCGCCGTGGTGGGCACGGGTGCGTCCGTGTAATGGCGGATGGCGCGGCGACCGTAGATGGCCTCGGTGAGATCCATGGTGGGGTGGGGTTGCCCGGACGCTAGCACTGGCGATGCTCCGAGTGGAGCGTAATCAGCCACTGCCGCGAAGGTCGATAACCAGTCGGGACCGAATCGGGGAACGGGCGGCGGCTCCCGACTGGCGGCCGCCGCCCGTCTTGTCAGGGCCGCGTTTTGGGCGCGGCAAAGGCGACCGCCGGCTCGGTGCAGTTCACGCGCGCGTCGGGACTCACGCCGAGCTCCAGGAGATCCTGCGCCCACGGGTGGTGGCCGTGGCGATCCGGCTGGGCCGGAGGCGCGGGATGCCGGGGAGCCGGCGCGCGATTCGAAGTGGGCGAGCGAGGGGTGGCGGTCTTGGCCATGGGAAAAAAGTCAGGGTGTTTGACGGGTGCGTGGTCTCAGCTGGCAGGCAGGCGCGACGCGTGACTCGGAATCACCAGCACGGGACAGTGCGCCTTCTTGAGGATCCCCTGGGTGGTGCTGCCGACGAACAGATCGTACAGCGCGCCGTGTCCGTGCGAGCCGACGACGATATAGTCGGCCTGCGCGGACTCCGCGCGGTCCAGGATGGTCGGCACCGGCTGGCCTGTCTCGCGCACCGTTTGGACGGGGCGGCCGGGACGCTCGAGCTGCTTGCCGAGTTCGGCGAGTTTCCGGTCGGCGTATTTTTCGCCGGCGACGACGGCGGAGGCCATCTGCCCGGCGTCGAAGGCGTAGTATTCGTTCATCAACACGGGTGGCGGCTGGACCACGTGCAGGACCAGCAACTGCCCGCCAATCAGATCCGCGAGTGTCTGCGCGGCCTCGCACACCCGCGCGGTCGAAGCCGAGAAATCAACGGGTACCAGGATCGTCTTCATGGTCCCCTAGTGTAAGCCAAAGCCCTGCCGCATGCTGCGCGAATCTTGCTATGTCTGCGGCAGAAATTGAGGGCCGGCCGACCGGACGTTGCGGCTCGTCCGTGCGGTCCTTTGGACAACCTTGGAATGTGTCGCCGGAATGGATTTCGGAAGCGGATTCCTCGCCCGTTTTCCCGGCGTTTCCACAGGGAGAAAAGTGGAATTCCCAGAGAAAATCCTGCACCGACTCCTGGGGGAAGAAGCCCAGAAAAGGGCTATCGGGGTATTAGTGCAAACATGATGCGTATTCTCCACCTTTGCTGAGACCCGGCAGAATTTCCGAAATTTCGCACATGATTTACAGCGTTTGGGAAGATCACCTCTCCACCGGGGAAAATCTACCCAGAACGAGTTCTTCGTTTCGGGGGTTGGTGCATGAGTCCAGGCGCTGATTCCCGTTGATTGTCCAGTCCGACCTTACCTTCAGCTGCCACCTACCGATTCGCCCCATGTCAACGCGTACTGCTCGCCTCGCGGTTCAGAACACCCCGTCCGTCAGTCAAACGCCGGTCTTTGTGGTTCCCTCGGTCCCCATGCCGATGTGGAAGCGTGTGGTTGATGTGGTGCTATGCCTGCTGGCCCTGCCGGTGCTCGGCCTCTTCACCCTGGTCGGGGCCATCCTGATGAAGCTCGTGTCGCCGGGCCCGGTTTTCTTCCGCCAGGAGCGCATCGGCTACCTCGGCCGCAGTTTCATGATCTACAAGTTCCGCACGATGAAGGTCGGCGCGGACACCGGCATCCATCGCGCGCTCACGACCGAGCTGATCGGCTCGAATGCGCCGATGATGAAGATGGACGCCCGCGGCGACTCGCGGCTCCTCCCAGGCGCGAAGTGGATCCGGGCCTCGGGCCTCGATGAGCTGCCCCAGATGATCAACGTCCTGAAGGGCGAAATGAGCTTTATCGGTCCCCGGCCGTGCGTGCCCTACGAGTACGACCATTATCTCCCGTGGCAGCGCGAGCGCTTCGCCACCCTCCCGGGCCTGACCGGTCTCTGGCAGGTCTCGGGCAAGAATCGCACCACCTTTGAGGAGATGATCCGTCTCGATATCCACTACGCCCATCACAAGACCTTCCTGATGGACGTGAAGATCATCCTCCTGACGCCGTTCGCCCTTCTGCAGCAGGTGCTCGACTCGCGCGCCCGCCGCAAGGCCGAGGCGGTGGCGGCGACGCTGGGCGCCAGCTGACCGGGCGAGGCCCGGGCTACGTGAGCTGACTGAGGTGGACTGCGTCCGGACGGAGCGGCACCAGGTCGGCAATGTTCACCGGCTGGTTCCGGCGGATTGATTCCACGGCGGCGATCCCGATCAGGATCGACGCGGCGCCCTGCTCATGGCCGGCCGTGCGGTTCCAGGGATCGGCCGGGGCATCCGTGGAGAAAAAGTGCCGGGCCAGGATATCGTCGGCGCCGCCATGGGCGCCCTGCGCCGGCGGCACGGCGACCACGCGACTGGGCTGGAAGTGCGGGTAGACCACGATGCGCTCGCCCTCGGCCTCGGCGCCGGGCTTGTCGTCGAGCTTGAAATCCCTCGGCCGGACACCGCGGTTCATGTGCGTGCCGATGAACTCGTGATACTCAATCCGCCCGCGGTCGCCGTTCAGGCTGACCCGCATGCCTTCGCGCGGCGAATAGCAGACCAGCGAGTAGGTCAGCAGCGGACCGGTGCGGTAGCGGACGTTGACCGACATCTGGTCCGGAATGTCGATGCCGTCGCGAAAGACGTTTTGGTCGCGCACATAACCCGAGTCCGCCTCGGCCGCGCGGTAGAGCCGGCGGAAGATTTCGCTCTCGTCGAGGTCGAGCCGGAACGGATCGTTCTTGGCCGCCGGCTCCCCCGTGTAGCGCGGATAGCGGGTGAGATGGCCGTCACCGCGGGCTTCGGCGTTCTTGCGGCCGTAGAACACCAGGTCGCCGTAGGCGAAGACCTGCTCCGGGATTGCGTCGAGCCACCAGTTCACGAGGTCGAAATGGTGGGTGCTCTTGTGCACCAGCAGCGTGCCGGACTCCGCGGCGCTCGAGTGCCAGCGGCGGAAGTAGTCGGCGCCGTGGTTGGTATCGAGCAGGTACTCGAGATTCACCGAGTGGACGCGGCCGATGGTGCCCGCCTGGAGGAGCTCGCGCACCTTGGTCCGGAACGGGGCCCAGCGGTAGTTGAAGGCCACGCGAATCCGGCGGCCGGTCGCCCGTTGCGCGTCAAGGATGGCGCGACATTTCGCCGCGTCGATCGTCAGCGGCTTTTCCGTGATCACGTCGCACCCGGCCTGCAGCGAACGCACGATGTAGTCGTGGTGGGTCGAATCCTTGCTGCAGACGAACACGGTGTCCGGACGGGTTTCGCGCAACATCGCGTCGAAGCGGTCGGCGCCGTACGCCGGCACGGCGTGGTAGCCCAGATCACCCGCGAGCAGGCCGTTGTAATATGCCAGCCGAGCCGGACTCAGGTCGCAGATTCCAACCAGCTCGCTTGAGCCGCGGTAGGTGGTGACAAGGGGCTCGAGAAAACTGATCGCGCGGCTGCCGGTGCCGACGAAGGCGAAACGCTGCTTGCTCATGGGGAGGGTGCGGCAGCGAGTCACAACGCGGCCGGAGCGGCAATCCAGCAATGCTCGGACGGTCTGACCTAGGGCAATTTTCCGGAGTTGTGGCCGCAAGCAGGCGGATAAGGCGCAATCCTCGGTGCTGCGGCGGTTCCGCGAAAACCCGATTGGGTTGTAGCTGACGATTCCACCACCGCCGAAACCAGGCTCGGATCAGGCTGCGCTGATCGGGCCGGTTTTCTGATGTAGCTGTGATGAACCCGCCCTAGCTCTTTGAAGTGTCGATGACCGCGAGGAGCGCGACGGCCATCCGGTTCGCGGGGGTCGGAATCCCGTGGCGCGCGCCGAGGCGCACGATCACGCCGTTGCGCGCTTCGATTTCGGTGGGCCGTCCCGCCAGCCGGTCGGCGTGCAGGGAGTTGATCGCGTCGGGCGGCGCGCGGCGGTAGGACTCGATTACCTCGTCGACCAATTCGTCCGGCAGGACCGCACCCTCGGCCCGGCCCACGGCTATGGCCTCCTGCACGAGGTCTCGGGCCACGTCCGCCATTGCGGGATCGCGCATGATGCCGGCGGGTTGGAGGACGAGGGCCGAGACGACCCCGGCGGCGTTCAGGCAAAGTTTGCGCCAGGCGGCGGTGGTGAAGTCTTCGGTCAGAGTCACCGTGATTCCGGTACCGGCAAACAATCGGGCGAACTCCTCTCCGCGTATGCCGTTCGGTACCGTCATCCGGCCGGGTCCGCGCTGGCGAATGCGGTCGGGTGCCTGGCGCTCGGCGGGGAGGTCCACGACGACCGGGACGAGACGATCGGCGGGCACGAACGGCGAAAACCGCGCGAGATGCTCGACGCCATTTTGGAGGATCGCCACCGGCGCACCTGCTGCGCCCAATCGGCCGATCCAGCCGGCCGCTCCGGCGGCGTCATAGGTCTTGGTGGCGACCAGGATCCAGTCGACGAGGGACGCGGCGTCCGGGTTGGTAACGACCTGCGCCGGCCCGCGAAGCATTCCGTCCGGCGTCGTCACCTCCAGCGGAGGTCGCGGGGTGCGGGCGCACAGGCAGACTTCGTGATTTCCGGTGGCGTGCAGGCGCGCGGCCACCGTGCCTCCGATGGCTCCCGGACCCACGATGGCGATCCGGGCCATCGTCAGTTGCCCCGCAGCGGGGCGCTGCTCCGCACCGGGCTGGCGGCGAGGCGGAATGTCTCGGGCGCGTCGGGATGGGCCGGATCGAAGCCCTTGAAGTCGGGGGCCAAGTGCGCGGCCAGCGGCAGGTGGGCAGCGCGGATGCCCTGCGCGACGCACTTGGCCAGTTCGTACGCGCCGTAGTTGTTGTGATGGGTGGGGTCCTTGCCGTCGTTGCCGAAGGCCAGGGGGGCCTTCGCCGGCCCGAGGGCCTCGTACAGCACGGTGCTCTGGCGATCGAGGTCAATGAGGGCCACGTGCTCGGCCGCGGCGAGCTCGCGCACGACCTGCGGATAGTCGCCATGCGAATTCCGGATCCGGCCGGCGCCATCGAACGTGCGGCGCTGGACCGAGGTCACGAGCACCGGGATAGCGCCGCGCAGCCGCACCTCCGCGAGATACGCCTGCAGGTAGGCGAGGTAGGTGGTGTGTGCCTCGGCATAGGTCTGTGGCCACTGCTGTTTTTCATCGTTGTGGCCGAACTGGATGAAGACGTAATCGCCGGCCTTGAGCTGACTCAGCACCTTCGCCAGGCGCAGCCCGGTCAGGAACGATTTTAGGGTTTCGCCGGACTCGGCGTGATTCGCCACCGCCACCGTCGGATCCAGGAATCGCGTCAACATCTGCCCCCAGCTGGCGCCCGGTTCGCCGCGCTGGTCGGTCACGGTCGAGTCGCCGAGCAGGAAGACGGTCGGTACGTCGGCCGGCACGATCTCGACCAGGCCGACGCGGGGCATCGGGCCGTCAAACTCAAGCGTCAGCTTGCGGTCCCAGGTGAGCGAGCCCTCCTCGCGGTCGTCGAGGATCACGCTGGATCCTCCCGGGGCATTAAGCGGCGGCGGCGGGAGCGCGGTGGTGCGGACATTGACGACGAACGTGCGTGTCACGAGTTCGCCCGGCTGGGTGACAATGGCCTCCAGCATGAGCCGGCGCGACTCGGCCTTGACGGTCGTGTCGCCGGCCGTCCGCGGGTCGCCGAGGGTGAGGGTCACGCGGTAATTTCCCTCCGGCACGTTCACCGAGAAATAGAACGGCTGATTGTCGGGCGTCGGCTGGGTCCCTAGGTCGAAGCCGTAACCGCGGGCCGGAGTGTAGACCTCGGAGAGCGGCAGGGTGCCGAGATCGAAGCGCCAATGCGTGCGCTCGAGGTCGGCCCGGGCCGCGACCGCCAGCAACGCGGCGAGGAGCAGGGAGGGGAGTCTCATGGCAGGTTTGGTCCGGTGATCTTGAACACGTTCGCCTCCTCGCAGGGAGCGGCGTCCGGCAACTTTAGATGCAGGCCGGCGCCATCCTGCACGAACGAAATCGGTCCCGCGCCGAGCAGTTCGACCCGTTCGACGCGCGGGCCGGCGGCGGCGTCCAGCGAGGTGATCACCGCCTCGCCCGTCGCGGGCCAGCGCATGGCGATCGCGTAGAGGGCGCCGGGCCGCCCGGGCTGCGCCGGCCGCGTGGTAAACCGGAAGTCATGCCCGGTGTAACTCGGGGCGGCGCCGTCGCCGGCCGCCTCCCGCTGGATGCGGGCGCGCTCGTCGCGCCGGCCCGGCTGCCCAAGCTGGACGGGCCCCTCGCCGAACCGGTGCCACGGACGGGTGCCGTAGATGGCCTCGCCGTTGAGGGCGAGCCACCGGCCGATGCCCTGGAGCAGGGCCAGCTGCTCGTCAGGGATGGTGCCGTCTGCGCGCGGCGAGAAATTGAGCAGCAGGTTGCCGCCCTTGCTGACATTGTCGATGAGCTCCCGCACGATCGTGCCGGTGCTCCGGTATTGGGTGTCCTCGAGGTAACCCCATCGCGAGTGGACGGTGTTGTCGGTCTGCCACGGGGCCGGCAGGATGTCGGCCGGATGGCCGCGCTCGAAGTCGAGGACGGCGCCGGCTAGGTAGGCCGGCCCATTGGGCGCGCTGCCGCCCTTGGCGACCAGCGTCACCTGGCGATGCCAGGCGGCGGCCCGGTTGTAGTAATAGGCCGCGAACCGCAGCTTGATCGGGTCGAAGCCGCGACCGTTCACGCCGTTGTCGAAATAGATCAGGTCCGGCTCGTACTTGTCGATGAGCTCCTGGCCGCGCCGCAGCCATTCCTCGAGGAAGGCCGGACTCTGCTGGGTCGTGAGCCCGTTCATCACCTCGCCCGCACCCTGTTCACCGGACGGCGGCGGCTGGGGCGGGCCATAGAAATCCGCGTACGCCGGGTCGAACAGGTCCGTCGGCTGGTTGAGCGCGGGATACATGAAGCTCCAGTTCTCGATGCGATGATAGGAGACGCCGAACTTCATCCCCTCGGCCCGCGTGGCGGCGGCGAGTTCGCCGATCACGTCGCGGTGCGGGCCCATCTGTTTGGCGTTCCAGCGGGTCAGCGCGCTGTCCCACATCGCAAAGCCGTCGTGGTGCTCGGCCACCGGCACCACGTATTGGGCCCCGGCGGCCTTGAAGAGCCGGGCCCACGCAACGGGGTCAAAGTGCTCCGCGCGGAAAAGCGGGATGAGATCCTTGTAACCGAAGCGGTCCTGCGGCCCGAACTGCTGGCGATGCCACTCGGCGATCCCCGGATTCGAGTACATGTGCCGCGGGTACCACTCGCTCTGCCGCGCGGCCACCGCATACACGCCCCAGTGCAGGAAGATGCCGAACTTCGCGTCGAGAAACCACTCCGGCGTCTGATAGTGCGCCCGGACCGAATCCCAGTCCGGTGCGAAGGGGCCGGGTGGAATTGGCAGGGCCGGCGCCGGATTCGTCACGCGCGGCGGGGTCGGATGCGCCGGAGCGGTGAGGTCGGCGGCCGCCGCGTACCGACCGAGCCCGACCAGCGCGACGACCGCGAGGGCTTGGCGGAAAAAACGACACGCCCGGCTTAAGATGGTTGGATTGGCCATGGGATTGATGAATGCCTGGTCCCGCGTCTTCAGCGTTAACGGTAGAATGTCACCCGCTGCAGCGTCGACCCGTCGGGGGCCGAAGCGCAGCCCGCTGCCGGATTGGCCGGCGGCGGCCTGGTCGGCGAGGGTGGAAAGCAGGTGGCGACGGGCGAGGTGCATGGCGGAACCTAGTAACGCGAGGGTGACGGCGCGAACTGCACGGCGCCGTCGTTCACGGTCGCCGCCGCGCCCGGACCACGGCGGAGCGCGATCATCTCCGCGCCGGCCAGCAGGACCGGGCCGTAGCCGTGGGCGGCGTGAGGGCTTACGGGTCGGTAATAATAGAACGCCGGATCGAAACCCATGCCCGTGCCGACGCAGGTACCCTCAACCTGGCCGCGGGCGTTGACCTTCTGCGCGACCGCATTCCAAGCGAGCGAAACGGCCGGGCCATAGGCCAGGCGGTCGAGCCAGCCGCGGTTGATCCCGCGGGCCAGCGCGTAGGTGAACATCGCGGACGCGGAGGTTTCGAGATAGGAGTCCGGCCGGTCGAGCAGTTGGTGCCAGAGACCGGTGGCGCCCTGCACCGCGACGATCCCGCGGGCGTGCTCGCGGTACTGCGCCAGCACCTCGGCCCGCCCCGGGTGGTTTTCCGGCAGCACCGACAGGAGCTCCGCCATGGCGACCAGGGCCCAGCCGTTGGCGCGGGCCCAGTGGAACGCCGGGTGCGGTTCCATGCCCTCGACCCAGCCGTGACGGTAAAGCGCAACGCCAGGCACGAACATGCGCTGGGAGAACTGCCGGACCTGCCGCACGGCGTCGTCGAAATAGCGCGCCTCGCCGGTCAGCACGCCCATCTGCGCCAGCGCCGGCACGCTCATGTAGAGATCGTCGAGCCAGAGCGTGTGCGGATGCGGGCGGTTGCGCGCGAGCGTGCCGTCCGCCAGGCGCAGCTGGCCGGTGGTGATCCACGCGAGGTAGTTGTCGATCCACGGCCGCAGTTCGTCGACGGCCACCCCGGCTCGGCTGGCCTTGATCATCGCGGTGGCCATCGCGCCCGAGTCATCGAGGCTTCGTGGCGCAATGACGCCGCGCAGGCGCAGCAGCCGCGGCGGACCGGGCGGCTCGTCGGGCGCGACCGGGGGCTCGTTGCGTCCCAGCCGGGCGACCACGGCGATCGCGAGCAGGTGCCGCGCGGTGTAGTCGCGGTAGCGCGCATCCCCGGTCACCTGGGCGGCGAGAAGCATGCCGGCGTAGGTCACGCCCCATTCATAGCTCGAGAGCAGGAACTCGTCGGGCACGAGCGCGACGTGGGGCGGCGGGTGCGCGAGGGCGGTCACGGTCGCGCCGGTGTCGCGGTCCACCACGGTGAATCCGCTGGCCTGCTCGAGGTAGCCGTGGATGCGCTCCAGCACGGCGCGGATTTCGGCCTCGGATGCCGGCGGATAGGGCACCGGATACACCGGCGGAATTCGGCTCAGGGTGAAGGCGCGCGGGGTTGGCAGGACGGCCGGGGGAGAGGCGGGCGACGGGTCGGCGCCCAGCATGACCGTGGCCAGCAGGGCGGGCGCGCAGCAACGGACCGCGAGACGAAAGAGCGCAACCATGGTTCGACGATGGATTATTTCTTCGGGGAAAACTGAACGTTCGGCCGGGGCGGCAGCGGTGCGGCCTCGTCGAGGTAGAAGCTCGGGTGCGGCGGTTGGTTGTAGGCGACGTTCTGCCACGCGATGCTGAGACGGTACTGCGGGTCGTGCATTAGGGTCACCAGCCGGTGGGCCGTCGGGATCGTCGAGGTGTAGATCCGCAGCTCCTGGTTGTCGCGGGTTCGCCAGATGACCTCCTCGCGCCAGTCGCCCCAGAGATCGGCGGTCAGCACCGGCGTGGCCTTGGTGCCGTTGTTCGCGATGCAGTCGTGCGCCACGAGCAGCGTATCGAGCGAATTGGTCCGCCAGTTCCACTTTACGATGCGGTTGTGGTCGAGCAGCTCCGACAGGAAGTCGCCGTCCCAGTAGATCCCGAAGTTCACCGGGAACCCGCGCGGGCGGTGATCGAGGAATCTCTCTCCCTTGGCCGTGTAAAGCCCGTCCATACCGGCGCCGGCCGCCCAGCACTCGGCGCCGGGGAAGCGCGGGTCGATGTTGAAAGCGTTGCCGCGACCCGGGCCTTCGCGCTTGGCGCCGTCGGGATGGACCGACGGCACCGTGAAGATCGGCTCGCCCGTGCGGGCGTCGCGCAGGCTCATGCCCTCGCCGGCAAAGCGCTCCTGGATGTCGAACACCTCGAGTCCGGGCCGGTCGGGCGCCAGGTCGCCAACATGCAGCGCGTCGCCATGGCCCCAGCCCGTCGAATACAGCCCGCGGCCGTCGTCGTCGATCGCCATGGCGCCGTAGATGATCTCGTCACGCCCATCGCCGTCGACGTCCGCGACGCTGAGGTTGTGGTTACCCTGGCCGCTGAACTTCTCGTGGCCCGGCTGGCCGTCGGCGGAGTCGAAAATCCACCGCGACGTGAGGTGGCCGCCGCGCCAGTCCCACGCCGCCAGCACGGTCCGCGTGTAGTATCCGCGGCACATCACGAAGCTCGGATGCTCGCCGTCGAGATACGCGACGGCCGCGAGGAAGCGGTCGGACCGGTTGCCGTAGCCGTCTCCCCACACCGTCTTCAGCTGCTCAGGGGTGGGATGGTCCGTGTCGGGATGGCGCCCC
>JAFEGX010000062.1 GCA_018239675.1 Verrucomicrobiota bacterium
AGAGCTACGGGCTCGCCCTGTGGCTGCCGTTCCAGGGCACGTGTCCCGACCCGAAGAAATTCGACCCCTACGGGCTTCGCAGCCATCTCGCCTGCCCGTCCGTGATCCTCTCGTGGGACCTCCGCGACCGCCAGCTGCCCTACGACGACCTGCGCCGCGCGGTGCAACAGTGGCGCGAGTATGCGCCGAACTACCTGGGCGACTTCTATCCACTCACGCCGTGCAGCCTCGGCGCCGACGTCTGGGTCGCCTGGCAGTTCAACCGTCCCGAGGCCGGCCGCGGCGTCGTGCAGGCCTTCCGCCGCGCGGCCAGCATCTACGAGCAGGCCCACGTGACCCTGCGCGGGCTTGATCCGACCGCCCGCTACCGGGTTCGCGACCTCGACGCGCCCGGCGCCGACCGCGAATTCACCGGGCAGGCCCTGATGATGTCCGGGCTCAACCTCGCCATCTCCAGCCGGCCGGGAACTGCGATCCTGGTCTACGAACGGATCCCCACGGCTCCTCCACCCTCCACCTGATTACCCCATGCGTCTCTCAATCGTCGCCCCCCTCCTCCTGGCCGCCGCCCTGGCGTGCGGCGCCGCCCCCGCGTCCGGCCCGAGGCCGCACGTCGATTTCGGCTATGCGTTTGGCTACCCGCACCGCCTCACGGTTGCCCTGCCCGACAGCAGCGACAAGACTCTGGTCGACTGCGAGCCGGGCCAGGTGATGCTCTCGTGGAGCTTCGACAACCTGCTCAGTTTCCCCGTCGCGAATTTCTTCGGCCCCGCGACGCAGTGGAAGGTCACGCTCCAGCCCGAGGTCGACGGCGCGCGGCTCACGCAGAGCACCTGGCGCCGGCTGGACGGCTGGATGCCGGCGCTGGTTTCGGATTTCACCGGCTCGCCCGTGAAGACGCGCCTCGAGGTGATCGGCACCCGCCGCGCCGCGCTGGTGCGGGTCGAGTTCACGAATACCGACGCCACCCAGTCCCATGCGGCGACGGTGAAGTGCGAGGTGCCCGGCCACTGGCGGGGCGTGAGCCCGGCGGCCGTCGATCCCGGCCTGCCGAGCAATGCCCGCGACGCCCTGGTCGCCGGCTGGATGGCGCGCGCCGACCGCGTGATTCTCGCCGCCCTCGGCGGCGACGAATACCCGCTCGCGGACAATTCCCTCCGTCCCACGGTCCGGTTGCGCCCGGGCGAGACGCGCGTGCTCTGGCTGGTGCGTCCCTACGAGGTCTACGAGTCGATGCTCCCGGAGCTGCGGCGCCGCGATTGGGCGGGCGAGTTTAACCGGGCCAAGGCCACCTGGGCCGAGCTGATCGGCCGCACGACGCGCCTGGCGCTGCCCGACGGCGGCGTGCGCGACGCCTACTATGCCGGCCTCGCCGACGTCTTCATCATGCGCGAGCCCGTGCCGGGCGGCTACCTGGGCACGCTGCCGGGCACGGAGCTGTACCGCTGCGCCAACTGCTGCGAGGCCGCGATCGCCTGCATCGCGCTCGACCAGGCGGGCCTGCCGGTCGAGGCGGCTGACGGTTACCGCCTCTCGCTCGACCTCCAGAACTTTGACGGCTGCTGGGCCGAGCCGCAGGGCTGGAGCCGGACCGGCTGGATCGCGTCGGGCTTCAAGTCGTGGTTCGTGATGGAACACTACCGGATGACCCGCGATCGGGAGTTTCTCGAGCAGGTCTTCCCGCGCATGCTCGCAAGCTCCCGGTGGCAGGAGCGCGCGCGGGAACGCACCCGCGTGCTCGACCACGGCGCCAAGCCTCTGAACTACGGGCTGCTGCCGCCGGGCATGGGCGACGGCGGCCTGAAGAACGGCGACCGCCTCTACGGCGTGTTCCTGCCGCACAACATCTGGGCGGTGTATGCCGACGAACAGACGCTCCTCGCGGCCGAGGAGCTGGGTCACGCCGACGCCGTGAAGGAACTCACGCCCGTCGCCGCCACCGCGCGCGCCGACCTCATCGATACCCTGCGGCGCGGGGCCATGAACGAACATGGCCTCCGCTACCTTCCCGGTATCGTCGGCCAGACCACGGGCAGCCTCTGGGGCACCCTCAACGCCGCCTACCCCTGCCGCATCCTGCCGGCCGACGACGAACTCATCACCGGCACCATAAGGAAGATGGAAGCCAAGCTCAGCCCCGGCGGCCTCCCGATCCACACCGGCTGGATGGAGGACGGCATGTGGGTGGCCATCACCCTCGACAACCTTGCGGAGAATCATCTCTACCGCGGCAACGGCGACGCGGCCGCCCACTACCTTTACGCCACGCTCAATCACGGCACCCCGCTCTACTCGTGGTGCGAGGAGCGCGGGCAGGAGCCCGGCAGCACCAAGACCACCGGCGACCGCCAGCACCTCTGGACGCCGATCGCCGTCGTGCGCCTGATCCGCGACAGCCTGGTCTTCGAGGACGGCACCACGCTGCACCTGGCGCGCGGTACCGACCGGTCATGGCTGGAACGGGGTCCCGTGGGCGGCGTCGGATTCCAGAGCCACTTCGGCCCGGTGACCTACGCGCTGCGCTACGACGCGTCCCAAGCCATCGTGCACGGCGAGGTCAGCCTCACCCCCGACCGCCTTCCCGGCAGCCTCCAGGTCCACGTCCGCCTGCCCGCCGGCGCAAAAGTCACGTCCGTTTCCGACCCGCGCGCCCGCATCCTCCCCGACGGCGAGACCATCGAGTGGACCCAGCCGGTCGCGAAGCTGGAGTTCACGGCGACTGTCCGATAACCGCGCCCCCTACAATTGGGAGAAAGGTTAACCACGAAGCGCGCCTAGGACGCGAAGACCTGCCTGCGATTGAAACAGATTCTTCGCGTCCTTGGCGGTCTTCGCGGCAAATCCGCACCTTAGCGCCACTCGTGGCGGGGATAGCGGCGGGAGAGCTCGGCTTTGACCTTGGGGTACTGCTCGCGCCAGAAATTCGTGAGGTCGTCGGTGACCTGGATCGGACGGTGATTGGGTGCGAGCACCTCGAACTTCACTGGCACGCGGCCGTGCCCGAGGGTAAACTTTCCCTCAATGCCGTAGAGCTCCTGGATTCGCGCGCTCATGACCGGCGGCCCCTCCTTGGCATAGGTGAGCTTGGCCCTCCGCCCGTTGGCCATGGTTAGTCTTTCCGGCAGATAGTCGTCGAGCACGGCGAGCTGCTCGGCCGTCAGCCAGTCGCGCAGGATGGGCATCACGGGTTTGTCCTTGATGTCGCGGTAGCCGAGCTCGCCGTAGCAGACCTGCTCGATCAGCGTCGCGCGGTCGGCGTCGGTCAGGGGATTCACCTCCAGCTCCGGGAACCACTCGGCGAGGCGGTTCACCCGGATGATCCACTGCTCGACCGACTCGTCCCACGCCTCGAGCTTGAGCCGGCCGGCGAGCACCTCCTTCGTGAGCAACGCGGCGGCCTCGTTGAGCGGCGCCTCGTCGCTGCTGACCTTGGCGTCGAGGACCAGGTCGCGGAACCGCCGCTCCCGCCGCGAAACCACGCGCTTGATCGACTCGTCGTAGGCGACGCCCCGGGTTTCGCGGTAGTCGTCCGGGAAGATCTCCTTCAGCCACGCCTCCTCGACGGCGGTGGCGAGCGAAAGCAGGACGTTCACCTCGCCGCCGCGGCCCTCGACCTCGCTGATCTCCGCCGCGACCAGCAGCGGGGCCCGGCCGATCGCGCTCTCGCGCGCGAGAACGCCCCGGCGCTGGTGCACCAGCTCGCAGCGCAGCGTGCCGCCGTCGAGCCGCCGGGCGAGTTGGTCGGAAAAGCCCGCAAGCACGCACTTCCGCACCGCGTCGCCGTCCACGCGGCGTTCGCCGATATCGAGCCCCTCGCCGTGGGCGATCTCGAGGAACTGCTCGAACAACGGACCCACCTGCCGGGCCGCCTGCGCGTGGAGGCCGAGCCGCCGGCAGGCGTCGAGGGCAAAATTCGCCCGATCGGCGTAGCGCCAGGCCCGCATCAGGAGGAAGAAGTCGCTCTCGTGCTCCTCGCCCAGCACCTCCTCGCGCGCCTGTTCGACCTCCCGCGGCACGCCACGCAGCAGGAAATTGCGTCCCTGGGTCAGGGCCGCCATCAGGGCCACCGGCCGCACGCAGGCGCGCTCCTGCGCGGCGAGCAGCATCCGGGCGTAGCGCGGATGGACCGGGAAGCGGAGCATCTTTCGCCCCACCTCGGTGATCCGGAGCAGCGTCGTTCCCGCCGCCGGCGCGACGGCCCCCAGGTCGGCCAGCAGGAGCTCCGCGCGCTCCAGCGCCTTGGCCTCGGGCTTCTCGATCCACGGGAAGCCCGCGACGTCGTCGATGCCGCTCGCCTTCAGCGTCAGCACCACCTCGGACAAATCCAGCCGCCGCACCTCGGGCAGCTCCTGCGGCGCCCGCTGGCCGTGCTCCCGCTCCGTCCAGAGCCGCACGCAGACGCCGGGCGCCGTGCGCCCGGCGCGGCCGGCGCGCTGGTCGGCGCTGGCGGCGGAGATTTTCTCGATCAGCAGCGTGTTGATGCCGCGGTGCGGATCGAAGCGCGCGACGCGGGCAAGGCCGCAGTCGATTACGGCCGTGACGCCGTCGATGGTCAGCGACGTCTCGGCGACGTTGGTGGACACGATGATTTTCCGCGCATCGTAGCGGGCCACCGCCCGGTCCTGCTGCTCGGGCGGCAGTTCGCCGTGCAGCGGAAACGTCACGAAGTCCCGCAGCCCGCGGCTTCCCTGCACGGCCTGCACCGTGCGGCTGATCTCGTAGGCTCCCGGCATGAACACAAGCAGGTCGCCCGCGGACTCGCCAGCCACGCGCTCGCATTCCCGGGCCGCGACCTCCCACACCGGGTCGTGCTCGAAATTGACGGACTTCGGCAGGTACTCGATCCGCACCGGGAAGCTCCGGCCCTGGGACACGAGCAGCTCGCACGGCGCGAGGTAGGACTTGAGCACGCCGGTGTCGAGGGTGGCCGACATCACGATCAGCTTCAGATCGGGCCGCGTGGACTGCTGGATCTGCAGCGCGCGGGCGAGCGAGATGTCGCCGTAGAGATGCCGCTCGTGAAACTCGTCGAAGACGATTGCGCTGATCCCCTTCAGGCGGGCGTCAAACGACATCTGCCGGAGCAGAATGCCCTCGGTGACGAACCGGATGCGGGTCCGGTCGCTGACGCGCGACTCGAGGCGAATCTGGTAGCCCACGGTTTCGCCGAGCGGCGAGCCGACCTCCTCCGCGACCCGCTTCGCCAGCAACCGGGCCGCGAGTCGCCGCGGCTGCAGGACGACGATCTCACCCCGTTCACCCAACAGTCCGTGGCGCAGCAGCATCTGCGGGATCTGGGTGGACTTGCCCGAACCCGTCGGCGCCTGCACGATCAACCGCCCCGAGTTGCGCAGCGTCGAGACGACGGCGGACTCGAGCTCGTAGATGGGCAGGTCGAGAGGGGATGGCATGAAACTCTAGTTCAGGCAGCGATTTGGGAGATATTCAATTGCGGATCGCGGATTGCGAATTGCGGATTTCGAAAACGCGTCATCTAGGAGCACTTATGGGAATACAGCGCAGGGGCGCATCTCAGGAAATCCGCAATCCGCGATTCGCAATCCGCAATGGGAATATCCCGTGAGCCAGATTATCCCCAAGTTATTCACCGGGGCGGGCGGTGAATAAGTTGAGCAGAACAAAGCCTTTCCTTTGGCGGTGAACGTCACAGGTTCGTGGCGTTCCTTGATAGAACAGTCGTGGTTCGGCGGCATGAAAAACCCGCCGAGAGCGCGGCTGGGATAATCCCGGGCGACCGGGGAATGGTCGGGAGCAGCTGGTGCTGCCGGCCCCTCTGGCACTGCGTTAGCGGTGACGGCAGGCAAATATCACCAGTTCCTCTGGCCGGAGTCGTGTCCGGTCAGTTCACACACGAATCAGGAGCTGAGCGGCAAGACGCGATTAGAAACCGCGGCCGAGCCGAGTCAGGCCCACGGAACGTTTCGAGCCGTGCGCCGACACAGTTACCCCAGAGGTTACGGTTGCTACTGTGCAGACCAGAACGCAGTCGCGGTTCCCGGCGGGCCAACCCCCGCCAAAAGGCCCGGTTCGCGGAAGCGAGCAGGGCGCGCAAGGGAAGCGCGGCGGCGGGGAGTGAGCGGGCCCGGCAAAGCCCGTCAACCTCCTCGATGGGGGCAGCGTGAAAAACCACGCCGCCGCACTGCAAAAATAAACGCAACCTGAGAGTTAAGAGGTCAGACCCGTAACGCAGGGCCAACGGCCAGCCAAAAACTGGCGCCGTCCCTGTGGCAACGGTGCCGACGCGAAGCCAACATTGCAGACGTGTCCGCACCACGTCCGGCGCGCCGCTCCTGGCAGGGGGCGACCGAACTGGGCGAAGAGGCCTCACTCAAAAGATCCCGACCGGCAACGGTCAGGACGGTCCCGCCATGAGACCGAGACATCCGCATGCCGCGGAGAGTGGCGTCGGGAAGCACACAGCCCGCGAAAGCGAGCGCGCCCAATCGTGTGCGACCGGGAAAGAGCGCGTGGCGAACGCCCACCCCCAAAATTTAGCCCCGGGACCGCAAGGTCCCGGGGCTGAATTTTTTTATGCGGTCTCGGCAGAGCGACCACGGATTACACAGGCAGACACGGATCAATCCTGAGACCGCCTTGG
>JAFEGX010000063.1 GCA_018239675.1 Verrucomicrobiota bacterium
CGCAAGCGGCTGGCGCAGCTCGAAGGCAATGCCGAGACTACCAGCTCGGCCGCGCCGACTGCAGCTACGACGGGCCAGGCCACGACGGCCCCGACCGCCGGGTCCCTCGGGACCGACGAAGGCGTTCAGGTCATGTCACCCTTCCAAGTGAGGGACGACAAGGACTTCGGCTACCTCAAGACCAATGCCGCGACGGCCACGAAGATCGGCATGGAGATCCAAAAGGTGCCGCTCAACATCTCGGTCGTGTCGCGCGAGTTCCTCGACGACACCAATGCCCGCTCGATCACGGACCTGTTCCGCTACTCGTCGGCGTCCACCGGTGACAATCGCTTTGCGATGCGCGTGCCGGCGAACGAGGCGACCCCGCAGGGCCAGTTCACGATGCGCGGTTTCCAGGTGAACAACATGATGCGCGACGGTATCTTCCGGTACAGTGCGTACAACCTGGACAACATTGACCGCGTCGAGATCGTCAAGGGCCCGGCGTCGGTGTTCTTCGGCCAGGGTTACCCCGGTGGCGTTATCAACTACATCACCAAGCGGGCGACCTTCGCGAAGGTCCCGACGACCTTCACGTACCAGATCGACGACAACGGCGGTGACAAGGTCAAGTTCGACCACAACGTGGTGCTGAACAAGAAGACCGCGTTCCGCGTCGTCGGCGCGTGGGAGGACACCACCGGCCAGTACCGCTTCGAGTACAAGAAGAACTTCAACGTCACGCCCTCGCTGACGGTCATCCCGTTCGAGAGCGGCAAGGTGAAGGTCAACTTCGACTTCGAGTACCTGAAGGAGCGCTTCAACTATAACGACTACGGCTGGATCTACAGCGACTTCGCGGGCTGGAAGGACGCCGCCAAGAACGGCACCTACAACACCTCGACCGCCACGCTGAGCAACGTGATCGCGGCCTCGGCGGGCAACAACAGCTTGGCCGCCTACGCGTCGTACCCGACCTACACCGGCTCGGCCATCGGCTCGAACGGCACGTACATCAACGTGGGCAGTGGCGGCGCGGGCACCGTGGCGAGTGTCGTGCAGAGCACGAACACCCCGACCGTGGCGTACGCGACGTACATCAACAACAAGCGCAATGCCACCGGCAACCTGTCGCTGCCGGCCTACACGAGCGTGAAGCGCGGTGGCTACTACACCGACAAGAGCGGCAACTTCGTCTATGACGAGCACTTCAACGGCACCAGCCGTGGTTCGTGGTCGGACAACGAGGTGAAGACCGCGACGGTCTCGATGGAGTTTGCACCGTTCGAGTGGCTCAGCGGCCGCGCCGCCTGGGTCCGCGACACGGACTACTTCAACAACTTCGGCAACAGCGCCGTGACGACGCCGTACGCTGACGGCATGCACTGGAACGTCGGTCTGAGCGCGGGTGGCTCCGGCTACTATCGCGAGACGAAGACGGCCCTCGTCGACTTGGTCTTCAAGTACGACACCCGCTGGCTGAAGAGCAAGCTGCTCGTCGGCGGCCAGAAGGCCGACTGGCGCCAGATGTACCTGGGCAAGGCCGGTGCGAGTGACGTGAACCTGGCGTTCCTGCCCGGTGCCACGAACACGATCGCGAACCCGGACTACTTCGGCACGAACACCGGCAAGTATGCCTTCGGTGGCGTCCCGGTGAACCAGATCATCAAGGACCGTTACGGCAACATCAAGCCGGTCCGCCAGATCTACTCGAACTGGGACCCGGGCGCGGAAATCGAGCCTGACATCTCGGTGTACTGGCAGGATGACCGCAACGCGCTGGACGGCTACCGCCCGACCCTGTCGAGCATGTACGCCAACTATCAGGGCTCGTTGCTCGATGATCGCCTGACCGTCCTGGCGGGTTACCGCGAGGAGAAGCGCTATGAGCGCTGGCAGGACCAGTCGAACAACTTCCCGTGGTACATCTACCCGAACGATATGCCGCAGAACCCGAACGCCTATCCTGAGGACGTCTGGGGCAACTCGAAGGCCTATCAGCAGACCATCCCGCTCGACCAGAAGGGCCGCTCGGCCATGGCGGGCGCGGCGTTCTCGATCACGAAGGCGATCAACCTGTACACCTCGTGGTCGAAGACCTTCAAGTTCAACTCGGGCAACGTCGGTGGCTTCTTCCCGGGCCCCGGCCTGAACGACGAACTGAGCGTCTACCAGCACGCGCTGGATTGGGGTGAGGGTTCGCACCCGGGCTCGTACACGTACCAGGGCACGCTGGTCACCTCGGTGGCCCAGGCCAAGGCGATCATGGTCGCCAAGGGCGCGTATGCCATGATCAAGAACGAGACCGGCAAGAACATCGAGTTCGGTGCGAAGATCTCGACCGAGGACAGCAAGATCGTCGGCACGATCTCGTTCTTCCGCGGCGAGCGCTCCAACCAGAAGCTCGACGACTCCCCGCGTCAGTCCAACCTGCAGGAACCGTACAACTTCAGCACGACCCTGTTCGCGCCGACGGCGTACGAGTACAACCGCAACAACTTCCGCTGGCGCACGACCGACCTGACCAACCGGGTCGAGGGCTCCGAGGCGGAGGTCATCTGGACCCCGGTGCGCAACTTCCAGGCCGTCATCAACGGCTCGTGGCTGTGGACCGCCAAGACGCTCAGCGCGGCGAACGTGCCGAAACCCGGCACCGACCGCTACAACGCGCAGAGCGCCGCCGGCAAGATCGCCTCGGACATCTACTATGGTGCCCGCCTGGAGAACGTGCCGGAGTACCGCCTGAACTTCTTCGGCAAGTACACGCTGACGGAAGGCGTGGCTCGTGGCGCGGCCTTCGGCCTCGGCATGCGCTACTCCTCGAAGGCGGTCGTCTCCCGTGGCGTGGATTGGAATCCGCTCAACGGCGGCTTCCAGTACGGCGACTACGTGGTGTTCGACGTGACCGCGAGCTACCCGTGGGAGATCCTCGGCTACAAGCTGACGAGCTCCCTGGGCATCTACAACGTGACGGACAAGGACTACTCGGACGGCGGCTTCGTGCTGTCGCCCAAGCGGAACTGGCTGTTCTCGAACACGGTCCGGTTCTAACCAGAACCCAGCCTGATCGCTCTCAGGGCGGAGTCCTCCGGGACTCCGCCCTTTTTCTTTTCCAGTCGCTGGCGCGGTCCTTGGCGTTCGGCGTTTGAGGTTTGCACCGACCCGAGGCACTTACGGGCGAACGCCGAACAACAAACGCCCAACGCCGGACGCCGAAGGCTCGCGCGCCGGGCCCTGAGTGGGCGAGGACGCCGCGGGTTCCGTGGCTTCCGTGGGCCGCCCCACATGTCTGTTTCCTGCCTTGCGCAGCTTGAGCCGCAGGAAATCATCGGGCCCGATGAAGCGAGTCGCCCGCCCCCGCCGCGTCCAGTCACCCTCGTATCGCGCGTTGCCGCCCATGGGATTGGGCGAATGCCTGATCGGCGCCGCCGAGGCGCGAAATCTCTCCCGCGTCGTGCAACACGGCGCCCTGTTCCGCTACTATGGTCCCGGCGCGGCGCCGAGCCTGGGTTATGTCTCCCGCCTTGAGCGGGCGGTCGCCGCCTTCCACCGCCAAAAATACGCGGTCGCCGTCAGCAGCGGCACCGCCGCCCTTGAGGTCGCGCTCGGCGCCCTCGGCGTCGGCCCCGGCGACGAGGTCATCCTGCCCGTCTGGAGCTGGGTCTCGTGCTTCACCGCCATCGTCCGGCTCGGCGCCCGGCCCGTCCTCGCGGAGATCGATGACTCGCTGAGTCTCGACCCGGCGGAGATCGACCGACTGGTCACACCGGCCACACGCGGCGTCCTGGTCGTGCACTATCAGGGCGTGGCGGCCGATCTCGACGCCCTGCTCGCCCGCACGCGGCGGCACGGGCTGTGGCTGCTCGAGGATTGTGCGGAAAGCCTCGGCGCCACCTATCATGGCCGTCCGGTCGGCAGCTTCGGCCGGATCGCCACGTACAGCTTCCAGCAGCGCAAGGTGGTGACCACGGGCGAAGGCGGGATGGTGGTGACCGCCGACCCGCGCCTCTACGAGCGCGCCGTGCGCATGGCGGACGTGGGACTCTATCGTGACGAACATCGGGCCGTGAAGACCCCGACCGAGGTGAGTTTCTCCGGCAGCAACTACCGGATGAACGAGATGGCCGGCGCCGTCGGTTGCGCGCAGTTTGCCCGCCTGCGGCCGATGATCCGCCACTTGCGGCGACTGCGGGCCGCCATGCAGCGCGAGGTCGGGTCGTTGGCGGGACTGACCTGGCGGCGCATCCCGGATGCCCGGGGCGATCTCGGTTTCGACTCGTATTGCTTTCTTCCCACCCACGCGCAGGCCCTCGAGCTCAAGCGTCGCGCGCTGGCCCGCGGCGTTTCCCTCGCCCCGCACACGGGTACCTACTGCCAGTACGCCCGGGAGTACTGCCAGTCGGGCGCGACGGCGTCCGCCGGATTTTCCCCGTTTGCCGGACTGCAGCCGTGGCCGGCTCCCGGTTACCGCGAGCAGGATTTCCCGCAAACCAACGCGCTCGTCGGCCGCATGGTGTCGGTGCCGCTCGGCGCGAAGTTCAGCCTCGCGGACGCGACCCACGTCGGACGCGTGATCCGCGAGGAACTGCTCTCCCTGCTCTGACCATGCCCGCTCTAAATCGTCTACTCTGCCGCCTGGGTCTCGTCCTGGGCATCGTCCTGGGGGCGCCATCCCGCGCCACCGAGGACACCGCCGCCTTCCGCCAGCGCCTGCTGCATGACCTGCAGGCGGGCATCGAGCGCAACCATGCCGCGCTGGCCTCCGGCCAGCAGCCCCTGACGGTGGCCCATGTCTGGGCGCTTTCCGGCATGGTGAACGTGCACCGGCAGACCAAGGACGACCGTCTGCTGGGCTGGACGAAGGACGGGATCCTCGCGCTGGTGAAGCTGGCGCGGCAGGCCGACGGCAAGCCGCAGCCGCTATTCGAGTCGTTCCGCCACCTCACGCCCTTCTGCGAGGCGTACATTTATCTCAAGCCGCGCGGGATGTTCACCCCGGCCGAGATCGCCGACATCGAGGCGCTTATCACGGCCAGCGTCGCCACCCACTACGACTACTCCGATTTCGGCACGCACAACCGCGCGCTGATCGATGCGGCCGGATTCTACTATTCCGCCGCGGCCGTGCCGGACAGCCCGGAGGCGCCGCGCTGGCGCGCGTACGGCGCGTCGCTCGCCGCCGACAGCTGGAACGCCTGGTCGATTGAGGATGCGTCCATCTACCAGCCATTCTGGCTGAACTACACCCTCGTGCTTGCCGACCTCCTTGGCCGCACGCCCGAGCACATGAAGGCCGTGACGACGCGGTTCTATTTTGACGTGCCCAAGTTCCTCCTGATGCCGAACGGCCTGCTGCCCGACTGGGGCGACGGCGACTGGACCCACATGTGGGCCTGGAACACCGCGAATCTCATCCGCGCCGGCAGCTACTACCACGACGGCGAGTACCTCGAGGCCGCGCGGCGGATGTACGACGCGCATCTCGCCTACTACCAGGGCATCCAGGAGGACAACCTCTACCCGCTCGGGCTGGCGCTGCGCTGGCTCGACCCGGCCGTGCCGTTCCAACCGCTCGTGCAGGAGCACTCGGCCGAGGTGATCGACGACCTCGTCTCGAAGAAGATCACGTTCCGCAGCCCCGCCGGCGACTACGGCATGCTGAACTACCGGGACCAGGGCCCGTATGCCCGGTGGCAGCGCGAGTACCAGTACGCGACGATCTACGCCCCGGAGGAGCGGCCGCACCACGGCCATTCGGACGAGAACGCCATTGACCTCCTCCTCTCCGACGGGACCGTGCTGCTCGCCGATGGCGGCTATCGCGCCCGCGTGGAGGACGGCTGGCGGGCGGACGTGTTCCATAACCGGATCGTGGCGCGAACGGGCTTCCCGCCCGAGAGCGACATCTTCGATTACCTGCGCGCGGACACCACCTATCATCCGGTCACGACCGAGAAGATCCACTTCGGGACCTTCGGCAGCCTGGACTACTCGCGCACGCGCTTGGTGGACACCGAGCGCGGCTACACCGGCGACCGCATCATCCTCTTCGCGCCCGAGTCCGGCCTCTATCTCGTCGTCGATTCCATCCGGATCGACGTGTCGGGCCAAAAGGTTTTCTGCAACACCTGGCATCCCGACAAGGTGCTCAAGCAGGGCGACAATTATGTCGTCTCCTGGCCCGACCGCATCCCGATCCGGCAGGAATACTGGCCTAACCCCCACCACAAGGACCTCCTGATCCAGTTCCTCGACAACCGGGACAAGATCACGCTCACCAAGGTCATCGGCCGGCGGTACAACCTCTCGACCGTCTTCTACCAGTACCTCAAGGGTTACTTCTACGAGGGCCAGCGCCTGACCTTCATCACCGTCCTCCGGCCGCACGCGCCCGGCGGCTTCACGCCGGCGATGCTGGACGATGTGAAGGTGCTGCCCAGCGAGCACGACGACCAGCGCACCCTCGGCCTGACCTTCACGCTGGGGGGCGATCCCGTGACCGTCGGTCTGAAGCTCGACCAGACCATCGGTTTGACCAACCGGCGGGGCGGGCCGCGGTTTGATTTCCGGACCGGCCGGGTCGAATACGGCAAATTGGCGACCGACGCAGACTTCGCTTACGTGCGGCGCAAGGCGGACGGTTCCCGCGAACTGGGCTTCATGTACGGCTGCGAGGTGCAGTTCGACGGGCGCACGCTTTTCGACATGCCCCTGGGCAACCATCCCGGCATGTTCGGTGAGACCGTCTATCCCGGCGCCAAGGAGTTCAAGGTCGACCAGATCAAGGACAAGATGCCCCGCTGGCACGCCGTAGTCAGGTAGGGGACCGAGGCAGAGGGTGCTTGTTTAATCCCCTTCCAGGGGTATAGTCCGCCCGTCGCTGAATTGGATGGCTGGGAGAAGCCGAAACCTCCGGCCCGGCCGCCGGTCGCAACCAACACCCCGCCCATATCCCCATGAAGAAGACCTCGCTCCTCCCGCTTGCCGCCGTGCTGGGCCTGCTGGCCGCCGGCTGCACCGCCACCGTCGATCCGTCCGTGGCCATCAACCAACGCATCCAGGAAAAGAACGACACCTACATCCGCATGACGCCGGTCGCCCAGAAGACGGTGCAATCCGGAACGATCGTGAAGGGCTTCACCTCCGACATGGTCTACATGGCGCTCGGCAAGCCCGCTGCCGTGCAGTCGAAGGACTCGTCCCTCGGCAAGCTGCAGATGTGGACCTACACGATATTCTCGCGCCCCGGGCTCGCCGCCCAGTCCAACTTCAACCATCCCGATGCGGCTGGCTATACGCCCATGATGACTTCGGCCAACTCGCCCGACCACGGTGGTCCGGCCGCTGTCAAGCCGACGGGCTTCGGGTTCGGCTCGGGTCCCGGCGGCTCCATGCTGCCGCTTGATGTGCCCGACCTGAAACAGGAAAAACTCTATGTGTTCTTCGCGAACGACCAAGTCACGGAGATCAAGTACGACAGCAACGGCAGCTGATCGCCCCAACTCCTCTTCTTCCAGGCGGGACCCGCGAGGGCCCCGCCTTTTTTTTCGCCCTATGACAGCGGCGCCAGCGTCGCTGCCACCGGGGTCCGGTAGGCCTTGAGGGCCGGCACCACGCCGCCCAGCGCGCAGAGCGCGATCATTGCCGCCGGACAAACCGCCAGCACCGGCTGCCTCTGCGCGACCTGCAGCACCACGCCGGTCTGGGTGCGGATCACTTCCGCGGCCCCCGCCAGCAGGACAAAATAAACTGCGAACCCGGCCAGCGCGCCCAGCAGCCCGATCGCCGCCGCCTCGCACACCACCGCGCCGAAGATCATCCGGCGCCGCGCCCCGAGCGAACGCAAGATCGCCAGGTCGCGCTGCCGCGCGCTCATCGAGTTGTAGATGCTCGCCAGCACCGACCCCGCGGCCACCAGGGCCACCAGATACGCCACCAGTTCGAGGACCCGGTCAAACCAAGAGATCTTGCTGAACAGCTCCGCAATGATGGTCCCGACCGGGTACGCGAAAGTCAGGCGGTTGCCCTGCTTGTTGTACATCATGTCGAGCATGAAGCCGGCCGTCGGCGTGCGCAGCTGGATCAGCACCGCGCTCACGTCCGTCGCCGCGCGCGGGTCGTGCCCCGTCATCGTCTGCAGGCCGTGCAGCGGAATCCAGATCACCCGGTCCATCGGCGTGTTCGTCGCGTCCAGCACGCCCGCCACCGTGTAGGTCTCGGCATGCTGGTTCCGCTCGTCATACACGAGGCCGTGGAACGGATGAAACACGTCGCCAACCTTCAGCCCGAGCCGCGCCGCCGCAAAGCTGCCCACCACCGCCTCGTGTGCCTCGGGCGCGAACCACCGGCCGCCGGGCTGAAGCGCGAGTTTCCTCCCGCCCGCCAGCTCGACCCCGGTGAACAGCTCCGGCAGCGTGCCCACCAGCCGGTAGCCCCGGAGGTTGTCGCCCACCGCGATGGGAAACGCCGCCCTCACCGCCGGGTGCCGCCTGATGAACTCATAGTCGGCGTACGCGAGGTTCCCGGGCGAAGCCTCCAGGTGAAAGATCGCGTTCAGCACCAGCTGCAGCTTCGAGCCGCGCGCCCCGAGCACGGCGTCGAACGTCGTCCCCGTCGAGGTGAATGCCACCTCGGACTGGGTCTTCACGGTCCACACGCTCATCAGCAGCCCGCACGCGAGCGCGATACTCCCGGCCGTCACGAGCGTCGACAGCGCGTGCTGGCGGAGGGAGCGGTAGACGATGAGCGGAAGGGTCACTTTGGGGAAATTCCAAACGCCAAATTGCCAAACTCCAAATTGTCAGCGGGCGATTCGCCGGCGTAGTGGCCGCACTCAGTTTGGCGTTTGGCCGTTGGTGTTTGGCGATTGACCAAAGGGATTTGGCGTTTGGCCATTGGCATTTGGTGTTTCAAGGCGCCTCAGTGCAGCGCCTGATTGATGCTCCGGAAATCCTGCACGCTGGTGAACTCCCGCAGCACGTCCTCGTCGTGGCTCACCAGCAGCAGCGCGGCGCCGTTCTCGCGGCAGACCTCGCGGATCAGCGTGAGCGCCTCGTGCGCGTGGCGCCGGTCCAGGTTGCCCGTCGGCTCGTCCGCCAGCACGAGCTTCGGGTGATTCGCCAGGGCGCGCGCCACCGCGACGCGTTGCTGCTGGCCGGTCGACAGCTGGCGCGGAAAGTGGTCGAGGCGGCGGCCAAGCCCCACCCGCTCGAGCAGGGCGCGGGCATGCGCCCGGTCGGCGCCGCGCGGACCGAACGACATGCCGAGCACGACGTTCTCCAGGACGGTGTAGCCCTGCAGCAGGTTGAAGGTCTGGAAGATGTACCCAAGCTTCTCCGCCCGCAGGCGGTCCCGCCGGGACTCACCCAGGGCGGTCATCTCCGCCCCATCGATCAGCACGCGCCCCGCGTCCGCCGCGAGGATGCCCGCGAGGAGGTGAAGGAAGGTGGTCTTGCCCGAGCCACTCTCGCCGCGCAGCGCCCGCTGCTCTCCGGCGGCCAGCGACCAGGCGGACACCCGGACGACCTCGACCGTTTCACCCTCGGGCGAGCGGAACGACTTGCGGAGATCGGTGACGGCGAGCATCGGGGCCAACTTGCCTGAGACGTCGCGGAATGACGAATCGTTTCGTTGGCGCGGCAGAGACCGCGGATTTTCCGTGGCCAGAGGCCGGTTGACTTGCGGCGAGACACTGGACACTGCGCGTCGAACGCGCCAAGGTTCGCGAAATGAGTTCCGCCCCCACCCCTGGCGCCCGCTTTCGCGCCGCCCTGGCGGCCGAGCGACCCCTGCAGATCGTCGGGGCCATCAACGCCTATGCCGCGCTCCTGGCCCGCCGGGCCGGCTTCCGGGCGCTGTATCTGTCGGGCGCCGGCGTGGCCAATCACTCGTACGGCATCCCGGACACCGGCGAGACCACCCTGGAGGACGTGTTGGTTGACGCCCGGCGGATTGCCCGGCGCGTGGACCTGCCGCTGCTGGTCGACATCGACACGGGCTGGGACGATCCCACGGCGGCCGTGCGCGCGATGGGCGCGGCCGGCATGGCCGCGGTCCACCTTGAGGACCAGGTGCCGGCGAAGCTGTGCGGTCATCTTCCAGGCAAGCAGCTCGTGCCGGCGGCCGAAATGGTTGACCGGGTCCGGGCCGCGGTGGCCGGCAAGCCCAACCGGGACTTCGTCGTGATGGCCCGCACGGACGCCGCCGCCAACGAGGGCGTGCCGGCGGCGATCACGCGCGCCCAGGCGTACGTGGCGGCGGGTGCCGACATGATCTTCGCCGAGGCGCTGCCCACGCTGGGCGACTACCGCCACTTCGCCGCGGCCGTGCCGGTGCCCGTGCTCGCGAATCTCACCGAGTTCGGCCGGACGCCGTATTTTACGGTGGAGCAGCTCCGGGATGCCGGCATCGCCCTGGTGCTTTATCCGTTGTCCGCGTCGCGCGCCGCCGCCGCCGCTTCGCTCGCCGTGTACGGCGCGATCCGCCGCGACGGCACCCAGTCGGGGGTGGTCGACCGCATGCAGACCCGCACCGACCTTTACGAGACCCTCGGCTACAAGCCGAAACCCTGAACGAGTGGTGACCCCATGAGCGACCCCACCCCCGCCTCGGCCGCCAAGGCCAAGAAGTCCGTCGCGCTGTCCGGCGTCGTCGCCGGCAACACCGCGATCTGCACCGTCGGCCACACCGGCAACGACCTCCACTACCGCGGCTATGACATCGCCGAGGTCGCCGCGCAGGCCACCTACGAGGAGGTCGCGCACCTGCTGGTTCACGAGACGCTGCCCAATCACGTCGAGCTCGGCGTCTACCGCTCCCGCCTGCAGCGCCTGCGCGCGCTGCCGAAGCCGCTCCGGGCGGTCCTCGAGCAGATTCCCGCCACCGCCCATCCGATGGACGTGCTCCGGACCGGCTGCTCGATGCTGGGCAACCTCGAGACCGAGACGCTGCCGTCCACGGGCGCGAACGCCTCCACCGCGGCCGCCGCCCGCGCGCATGGCGACCGCCTGCTCGCCGTGTTTCCCTCGATTCTCCTCTATTGGCACCACTTCGCCACGACCGGCCGGCGCATCGACGTCGAGACCGACGACCCGTCGATCGCCGGGCACTTCCTCCACCTGCTGCACCAGCGGCCGCCGGCGGCCGCGCAGGTCCGCGCCCTCGACCGCTCGCTCATCCTCTACGCCGAGCACGAGTTCAACGCCTCGACCTTCACCTCGCGGGTCATCGCCGGCACCGGCTCGGACTTCCACTCGTGCATCACCGGCGCCATCGGCGCCCTGCGCGGCGCGCGGCACGGTGGCGCCAACGAGAACGCCCTGGAGATCCAGCAGCGCTACCGCACGCCCGACGAGGCCGAGGCCGACATCCGCGCCCGCCTCGCCCGGAGGGAGATCGTCATCGGGTTCGGCCATCCGGTCTACACGATCAGCGACCCGCGCAACCCGATCATCAAGGCCATCGCCCGTCAGCTTTCCGAGGACGACCGGCATCTGGACCTCTACCAGATCGCCGAACGGATCGAGACCCTCATGTGGAACGAGAAGAAGATGTTCCCGAATCTCGACTGGTACAGCGCCGTGGCCTACCACCGGCTCGGCGTCCCGATGCTGATGTTCACGCCGCTGTTCGTGATGGCCCGCACCGCGGGTTGGACCGCGCACATCGTCGAGCAGCGCATCGACGGCAAGATCATCCGGCCCGGCGCCAGCTACACCGGACCGGGACCGCGGCCCTTCGTGCCGCTGGCGCAACGGCGCTAGGTCCGATCCCGGACTCCAGTCGCGTCGGCCCTCGCCCGGTCAAGTTGGTTTCTCCTTTCCGCCCAAGTTTCTCCTTTTCCATGTTTTTCCCATGAGCTCTCCCATCAGCAACGTCCGCCCGCCGCCCGACGCGCTCATCGCCGAGCTCGCCGACTTTGCGCTCAGCACCGCGATCAGGAGCGACGAGGCGCTCGACACCGCCCGCTGGTGCCTCGCGGACACCCTGGCCTGCGGCATCATGGCCCTGGCCTTCCCGGCCTGCACCAAGCTGCTCGGCCCGGTCGTGCCGGGCCTCACCATCGAGCGCGGCGCCCGCGTGCCGGGCACCGGCTATGAGCTCGATCCGGTCCAGGGCGCCTTCAACCTCGGCGCGATCATCCGCTGGCTCGACTTCAACGACACCTGGCTGGCCGCGGAGTGGGGCCACCCGTCCGACAATCTTGGGGCCATCCTCGCGACCGCCGACTGGCTCTCACGGCACCAGGCCGCCGGCGTGACGCCCGCCGCCTTCCAGACGAAGCTGCGCCATGTGAAGGCCGGGCTCACGGTCGGCGACGTGCTGACCGCCATGGTAAAGGCGCACGAGATCCAGGGCGTGCTGGCCCTGGAGAACTCGTTCAATCGCGTCGGCCTCGACCACGTCCTGCTGGTCCGCGTCGCCTCGACGGCCGTCACCGCCGTCCTGCTGGGCGGCACGCGCGACCAGGTGATCAACGCGATCTCGCACGCGTGGCTCGACGGTTCGGCGCTGCGCACCTACCGCCACGCCCCGAACACCGGCTCGCGGAAGTCCTGGGCGGCCGGCGACGCCACCAGCCGCGCGGTCCGGCTCGCGCTCATCGCGCTCACCGGCGAGATGGGCTATCCGTCCGTGCTCACCGCCAAGACCTGGGGTTTCCAGGATGTCTCGTTCCGCGGACAGGCCGTGAAGCTCGCGCGCCCGCTGGGCAGCTACGTGATGGAGCACGTGCTGTTCAAGATCTCGTTCCCCGCCGAGTTTCACGCCCAGACCGCGGTCGAATGCGCGCTGCAGCTGCACCCCCGGATGAAGGACCGCCTCGACGCGATCCAGCGGGTCGAGCTGACCACCCATGAGTCGGCGATCCGCATCATCGACAAGACCGGGCCCCTGCACAATCCGGCCGACCGCGACCACTGCCTCCAGTACATGACCGCCATCGGGCTGATCCACGGCACGCTCACGGCCGAGCACTACGAGGACAAGGCGGCCGCCGATCCGCGCATCGACACCCTGCGGGCCAAGATGACGGTGCGGGAGGACCAGCAGTACTCGCGCGACTACCTGGATCCGGAGAAGCGCTCGATCGCCAACGCGGTCCAGGTGTTCTTCGCCGACGGGACGTCGACACCGAAAGTCGCGGTCGAGTATCCGATCGGTCACCGGCGCCGCCGCGCGGAAGGCATTCCGGTCCTCCAGCAGAAGGCCCGGGCCGCATTTTTCGCCCATTTCGGGGCCGACCATGCCGAGCGGCTGATGCAGCTCTTCGCCGACCGCACCAAGCTCGCCGCCATGCCGGTCCACCAGTTCATGGACGCGTTCGTGCTCTAGGCTCCAGACTGCTGCGTTCGATCTAGACTTACCGCGAAGGACGCGAGGCACACGATGCGCTGAGCCATCGCTGTCTTTCATCGCACTCAACGTTCCTGAACACTTCACCTCACCCGCCATGCCTCGCCGCAAATCCCGCCCCACCACGATCTCCAGCCAGCGCGCCCTCATCCCGGTCCGGGCGCTGGATTTCGTCATGTACAACACCAAGGACATCCGCCGCACGCGCGCGTTCTACCAGAAGCTTTTCGGTTTCAGGCGCGGCCACGAGTGGAACGAATTCTGGAGCGAGTTCGCCACCGAGCCGCTGACCTTCTGCCTCAACGGCGTTTCCAAGAGCCCCGACCCGAAGTGGAACTGGTTCGGCCCGGCCTGCGTGGCCCTCGCCGTTGACGATGTGCCGGCTGCCGTGGCGAAGTGCCGGAAGCACCGCGTGAAGGTGCTCATTCCTCCGGTCGAAACCCGGGTGTGCTGGATGGCTTGGATTGCCGACCCCGCCGGCAACCGGATCTGCCTCCACTCCCGCAAGGACGGCACCGCCGGCTGAGGCCGCGAATACAACCTCCTCACGTCGGCTGCTACTGGATCGATCGTAGCAGCCGACGTGAGGAGGCTGTCGCTTGACCGGCGTCCTTCACCGGACCGGGCCCTTCAGCGCCAGTGGCCGGTGAAGCACCGGAAACCCTCCCCCTCGCGCACCCAGCAGGGCGAAACCCAGGCCGCCGCCGGCGACGGCGGGACTTCCCACGTCCCGGCCACCCACTCATACCCGTCGCCGCACCACGTCCAGTAACCCGGCACCCACACGCGCGCTGGATCGGGCCGCTCCCCGGGTGACTCGGCCTTGGGCGGGGGCGGCAGGTTGGGGACGATCAGCATCACCGCCAGCGGATCGTCCGGCGCCAAGGCCACCGCCGGAGTCACGGCGGGTGCCACCGGCACCGGTGCGACGGGAGGAGGAGGTGGTGGTGGCGGTGCCGTCGGGCGCGATGCGCAGCCTGCGCAACGGAGCAGGAGACTCGCGACCGCCAATCCGCGGAGAAGGCGCCGGATCGGGCGGCGGGAGGGGGCGGCGAACGAGACCATAAAGGCGCCGCTGACCGCCAAACTAGGCGGCGGTTCACCGGCAAGTTTCGGGATTTGCCAGCCGCCGCGGCAGCCGCTTCGCTGGCGGGAAAACATCATGTCACGCACGCTCGTCAAAGACGCCCTGCACGCCACCGCGCCGATGGACGCCATCCTCCTCCAGGGATGGGTCCGCACCCGCCGCGACTCGAAGACGTTCTCGTTCATCGAGCTGAACGACGGCTCGTCGCTCAAGGGCATCCAGGTCATCGCCGACTCCTCCCTGCCCGACTACGTGAACATCACGAAGGCCAACACCGGCGCTTCGATCGAGGTCCATGGCAGGCTCGTGGAGTCGAAGGGCTCCGGCCAGAAGTGGGAGGTCGCGGCCCAGCGGTTCACGATCCTCGGCGAGGCCGACGCCACCTACCCGCTGCAAAAGAAGGGTCACACGCTGGAGTTCCTCCGCGAGATTGCCCACCTGCGTCCGCGGTCGAACCTGTTCGGCGCCGTGTTCCGGGTCCGGAGCCGGCTGGCGTATGCGATCCACCAGTTCTTCCAGGAACGCGGCTTCCACTACGTCCACACGCCGATCATCACCGCGAGCGACTGTGAGGGCGCCGGCGAGCTCTTCCGGGTGTCGACGCTCGACCCCGCCAACCCGCCCCGCACCGAGCAGGGCGCCGTCGACTTCGCGAAGGACTTTTTCGGGAAACAGTCCTACCTCACCGTGTCGGGCCAGCTCGAGGCCGAGATCTTCGCCACCGCGCTGTCCAACGTCTACACCTTCGGTCCGACCTTCCGCGCGGAGAACTCCAACACCTCGCGCCACGCCTCGGAGTTCTGGATGATCGAGCCCGAGATCGCGTTCTGCGACCTGCAGGGGAACATGAGCCTCGCCGAGGAGTTCGTGAAGCATCTCATCCGCGACGCAAAGGAGCACTGCGCCGGCGACCTCGAGTTCTTCGCCAAGTTTGTCGACAAGGACCTCCTCGCGCGCCTCGACTTCGTCCTCGAGCGGCCCTTCCAGCGCTGCAGCTACACCGAGGCGATCGACATCCTCACGCGCAGCGGCCGGAAGTGGGAGCATCCCGTCAGCTGGGGCGACAACCTCCAGTCCGAGCACGAGCGCTTCCTCGCCGAGGAGCACTTCAAGTGTCCGGTCACCGTCTACAACTACCCGCGGTCCCTGAAACCATTCTACATGCGCGTGAACGAGGACGGGAAGACCGTCTGCGCCATGGATCTCCTCGTCCCGGGGATCGGCGAGATCATCGGCGGCAGCCAGCGCGAGGAGCGCCTCGACGTCCTGAAGGAGAACCTGGCCGCGCACCACCTTTCGGAGAAGGACTACTGGTGGTATCTCGACCTCCGGCGCTATGGCACCGTGCCCCACTCCGGCTTCGGCCTCGGCTTCGAGCGCATGCTCATGTTCGTCACCGGCGTCGCCAATATTCGTGACGTGATCCCCTTCGCCCGCACCCCCGGCACCGCCGAGTTCTGAGCCCGACCCGGGAGCAGGTCCGCATTCAGACCTGCCACCAAGCGCACCAAGGGCACGAAGCCGCCTGGCATGGTCTTGGTGGACTTCGTGGTCTTCGTGGCAAACCTCGATCGAGGAAATGCCGGCGGCGACCGCCTAATCCAAAGGATGTAATTGACGCGCCGGTCCCAACTACCGCCGCTCGGTCATTGCACCCGGCGGGTTCGCGGGTTTGCTGGAGGGTCATGGCTGTAGCGAAATCCCCTCGCCCCACCGTCCCGCTGCGCATCCTCACGGCCGTGCCGATCTGCGACGGCCACGACAGCGCGATCACGACGATCAACATCGAGCTCGCGCGGCACGGCATCGAGGTCATCTACCTCGGCTACCACCAGTCCGTCGCCACCATCGCGCGGGCCGCGGTCCAGGAGGACGTCAATGTCGTGGGCCTCTCGTCCTACAACGGCGGCCACATCGTCTTTTTCAAGGAGGTCGTCGACGCCCTCCGCCGCGGCGGCAATGGCGACATCCCGGTCTTCGGCGGCGGCGGCGGCACCATCACGCCGGCCGACGAGCGCGTCATGCGCCGCCAGGGCACCGACCGGATCTTCTTCGCCGGCACGCCGCTGGCCGAGATCATGGAGCTCATCCGGCGCGACTACGCCCGGCTGCCGCGGCCCAAGGGGCGCCCGCAGGGCGATCGGGCGCTGGCCCGCGCCCTGACCCTGGCCGAGCGCGGCGACCGAGGGCCGAAGGTCCGGCGCAGCGGCTCCGCCCGTTCCTTCGTGGTCGGCGTCGCCGGGCCCGGCGGTGCCGGCAAGTCGACGCTCATCGACGAACTCACCTCCCGCTTTCTCCGGTCGTTCCCGTCCGGCCGCATCGCCATCCTCGCCAACGACCCATCGCATCCCGATTCCGGCGGCGCGATCCTCGGCGACCGCGTCTCGGCCATCTATGCGCAGGATGACCGGGTCTTCTTCCGCTCGCTGGCCACCCGCGGCAGCCTCACGGGGCTGTCGGCCGCGGCCCCGGCGGCCATCGAGATCCTGCGCGCGTCGGGCGAGTTCGACCTGATTCTTGTCGAGTCGGTGGGGGTCGGACAGGAGAGCGATCCGTTCCGGATCTTCGGCCGCGGGCCGAAACTGGTCGACGCCACGCTCTTCGTGCTCGCGCCCCACTACGGCGGCCTGATCCAGCTCCAGAAAATCGCGCTGCTGAACGGCGCCGACCTCGTGGCGCTCAACAAGTGCGACCATCCGATGGCGCACACCGCCCGCGCCGAGATCCAGGCCCGGCTCAACCAGAACGCCCGCGGCCAGACGCTGCATGCCACGACCGCCGCGAAGCACTTCGATCCCGGCGTCGACCAGCTCTTCGCCGCCCTCGCCCGGCTGGGCGCCCTCGAGCCGGCCGGCGGCGAGAAACCCTGCCAGCTCCGGATCGAGGCCTGAGCGGCACCGCCATCCTCCACCCTTCCATCCCGCCCCATCCCAGATGAGCCAGCTCGGAAAAATCGCCGACACCGTCGACGCCTACAACCGCCACGTGACCGCCGAGGTCCGCCGCGCGCGCACCGACGCCGCCTTCGCGGCCGAGCTGCGCGCCCGGTGGGAAAAGCTGCGCGCGTCGGTGGATGTGACCCATTCGCCCACCGGCACGCCGCTGCCGCGTCTCGCGCTGCCCGACACGGACGAGCCCGGCGCGATCGCGGAGTACCTCCTGAGCCAGGGCTTCCCGGGACAGTTTCCCTACGCCACCGCGGCCTACCGCGAGATGTACCTCGATCGGGCGTCCGGCGCCGGCGAGGAGCCGATGCGCCTCTTCGCGGGCCTCGGGCTCGCGGAGGACACCAACGCCCGCTTCAAGTACCTGTCGAGCCACCAGAAGAGCCTCCGGCTCTCCACCGCCTTCGACGGACCGACGCTCTACGGCCTCGACTCCGACCACCCGGGCGTGCTGGGCAAGGTCGGCGAGGGCGGGGTCGCGATCGACACCGTGGACGACATGGCCCGGCTCTTTGCCGGCTTCGACCTGACGCGCAAGGATGCGTCGGTCTCCATGACCATGAACGCGCCGGCGCCGGTGATCCTTGCGATGTTCATCGCGGCGGCCAAGCGGCGGTTCGGCCCCGAGAGCGCCGCCCAGCTGCGCGGCACCATCCAGGCCGACATGCTCAAGGAAGTGCAGGCGCAGAACGAGGTGATCTTCCCGGTGGACGCGTCGCTCCGCTTCCTCTGCGACATGATCGAGTGGTGCGTGCCCAACCTGCCACGCTGGTACCCGGTCTCGATTTCCGGCTACCACATCGCCGAGGCGGGCGCGACGCCGGTGCAGCAGGCGGCGTTCACGCTGTCGAACGGCTTCACCTATGCCGAGCTGCTGCGCCAGCGCGGCGCGGACGTGAATCAGTTCGGCCCGCGGCTCTCCTTCTTCCTCGATTGCGGCCTCGACGTGGAATACCTCGTGCTCGGCCGGGTCTGCCGTCGCATCTGGGCGATCGGCATGCGCGATGTCTTTGGCGCCGACGCCAAGGCGCAGATTCTCAAGCTGCACACGCAGACCTCGGGACGCTCACTCATCGCGGCGGAGTTCCAGAACAACCTCACGCGCACCGCCGTCGAGCTGATGCTCGCGTACCTCAACTACACGAACTCGTGCCACTCGAACTCGGCCGACGAGCCGTTCACGACGCCGACCGAGCAGTACGCGCTCCTCGCCTCCCACGGCCAGTCGATCCTCCTCGAGGAGTCCGGGCTGTTCAGGCACACCATGAACCTCTTCGGCGGCGCGCCCGGCCTGCTGGCGCTCGAGCGTCAAGTCGAGAAGGCGATCCTGGACGTGTTCCGCGAGATGGACACGCTCGGCGGGGTGATCGCGGCGATGGAGCAGCGCTATCAGCGCAGCAAGATCCAGGAGGCCGGCCACCGCATCGAAAGCCAGATCTACTCCGGCGAGCGTCCCGTGATCGGCCTGAACCGCTACGTGTCGGACGAGCCCCTGCCGAGCGTGCCGCTCGCCCGGACCTCCCCCCGCAAGCAGCGGCTGCAGGTCGAGCGACTCCAGGTCTTCAAGCGGCGCCACGCCCGGCGGTCGCCCGAGGCCCTGCAGCGGCTCGAGAATGTCACCCGGGCCGGCGGTAATGTCTTCGCCGAGCTGATCTCGACCGTTGAATCGTGCTCGCTCGGCCAGATCACCGCCTGCCTCACCGGCGTGGTCGGCAAGTTCCGGCCGATGGTCTAGAACGATTTCAACAAGGGTGCAGCCGCAAAGAGGCGCAGGGAACGCAGATCAATCCGATTCCAGCTCCAGCGGCCGAGTGATCGTAGACCTCGGGCCCTTGCCTTTGTAGGGCGCAGCGCTGTGGCGACGAGTGCTTGCGCTTTATTGCGCATCTTTGCGGCTACAATTCCTGTAAAATCGCTCCAGGACCTCGCTTCGAGTCTCCGGGGTGTACGCCAAGCCCCGCGCCTCCAGTTTCCAACCGACGCCCATCAACTGATGGGCTTGGGCTCAGTTGGTGCGAACCTGGGCCGAGCCGATCGACTGGACTGATCCGACGCCGCCCAGCGCCAGCTGTGTCTGGCCGCTCATGGCGGCCAGCTGGCCCGCGAAATTTCGCCGCACGGTCGTGTCGGCCGACGCGAAGGCCTGCGCGACCACCCCTACCAGGTTTCGGGAAGTAACCAGGTCAGGATCCTCCGCGGCGTTAGCCACCCCCCGGGCGGTCCAACCACCGATCATGCGGCTCGTCAGCACGTGCGCGACCCCCCGGCCTTCGTGATTCACGTACAGCACGGTCATACCCGCGCGCAGCTGGCGAAAGTCACACGGCGCGACCACGATTGCGGTGCCCGTCACGTACAACGGCATCATCGAATCACCCAGGCCCCGGTAGGCTTGGCCACCGCTGATCCGGTTGGCCGCGTGCTCGGCCGCCGACAGCTCCTGCCCGGCCGGGACCACGGTCGGCGCCGGCGCGAGTGCCACCACCGTGGCAAAATCGCCCTCCATCGAAAGCACCGTGCAACCCGTCATCGCGAGCGATCCCAGCATCAGGGCCAGCCCCGCCACGATGCGAACGGTCCACGACCGTCGTTCCGGGCCTGGGGCGGGGATCGTCATGGAACCAACCTACCGCTTTTCGCACTCCGGGAGCATCCGGGTTCCCACGTGTCAAATACCCGTAAAAAACGCTGGGGGAGAATCCTACTCCACCTGGGGGAATTCACGCTGGGGGCTTTGGGAAAAATTTCCAATCCATTTGATGACAATAAGATGAAGCCGCGGAATATGGTCGCGGTCCGCCCGGGAATGGATTCTTCTAGGCGGCGCGTCATCGCCGCCCCGAGTCCGTTACCGCCATGATCCGCGTCCTTTATACCGACGACGATTTTCAGATCACCGACGTGGTCCGGGATTACTTTCAGCAGGAGGCGCCGGAGTGTGAGCTGGAGACGGTCGGAAGCGGCCGGGAGTGCCTGGACCGCATGGCGCGCGGCGGGATCGACGTGCTGCTCCTCGACCTTGAGCTGCCCGACATCAACGGTCTTCACATCCTGAACGAGCTGGCGTCGCGCGGCGACCCGACGCCGGTGATCATGGTCAGTGCCAAGGGCCAGACGCCCCTCGCCGTGAAATCGATCCGGGCCGGAGCCGTGGATTGCGTGGACAAGGCCTCGCCGCAGTTCCTCGAGCTGCCCACGCTGGTGCGGAGCGTGCACGCCCGCCATGGCGGCCGCCCGCCGCCGCACCGGGCTCCCGCCACCGCCACCGTGCTGCTCATCGAGCAGTCCGAGTCGCTGCGCCAGAATCTCACCGCCTTCCTCGCGCGCCACGCCCCGCGCTTGGCTTGCACCGCGCTCCCGTCAATTACCGCGCTCGACGCCGCGCCGGCGGCTCGGCCCGGATACGACGCGATGATCCTCGGGCCGGCCCCGGGTTCGGCCGGCCCGCTCGACGCGCTGCGGACGCTGCGCTCCCACTTCCCGGACGTGCCCGTGATCCTCCTCGCGGCGCGCAATGACGGCGAGACGGCTACGGCGGCCTTCAAGCTCGGCGCCCAAGACTACATCCTCCAGCAGGACGGCTATCTGCTCGAGCTGGTGTTCTCGCTCACCAGCCTGTTGCGTCGCGCCGAGACCGAGCGGCTCAACCAGCAGCTGAACCGCGAGCTCGCCGAGCTCAACCTCTCGCTCGAGGCCAAGGTTGCGAGCCGCACCGCCGAGCTGCAGCGCGAGATCGCCGTGCGCCAGCAGGCCGAGCTGGCCGCGGCCAAGCACGCGGCCCGCCTGCAGACGCTCTCCAAGCGCCTCTTCAAGATCCAGGAGGACGAACGCCGCGCCATCGCGCGCGAGCTGCATGACCAGGTCGGCCAGATGCTCACCGGCCTGAAGCTGCAGCTCGAGGCGCTGGTGCGCTCGGCGGAAACCGATCCGGGGACCTCCCTCCGGGAACGCCTGGGCGAGACCCTCGGCCTGGCCACCGACCTGATGGGCCACGTGCGCGAACTGACCCAGCAGTTCCGCCCCCGCATCCTCGACGACCTCGGCCTCGGCCCCGCGCTCGAGTGGCACGCCCGGCTGTTCGAGCGGCAGACCGGCATCCACGCCACGGTTGACGCCTCGCTGCCGCCGCAGCGGCTGCCTGCGGAGCTGGAGATCGCGGTGTTCCGCATCGTGCAGGAGGCCCTGACCAACATCGCCCGCCACGCCGGTTGTCGCGAAGCCGCGGTCAGCATCACGCATGATCCCGGGACCCTCCCGGGCGGACGCCTGCTTGTCGAGATTGCCGACCGGGGCCGCGGCTTCGATCTCGAGGCGGTGCTGGCGTCGCGTCACTCCATCGGCCTGACGAGCCTCTCGGAACGCGTGGGCCTGGTCGGCGGCACCGTCGAAATCTACTCGCGGGTCAACCAGGGCACCCGTATCCAAGCCGAGTTCCCCCTCAGTCCCCCGGCCGCGGCCAACGCCCCGGGCTCCGCTTTCTCCCCATGACGACCGTAGTGCTGGCAGACGATCACGAGATAGTGCGCAAGGGTGTCCGCTCCGTGCTGGAGGGCGAATCCGGCTACCAGGTGCTGGCCGAGGTGGCCGACGGCCTCGCGGCGGTGCAGGCGGTGGAGAAGCTCCGGCCCAACCTCCTGTTTCTCGATCTCAGCCTGCCCCGGCTCAACGGCATCGAGGTCCTGCGGCAGCTCCGCAGCGTTGCCCCGGCCACGCGGGTGCTCGTGCTCTCGATGCACAACGACGAGCCCTACGTGATCGAGGCGCTGCGGGCTGGCGCGGCGGCCTACCTGCTCAAGGGATCCGACACCGCCGAGATCCTCCACGCCGCGCGCGAGGTGGCGGCCGGCCGGCGCTTCCTCAGCGCCCCGTTGTCGGACTGGGCGATCAGCGCCCTGGTCAGCAAGCCGGCCGACGCCAACGATCCGCTGGCCACCCTCTCGCCGCGCGAGCGCGAGGTCCTGCAGTACGCCGCCGAGGGCATGGGCAATTCCGAGATCGCCGAGAAGCTCTTCCTGAGTCCGCGCACGACCGAGACCCACCGCACGAACCTGATGCGGAAGCTCAACCTGCAGACGCAGACCGACCTGGTCCGCTTCGCGATCCGCCGCGGGCTGATTGAAGCGTAGGAGCGCGGCCGAAGGCCGCGCGTCGAAGGTCACAGGTCTCAGGTCAAAAGTCGGCCAGCGTATCCATCAGGTCGGTGACCGACCTTCGACTTTCGACCTGAACCTTGAGCCCACCAAGTCGCCGGGCGCGGCGATCAGCCTTCTTCCTTCTTCCTCCCGCGGCGCGCCGGCTTCTTTTCGCCGTCACCCTGGTCGGCGTACTTCGATGCCTTGGCATTCAGCCAGAGCTCGTCCTTCGCATTCTTGTTCAGCCAGAAGATCTCGCCGGCATGCTCGACGAACACGGGTTTCTCGCGGGATTTCTCGGGCACCTTGAGACCGGCGCCCACCAGTGTCGCGACAAACTCCTCGGCGGGCTTGCCCAGTTCCTCGGCAAGGCGATCGGCCCTGCCCGCCACCGCCCCCGTCTTGGTCTCCTTGAGGAGCAGGCGGACCGCGGCCAGCACGGCGCCGGCCTCGGGTGCCGGCGCAGTCGCGGCCGCCGGAGCGAGTTCGGCGGAGGCCGGCGCGGTTGCCGGCGAAGCCGCCGTGGCGCCAGGTGCGGCCGGAGCCGCGGCATCGCCGGAATCCTTGTCGCGGCCGTTGATCCAAAGGCCGCCGCGCGAGTCGAGATTGAGCCACCACAGCTCGGCGCCGACTTCCACAAACACCGGCTTGTCGTCAGCCTTTCCTGGCACGACCAGGCCGAGCGCCTGGAAGCCGGCCGTGAGCTCCGCCTCGCTGCAGCGCAGGGCGCGGGAAAGGAAGCTCGCGCTGCCCGAGCCGCCCGGGCCCCGGCGGTTGCGGCGCATGTGGGGACGGACCTTCTCAAGCAGGGCCGGGCCGGCTGGCAGGGGCTCCGGCGGGGTCTCGGGCTTCGGGGCCCGGCCGCCGCTGCTCTCGCCCGCCGCCTCCGCGGGCTTGGGCGCCTCCGCCTCCGTCCGGCGGCCGCCGTTCTCGGTGCCGGTGTCGCCCTCGACGCGGGTGCCCTGCACGATGCGGAAGACCGGGCGCGGCTTCTCGCGCGTGTTGATCCACAGCTCGCCGCGGCGGTTGATGTTCACCCAGAAGAGGTCGCCGTCGTACTCGATGTACACGGGCTTGGCGTTTTCGTCGGCCGGGATCTGCAGGCCGCACTCGACGAGCGCGCCCTTGATGTCCTCCTCGGCGAGACCCCACTTCTTCGCGAGATAATCGACGCCGACCGACATGCCCGGTCCGCGCTGGTTGCGGCGCATGTGGGGCTTGAGCGCGTCAAAGAAGCTCGGGAGTTCGTCCTCCGCGTTGAGCTGGTCCCACTCGTCCTTCTCCTCGTCGCCCTTGTCGTCCTCGGCCTCGGGATCGTCGTCCCGCGAGGTGTCGATGGGCTTCCGGAAGCCGTCGTCGGGCGCAACCTTCTCATCGAGAAAGCTGGCCGACTTCTCCTCCGCGGCCGGCGCCGCGGTGGCCGCCTGGAACTTGGCGGCAAACTCCGCGCGCAGCTTCTCTGCTTCCGCCGCCGCCGCCGCCGCCGCCGCGTCCTGGAGCGACCAGTCGCGCTGCGTCGTCCGCCGGGCGAGGCCCGTGAACGCCAGCAGGTTGTCCGGCTGCGTCTGGAAGTGGATGATCTCCCATTCCTCGCGGCCGAGTTCGTTCAGAAATTTTTCCATCAGCGCCGGGCTCGCGAAACCGCCCTTGCCGCTGGTGATGACCTTGTATTCCCAGAGTGACATAGATTTTGGCGTGAAACGCCGAAACCCAAGGCATTCCAAATGCCTGCGCCCTTGCCCAGCCTAAACTCGCGCAAAGGCAAAGAGACTTCAGTCCCGGCCGGTCAGGACCGGGGCCGCCCACCCCCCACCGACGCCAGAAACCATTCCAGCGCATAGGCTGTCAGCTGGCCGCCGGGACCGTCGGGATTGAAGTCAAAGGCATGGGTCGCCCACGGCAGCCTCAGGAAATAATGCGGCACCCCGAGCTCGCGGAGGCGGTGCGCCAGGCGCTCGCTGTGCCGGACCCACGCCAGGGTGTCCGGGTCGCCGTGCACCAGCAGGGTCGGCGGCGAACCCGCGTGCGCCATCGCCTGCCCGCTCGCCGTGGCATAATGCTCGCGCCGCGTGTCGTCCGGCGGCCCGCCCATGTACTGGCGCATCAGGTTGAGGGAATTGAGCACGTCGTCCTCGCGCGACACCGACCACGCGAACGGCATGTCGTGGGGGCCGTACAGGGCGATCACCCCCCGGATCGCCGGGTCGTTCGCCCCGAAACCCACCGCCGTCGCGAGCTGCCCGCCCGCCGAGCGCCCGAACAGGACAAACCGCTCCGGGTCGAGTCCCAACCCGTCCGCCCGGGACCTCAGCCAGTCCATCGCCGCCAGCACATCCGCGCGCTGCGCCGGCCACTGCCACGTGGGCGCCAGGCGGTAGCTCACCGCCGCCACGATCCAGCCGCGGGCCACCAGCCAGTGGTTCCACTCCGCCAGCTGCATCCGGTCACCGCCGTCCCACCCGCCGCCATGGATCATCACCACGCAGGGCCGGCGCGGACCGCCGGGATTGACCGGACCTTCCGGACGGTACAGGTCGAGCAGCAGCTCGTGGCCGTCCGCCCCGGCGAACCGCTCGGTCGTCACCCGCGCGCGGGGGCGCGGACTGCCGGTGAAAAGCCGCCGCCAACCCAGCACCGCCCCCGCCGGCGCCGCGCCGCCGAAAGCCGTCCGCAGCCCCGAAGGCAGGGGTCCGGCGACCCGCATCGCGGAAACCACCGGCCGCAGGAACCCGGCCAGCGCCACCGCGCACAGGACGACTATCGCCACGCGCATCCCGCCGTCCTCGGCCCAGACCGCCGCGCCACCCACCGCCAGCGGGACCAGGGCGAGCCAGTGCCCGAATTCGCCGGCCAGGATCGCCAGCTTCCAGGCCACCACCCACGCGGGCGCGCGGAGCAGTGTCAGCAGCGCAACCGCGACCGAAAGGACGGCGAGCAGGAGCAAGAGATACGGCATCACGTTGCTGGTCGAAAGTGCCATGGTCCCGGCCGGGTGAAACATTTTTCCGGCGGAGTTCAGTTGCGGCGGGCGGCCGCTCGGCTTGTCTCGCGGAATGCGCCGTCTCGACCAGATCCTCGCCAACCTCGGCTACTGCAGCCGGCGGGAGGCGCGCGCCTGGATCGAGGCGGGCCGGGTGACGGTCGCGGGCCGGCCCGTGGACGACTTCGGGCGGAAGGCGGCCGAGGCGGAGGTCCGGGTCGACGGCGAACCGCTGGATCATCCGGACCCGCTCCTGCTGCTCCTGCACAAGCCCCTCGGCCTGGTGTGCTCGCACGACGCGCGGGAGGGTCCCAGCGTCTATTCGCTGCTCCCCCCGCGGTGGCAGCGGCGAAATCCCCAGGTCACGAGCATCGGCCGGCTCGACAAGGAGACCAGCGGGCTGCTCCTGCTCACCGACATCGCGCCCCTCGTCCATCGCCTCACCTCGCCCCGGCACAAGGTCCCGAAGGTCTACCGCGCCACGGTCGACCGCGACCTTGCGCCCGAACTGGCCGAGCGCTTTGCCAGCGGCGCCTTGCTCCTCGAAGGGGAGGAGGATCCCTGCGCCCCGGCCGTCCTCACCGCGCTTGGGCCGCGTGAGGCGGAGATCACGCTGACCGAAGGGCGCTACCATCAGGTACGCCGGATGTTTGCGGCCTCGGGATTCACCGTCCTCAGGCTCCACCGCTTGCGCTTCGGCGATCTCGAGCTGGAAAACCTGGCCGCCGGCCAGTGGCGCGAACTGCCGATCAACCACTTTGGCCGCTGAGACCGCTTGTCCCCGAGCCTCCTTCCCAAGAGTCTCAGCCGGCTGATGGGTCCTACCGACCCCATCCCCTGTCTTCCCGTCAAACTTTCCCATCGCATGTACGACTTTCCACTCACTGGCGCCCAAAAATCCCACCTGCGCGGCCTCGGCCAGACGCTGGAACCCGCCCTCAAGCTGGGGAAGGGCGGGATCACGCCGGCCTTTTTCGCCGAGCTGCAGCGCCTGCTGCGCGCCCACGAGCTGGTGAAGCTGCGCTTTCTCGGTGCCGATCGAGACGAGCGCGCGGCGCTCTGCAACCGGATCGCCGACGAGGGCCGCTGCGTCTGCGTCGGCACAGTCGGGCACACGGCCTTGTTCTATCGCCAACACCCCGAACCCGCCGAACGCAGGATCACGCTCCCGTAGCCGCCGACGAGAATAGGCCGGGCCGGGGCGACCACCCGCCTCCTTCCTTCGGCTGCCACGAGCGTTTGCCCGGAAGTTGACATCACACCCCGCGTTTGGCTCGCTTCCAACGTTGCCTCCGGCAACCTCCCGCCAACCTCCAAGCGACTATGAACGAGATTGTCCGAATCCTCCCCTCGCTCCCGCCGGTTGGCCCTGCCGCGCGTCGCTGACGCCCGGATTCGCGTTTTGAAAACGAAGGCCGCCCGTCCGGGCGGCCTTTCTTGTTTTTCGCAGGCGGCGCCGCCGTCCGTGCCTTTTGACCCGACCTTCTCTTGTTCCGCTCGCTCCGACCATGAATCTCTCCTCCCTCGGCTGGGACGATGCCTTCGCGCATCATTTCCAACCCTACTCCACCTCAGACTTTGCGCCCGCCCGGGTTGCGCTCGGGTACGGATCGTCCTGCACACTCTATTCCGCCCTCGGTGAACTCACGGGCGCCTGCACCGGCCGCCTCCAGTTTGACGCCGGCTCTCCCACCGACCTCCCGGTGGTCGGCGACTGGGTCGTCGTCCGGCCGCGACCCGGCGAAACCGTCGCCGACATCCACGCCGTGCTCCCGCGGCGCAGTGCGTTCGTGCGCCGCGCCGCGGGTCGCACCGAAGTCGCCCAGATCATCGCCGCCAACGTCGACACCGTCTTCCTGGTCTCGGCGCTTGACGGCGACTTCAAGCTACGTCGCATCGAACGCTATCTCGCGGCCGCGAGGGAAAGCGGCGCCCAGGCCGTCGTCCTGCTCAACAAGGCCGACCTCGCATCCGACCCCGCCGATGTCACGGCGGCAGTCAGGGAGATCGCCGCGGGAGCGCCCGTGGTGACCCTGAGCGCCGCCTGTGACGCCGATCCGGCCGCGGCTCTCGCCCCCTGGCTCGCGCCCGGCCAGACCGTCGCGCTGCTCGGCTCGTCGGGCGTCGGCAAGTCCACCCTCGTCAACCGTCTCCTCGGTTCCGACCACCAGCGGACCGCGGGCGTGAGCGGCGAGCGCGATCAGGGCCGCCACACCACGACCCGCCGCGAACTCCTGCTCCTGCCGTCCGGCACCCTCGTCATCGACACGCCCGGCCTGCGTGAACTCCAGTTCTGGGATGTCACCGCTCCGATGCTCGACGAGACTTTCGCGGACATTGCCGCCCTCGCCACCCGCTGCCGTTTCGGCGACTGCGCGCACCGAGACGAACCTGGTTGCGCCGTGCAGGCCGCGCTCGATGCGGGCGAGCTCGATGCGGCTCGCTGGCAAAGCTACTTGAAGCTCCAGCGCGAGCGGGCGCACGCGGCCCGCAAGTCCGACCCGCGCCTCGCCCGCGCCAACCGCGCGGTGTGGCGACGGATCGCCAAGGGCCAGCGCGCCCGCTACCGAGAGGAAAACCCAGACTAGGCCGGCGACCGCATTCCCCTGTTGCCCGAAATCGCCCCTGACCACATCAACGTCGATCATGAACCCCCGCCGCCCGTTCTTGGCGGCCACCCTTCTGTTTGGCGCCACCGCCCTGCTCGCTCCGGCCCGCACCCTGATTCACGCCGGCACCCTGATCGACGGGGTCAGCGACCGCGCGAGAAAGCAGGTGACAGTGGTCGTGACCGACGACCGCATCACCGCGGTGGAGGCGGGCTTCACGCCGCCGGCCGCCGGTGACGAGATCATCGACCTTTCCGCCGCCACCGTCCTGCCGGGGCTGATGGACATGCATGTCCACCTCAACGACCAGACTTCCCCGCAGTCGCCGTCCGAGCGGTTCTTCATGAACCCGGGAGACTATGCGCTGCGGGCGGCCTACTACGCAAAGAAGACCCTGCTGGCCGGCTTCATCACCGTGCACAACCTCGGCGACCACGACCGGTCCACCATCGCGCTGCGCAAGGCGATCAACGCCGGCTGGGTCGACGGTCCCCGCGTCTACACCGCTGGCACCGCGATCGCGACCACGGGCGGGCACGGCGACCCGACCAACGGCAGCAACTATGCCTTGATGGGCGATCCGGGCCCGAGGGAGGGCGTGATCAACGGCCCGGACAAGGCCCGCAAGGCGGTCCGCCAGCGTTACAAGGAGGGCAGCGACTTGATCAAGATCACCGCCACGGGGGGCGTCCTGTCGCTCGCGGTCAACGGCCAGAACGCCCAGTTCACCCCGGACGAGCTCAAGGCGATCATCACCACCGCGCACGAATACGGCCTGAAGGTCGCCGCCCATGCCCACGGCACCGAGGGCATGAAGCGGGCCGTCGAGGCCGGCATCGACTCGATCGAGCACGGCACCTTCATGAGCGACGAGGTCATTGCCCTCATGAAGCAGCACGGCACCTACTACGTGCCGACGATCAGCGCGGGCCGGTTCGCCGGCGAAAAGGCCCGGATCCCGGGCTATTTCCCGCCGGTCGTCGTGCCCAAGGCGCTCCTGATCGGCCCGCTGATCCAGACGACGTTCCAGCACGCCTACCAGTCGGGCGTGAAGATTGCCTTCGGCACCGACCAGGGCGTCGCCCCGCACGGGGAGAATGCGAAGGAGTTCCAGTACATGGTCGAGGCGGGCATGCCGCCGATGAAGGCCATCCAGTCCGCCACCATCGAGGGTGCCCGGCTGCTCGGCGTCGAATCGACCCTCGGCTCGGTCGAGCCCGGCAAGCTGGCCGACCTCGTCGGCGTTCCGGGCGATCCGCTCGCCGACATCACCCGCCTGCAGCACGTGAGCTTCGTCATGAAGGGCGGCGTGGTGTACCAGCGGTAGGCCGGGACCGGGAGGAATTCGCCGGCGCGCCGCCCTCCGCCGTTGACGCCCACCGGGCGCCCGCTTAGTCCTTCCGGCGTATGTTCACCATCATTGGCGGCGACGGCAAGGAGTACGGTCCGGTCTCGGCTGAGCAAGTGCGGGGCTGGCTGGCAGGTGGGCGGGCCAACCTCGATACCAAGGCCAAGGCGGTCGGGACCGAGGAGTGGCGTCGGCTGGGTGACTTCCCGGAATTCAGCGGGGCCACACCGCCTCCGCCCGTGGCCATCGGGCCGGTCGACCCGAAGGCCTACGCCGCGGACCTGATCGCGCGCGGCTCGCCGCTGAGCATCGGCGGCTGCATCTCGCGAAGCTGGGACCTGCTCCGCTCCGACTTCTGGCCGATGGTCGGGGCAACCGCCGTCCTCGTGATCGTCGCGATGGTCGCCGGCTCGATCCCCTTTGTCGGCATCCTCGCGAGCCTGCTGCTGGGCGGTGTCTTCTACGGCGGACTCTATTATTACTACCTGAAAAAGATCCGCGGCCAGCCCGCCGAACTGGGCGACGTCTTCAGCGGCTTCTCGCTGGCGCTCGGGCCGCTGGTCATCACCTCGCTGCTGGTGAACCTCCTCACCGGCCTCGGCGTGCTCTGCCTCGTCCTGCCGGGCATCTACCTCGCCGTCTCATACTCGTTCGCGTACATGCTCGTCATCGACCGCAAGCTCGAGTTCTGGACGGCGATGGAGGTCAGCCGGCGGGTGGTCACCTCCCAGTGGTGGCGGATGTTCGGCCTGGTGCTCCTGGGTGCCATCATCGCCGCGCTCGGCGTGATCGGCCTCATCATCGGCATCTTCGTCACGATCCCGATCTGCGTCGGCGCGATGGTCTACGCCTACGAGCACCTCTGCAATCCGCCGCCGAAGGCCTGACGAAAAAACTTCCCGATCCCCGGGAGCGCGTTGTCCCCAACGCGCTCTTATTTTGTCCCGTGCCAGCGGGCCCGGAGACGAACGGGAACCGACATTGCCACCAAGGGCACGAAGCTCACGAAGCACTGGGCTTCTTTTCCCTCAGCTTCGTGTGCTTGGTGCCCTTGGTGGCAAAACCGAGGCTCGAGCATCGACCCGAAGACTACGCCGATTTCGCCGACGCGGCCTGCTTCCGGCCGAGCAGCGCGTCCAGCGACAGCTTGCCGGGGCCAAACACGAAGATCGTGAGCGCCGCGAGCAGGAAGAGGAACGGCGCCGCAGCGGTGAACTGGTCGGGGTCGCTCGTGATTGCCCGCAGCGCGTCGCGTTCCGCCGTCGCATAGGCCACCAGCATTGTGAAGATCAGCGGGACCGGCACGATCCGGCCGCCGAGGCCGAGGAGCAGGAGCAGGCCGCCGAAGCATTCGACCGATCCCGCCGCCACCGCGTTCAGCTTCGGGGCCGGCAGGTGCAGGCTCGCGAAAAATCCGGCCGTGCGCTCGAGGTTCAGGAGTTTGCCCTTCCCGGTCTGGAAAAAGCCCCAGCCCCAGTACAACCGGACGGCGAGCAGGAAGGGCGACGCGAGCCAGCCGCCCAGCGTGGCGAGCAAAGCGTCGAGTTTGAGGTACAGGGTCTTGGGGTTCATGAAGGTGAGAGGCGCCTCGGTCCGGATTATTTCCGGCGGCAGATCCAGCCCAGCTGCGTCCAGAGCTCGAACCAGGTGCGCACCTGTTCGGCCGTGACGGCCCGGCCGCCCCGGGCCACGGCCTGCTCCAGTGTCCGACCGTCGCGCAGGGCCGCGAGCATCCGGTACGCCGCCGGCTCGAGCCGCTTGTAGTAAAGCCGGTTATCCACGCGGTGCACCGCGAGCCACCCGCGCTCCGGTCGCGGCCGCGCCACCCGACGGAGGCGCGCCGACACCCGCGAACGGCCCGCGGCATTGCTGGCCTCGGTCCGCAGCGCATCGCGTTCCTTCACGGCCCGCACGTAGGCGTCCACCGGGTGCCGCACTGCCAGCAGCGTCACGTAGGGCTGCAACGCCAGGCGGATGCGGCCCGCCGCGACCTTCGCGAGCTCCGCCGCGGTCACCACCGGACGGGCGGCCTCGTCGAACGCGACCGTCTGCGCCCACTCGAATCGCGCCAGCTCCGCGGCGAGCGCCGTGTGCGGCGCGGTCCACCGCGGCTGGCGCCGGATGAACGCCTCGAGCCGGGAACCAAGATTGCGGAGCGTGAACGACCGCGACGGATGGCGCGTGAGGTACGCCACGGCAAGGCGGTGAAATCTCCGCGGACCCAGCGCCGCCCGCAGCCCGGGATAGTCGTCGTACAGGCAGTCCAGGATCCGGAACCAGTACATCCGGTTGTAGATCTCGAGCCGCTCCAGCGCTGTCAGGCGGTCGTTCGCCTTCACGAACGACTCCGCCATCTCCCGCGCGGTCCGGCCATCGGTCCAGCGGCGCTGCGTCCGGTCGCCCGGGGCCAGCGGTCGGAGGATGGCGCGGTGCATGAGCCGCTGCAGCGCGCGCAGGTTCTGCGGACGTGACCCGGCCGGCTTCATGCGGGTGCGCCCGTCCGGCGGGCGGGTGACTTGCCGGCCGGCCGGCCGGCGCGGATCGGGCCGGCGGCCCGGGCCTCGGCGATGAAGGCGTTCGCCTTGAGCGCCTCGCGGTGCACCTCCTGGAAGGAAGGGATGCGGTCATCCCACTCGAGCAGCGTGGCAGTCACGCCGCACCGCCGCGTGGCATGCGCGTAGAGCTTCCACACCGGGTCGAGCACCGGGTGGTCGTGGGTGTCGAGGATGTACTTCTCAAACTTGGTGTGCCCCGCGATGTGCATCTGGCCGACCCGGTGGGCCGGGATGCCGTCGACATAGTCGTAGGGATTGAAACCGTGATTGCGCGACGAGACGTAGATGTTGTTCACGTCGAGCAGAATTCCGCAGTCGGCGCGCTCGACGACCTCGGAGAGGAATTCCCACTCGGTCATTTCCGAGAGGTGGAACTCGGCGTAGCTGCTGACGTTTTCCACGCAGATCGGCACCTCGAGGAAATCCCGCACCATGCGGATCTTCGCGGCGGTGCGGCGGGCGGCCTCGAACGTGTACGGCATGGGCAGCAGGTCGTGGGTGTAGGTGCCGTCGACGCTGCCCCAGCAGAGGTGGTCGGACAGCCACGGCGTGCCCGTGCGCCGGACCAGGGCCTTCAGGCGCCGCAGGTGCTCGCGGTCCGGCCGGTCGGTGGAGCCGAAATAGAGCGACACGCCGTGCTGCACGACGCGGTACTGCTCCAGGATCGAGTCGAGCACCTCGAGCGGCCGGCCGCCCCCGACCAGGAAATTCTCGGAGATGATCTCGAACCAGTCGACGACCGGCTTCCTTTCGAGGATGTGCCGGTAGTGCGGGACGCGGAGCCCGATGCCGATGCCGTAGTCGGTGTGACTGTTGAACGGGTTGGCGGGCATGGCGGAAGACTGGACGAAGGCGCGGCGGGCGGCGAAAAAAAAGCGGCCGACGCAGGGCGCCGGCCGCTGGGGGAAAACGCGTCAGCCCTTCGGCTGGTCCATTGAACCGCAACCGCCCTTGCCCTTGCAGGAGTTCTTGCCCTTGCAGCCGTTGTCGCCGGACTTGCAGCCACCTTTACCCTTGCAGTCGTTGTGGCCCTTGCAGGAGGCATGGCCCTTGCAGCCGTCCTTGCTCTTGCAGGAGTCCTTGCCCTTGCAGCCGTCCTTGCCGCTACAGGAGCTCTTGTCCTTGGAGGTGTCCTTGGTCGCCGGCGTGCCGGCCTGTTCTGCAGCGTGGGCGCGGACCGCGAGGGAACCGGCGTAAAGGCCAGCCATGGCGGCAGCCGTGATGATGAGACGCGTGGATTTGTTCATGCGTTGACGGGGTTTTTAGGTTCAGGGACCGCCGTTGCCGGCCAACAGGGCCGGCTCGGTCCGGTCACCATAGGAGTGATTGCGCGCGAAGTTATTCCCCAGTCCTTCCACCCGCGCAACGGGCGAAATGATCCACCCGCCATTTTCTGCGCTATGTTAACCCAGCCGATGAGTCGGTCCCGTCGCCCCAGGCCCTGTCCCGGTCGCTCACACCACGCGGTCCGTCATGGTCTCGCCGCGTTCAAACGCATTCAGGTTGGAGAGAAAATGCCGGACGATCGCCTCATCCTGGTCGAGCCGACCGCCCGCCGTGTGGGGCGTAATGTGGCAGCGCGGCGCCGTCCAGAGCGGATGCGATGGCGGCAGGGGTTCGACCTCGAACACGTCGAGGTACGCCCCGCCGAGCCGGCCGCTCTGCAGCGCCGCCAGCAGCGCGTTGGCGTCGACCGTGGTGCCGCGGCCGACGTTGTAGAATCTCGCGCCAGGACGGAAGCAGGCCAGCCGGCGGGCGTTGACGTAGTTCCGCGTGCTCTCGTTGTCCGGAAGGAGATTCACAACGTGATCCGCCAGGGGCAGCACCGCGCTGATTTTTTCCTCGGGAATGATGTGCACGCCGGGCTCGCTGTGCACGGTGCGGCGCACCGCGTAGATTTTCATCCCAAAGGGCCGCAGCAGTTCCGCGAGCCGGCGCCCGATCGCGCCATACCCCAGCAGCACGACGGTCTGCCCGGTCAGCAGCATCGATTCGTATCGGCGTTCCGCATAATGCCAGGAGTGGTCCGTCAACTGGTCGCGGTACGACGCCAGCAGGTTCCGCCCGAGGGCAAGCATCATCGCCAGCACATGCTGCGCGCAGGGATCGGCAAAGACACCCGAGGCGTTGGTGAAGATCGAGCCGCGCGCACGGAAGGTCTCCCGGAACTCCGGGGTGTCGTAGCGGGTGTAGCCGGCGGTGATGACCTCAACCCACTTGAGTTGCCGGCACGCCAGGCAGTGCGCCGCGTCCGGCTGTCCCATCGCGATGTCCGCCTGCGCCATCGCCGGATCGGGCCGCCCGGCGACCAACACGTCGCGCGAGGCGCCGGCCGCCATCACCAACCGGTGGGACTTCGTGCCTTCGGCGAGGAGCCGCGTGGCCGCCTCGTTGAAGGTGGCGTTGCACCAGATCGTCAGACTCATCGCAGCATCCGACCCCGCGCCCGCCCCAAGGTCAAAGTCCGAAAATCGAGACCAAAGGCCGACGGGGCGATTTTTTCACAGGAGGCAACGGAGGAAACGGAGTGCGAGGAAAACACCAATCGGCCCTCATCTCCGCTCATGCTTCCGAACCCAAAATTGGCGATGGTTAGCGAAGATTCGTGGTTTCAAAATGCCTCCGTTCCCTCCGTTGCCTCCTGTGAAGAGATCGACAGCTCCCACGCCTCAACCGATCCCGCGGCGCAGGGCCTCCAGCCGGGTGTTAAGGTCGGTGAGCAGTTCGGTGTGCTCCCGCGCCTCGGCATCGTCGCCGTGCACCAGCCCGCCCGCAAACGGCGGCTGCTCGCCGGCCCGGTCGCGCCAGCGGCTCCACGCAAAGCCCACCACCGCCGGATGCCGGGCCGCCCGCTCCAGCACCGTGCGGCCGCGCCGCAGCATGCGCTCCACCGAGGTCAGCCCGCGGGCGCGGCGCGCGCCCGGCGCGCCCAGAAACCGGGGATCCACCCAGGTGAAGTCTCCGGCAAAAACCGGACCGGCCGGCGCCACCGCCACGTCATCGAGGTCAATCCAGGCCGCATCCACCGCCGGGTGCGTGCACTCCAGCAGGACGGCCGCCCCCGCCCGGCCGCCGAAACGGCAGCCGAACACGAGGTGGTGGGGGTCGTGCGCCCGGATCGCGGCGCTGGTCAGGGTGAAATACCGCCGGGCAAACTCTCGCGCCCAGCGGGCGTCGTCGCGGAGGTAGCCGCGCGTCGCGATGCCCTGCTCGTGCCGGGTCCGGTCGCGGACGACCTCCTTGTTGGCCAGCGGCGTGCCCCAGGCCCTGGCCACCGCGTCGAGCCGCCCGCCGTGCAGGGCGAGCACGAACTCCCACGCCGCATGGTACGCCGCGAAACTTGGCTCAAGGCTCAGGCACACCTGCAGCAGCGAGGGCCGGCCCGCGTGGCCCGGATGCGCCCAGCCCGGGCGGTCGTCCGTGATCCAGCCCACCAGGTCGCGACGCTCCACCAGCGGCAGGCAGCGCTCGCCCGCCCGGAGCGCGGCCGCCGCGGGCCAGGCCGGGTCATACACGTCAGGCAGGCGCACATCGCCCGAGTGGATGGTCGCCCCCGCGCCCTCGAAGTCCACGGTCGCCACGTAGGGCAGGCCCTCCTCCAGCACCGGCGCCGCCGAGCCCGGCCCCAGTCCGGCAAAGCCCCAGCTGCGCAGCCGCGCGCCGGGGGCATGCGGCGAATCCTCGGAGCCCGTGACCTCGTTCACGCCCCGGAAAAACATCGGCGTCCCCTCCGGATCCAGCAGCCACCAGGCGCCGCCGGAGGTCCGCCCCAGCGAATACCATCCCGCGGTGCCGCGCACCCGCTCGATCCGGGGCAACTGCCCGGCGCCCGTTGTCTCCGCCATGGGCCGCGACGCTGACATGGGCGGCGGCAAAGGCAAGGAAGGGGGTGGAGATCGGAATTTGGGATTCGAAATTCGAAGCCTGAGCCTCCGAACCTCAGGTCCGACCCCCGAAATCCGCGATGACTGAAGAAGCGAGCGGCCGGGGTGGATTGCGCCGGGCTTCGAATTCCGAATTTAAATTCCCAACTCCGATCTCCGAATCTGCCTATTCAATTTGCGGCCGGACAGCGCGGCCTCTTTGATCGGCGCCATGTCCCCGCAGCGTTTCAGCGAGCTCACGACCAGGTTTTCCCACCTGCGGGTGGGCGTCGTCGGCGATGTCTCGCTCGACCGCTACTTTGACATCGACCCGGCCAGGGCGGAAATCTCGCTCGAGACGGGCCTGCCGGTCCACAACGTGGTGCGGGTCCGGTGCTCGCCTGGTGCCGCCGGCAACATCCTCCAGAATCTCGGCGCCCTCGGGGCCCGGCCGCTGTATCCGGTGGGCTTCTGCGGCGACGACGGCGAGGGCTTCGAGCTGCTCAAGGCGCTGCGCCGGGTGCCCGGGGTGCAGCTCGACCATTTCCAGCGCACCGCCGAGCGCCGGACCTTCACCTACACGAAACCCCTCCTGCAGGCGCCGCCGAAGGCTCCGGTGGAGCTGTCGCGGCTCGACCTCAAGAACTGGGAGCCCACGCCCGCCGACCTCGAGGCCCGGCTGATCGCGTCGCTGCGCGCGCTCGCCCCGTCGCTCGACGCGCTGGTGGTGATGGACCAGGCCGGCGTGCCGGGCGTGGGAGTGGTGAGCGACGCCGTCCTGGCCACCGTCGGCGAGCTGGCGGCCGCGCGTCCGTCGCTGGTCGTAACGGCCGACAGCCGTCACGGGCTCGGGCGTTTTCCCCCGCTGGTCTTCAAGATGAACGCCGCCGAGTTCGCCACGCTCACCGGCGGTGCCGCCTCCGCGCTGCCCGACCTGCTCCGGGGCGTCGAGCGGCTGGCCGCCCGGAACGGCCGGCCGGTGTTCATCACGCTCGCCGAGCGGGGCATCGTCGGGGCCGGCCCGGGCGCGCCCGCGGTGCACCTGCCCGCCCTTCCCGTGCGCGGGGAGATCGACATCGTGGGGGCCGGCGACGCCGTGACCGCCGCGCTCACGCTCGCGCTGGCCGCGGGCGCCACCCTGCCGGAGGCGATGACGCTCGCGCAGGCGGCGGCCTCGATCGTGATCCACCAGCTCGGGACGACGGGCGCCGCGTCCGTGCCGGAGCTCCGGGCGCTGCTGTTCCCATGAGTGCAATCGCCGAGCGCGTTGAGTTCGCCCCGCCCGCGCATCGCGCGCGCCGCGGCACCCGGCCGACCTTGCTCGTCGCGGAATTCCGCGGCACCGGCGACATCGCGATCCTGATCCCTTTCCTGCGCTCGGCGCTGGCGCGCTACGACGTGACCCTGCTGGCGGTGCCGAACGCCGGCAACCTGCTCCGCCGCTTCGCGCCGGAGGTCGAGCTCATCCCGTGCATCGCCCCGTGGGCGCTCTTCTCCGGCGGCCGCGACCTGCCGCGTTGGCCGTGGCGCACGCTGGGCCGGGTGCTGCGCGAGCTGCGTTCGCGCCGCTACGCGGCGGCGGTGTCGATCTGGCCGGTAGCCTCGGACCACGTTTTCCTGCGCCTGGCGCGGCCGGGCCAGCTCCTCGGCTACGGGCGGCCGGGGCTGGGCTGGCTGCTCGACCGCGACCTGGCGAACGGCGGCCACACCCACCGTCCCGCGGCCTGGCGGAAGCTCGCCGCGGAACTGCGCCTGCCGGAGGTGCCCGCCGCGCAGGCCCGGCTGCAGCCGCCGGTCTCGCCGCGGCGCCTCGTGCTGCATTCCGGCGCGTCGCAGCCGCTGCGGGTCTGGCCGCTCGACCGGTACGCCGAGGTGCTGCGGCGGCTGCGCGAGCGCGGCTGGGATCCGGTGATCCTGTGCGACCGGCCGCAGCTGGCCGAGTGGCGGCGGCTCGGCGAGGCCGGCGCCCGGGTGGTCGCAGGCATGGATGAGATGGTCGACACCATCGCCGGCGCGGCGGTCTTCCTCGGCAACGACTCCGGCCCCGGCCACATCGCCGCGCTCTGCGGCGTGCCCACGTTCACGATCTTCGGTCCCCAGGTCCCCGAGCTCTTCGCGCCCGGCCACCCGCAGGCCGGCTGGATCGAGGGCCGCGCCTGCCCGCACAAGCCGTGCTTCGACCACTGCCGCTACCCAGAGCCATTCTGCCTGACCGGCATCGACGTCGAGTCCGGCTGGGCCGCCCTCGACCGGTGGCTCCGCCGATTTGCCGACTGATTCGCGCCGCCCAACCCCACCCCGACCCATGCTGGAAAACAAGTCCGCCATCGTCACCGGTTCCACGAGCGGAATCGGGCTCGGCATCGCGCGCGCCCTCGGCCGCGCCGGCGCCAACGTCATGCTCAACGGCTTCGGCGAAACCACCGCGCTCGAGCGGCTCTGCCGCGAGCTGGCGGCCGGGTCCCGCGGCCGCGTCGCCTACCACGCCGCTGATGTCTCTCGCCCCGCCGAGGTGCGCGCGCTGGTCGCCGCGGCGGAGCAGGCCTTCGGCGCCGTCGACCTCCTCGTCAACAACGCCGGCATCCAGTTCGTCTCCCCGGTCGAGGATTTTCCCGAGGAGCGGTGGACCGCGGTGCAGGACACGATCCTCAACTCGAGCTTCCACGCGATCCGCGCCGTGCTCCCGGGCATGAAGCGCCGCAACTGGGGCCGCATCGTCAACGTCGTGTCGGTCCATGGCCTGGTCGCCTCGCCCTTCAAGGCGGCCTACATCGCCGCCAAGCACGGCCAGATCGGCCTCACGCGCACGGTCGCGCTCGAGGTCGCGGAGACCGGCGTCACCTGCAACGCGGTCTGCCCCGGCTACGTCCTCACCCCGCTGGTCGAGGGCCAGATCGAGAGCCAGGCCAAGGTGCACAACCTCTCGCGCGAGCGGGTCATCCGCGACGTCCTGCTGGCCGCGCAGCCGTCCAAGCGCTTCGTCGAGATCGACGAGGTCGCCGCGCTCGTCGTCTTCCTCTGCGGCGACGCGGCCAAGTCGATCACCGGCGCCGCCATCCCCATCGACGGCGGGTGGACGGCTCGCTGAGTCATTCTTTCGCCACGAAGGGCACCAAGCACACGAAGCTCCGGATGCTCCACCGGAAGCAACGGAAGCCAATCGGGCTCGCCTCGGCTTCCTCCGTTGCCTCCTGTGCAAAGGAGCTTGGTGCGCTTCGTGCGCTTTGTGGCAATCCTACACGATCAGCCCGCCCTGGACCGGTTCGAACCGGGCGGTGAAGTGCCGCAGCACGTCGGGCGCCGAGGTGAACTTCAGGCCCCGCACCCTCTCGCGCAGGCGGTGGACGTGCAGGATGACCTCGCCGAGGTAGTCGACATGGCTCTGGGTGTACACGCGGCGCGGAAACGCCAGCCGGACCAGCTCCATGGCGGCGGGTTTCTCGGTGCCGTCGGGCTGGCGGCCAAACATCACGGAGCCGATCTCCACGCCGCGCACGCCGCCCTCGAGGTAGAGCACGCAGGACAGCGCCCAGGCCGGGAATTCCGCCGGCGGGACGTGCGGCAGGAAGGCCTTGGCGTCGATATACACCGCATGGCCGCCGGTCGGCTGCACGATCGGCACGCCGGCTTCCGTCAGCACGTCGCCGAGGTACTCGATCGAGCGGATGCGGTAGCGGAGATAATCCTCCTCCAGCGCCTCGTAGAAGCCGACCGCCAGCGCCTCGAGGTCGTAGCCGGCGAGGCCGCCGTAGGTTGGGAAGCCCTCGGTCAGGATCAGGTTGTTGCGGGCGCGCTCGGTCCAGCCCGCGTCGTTCATCGCCAGGAAACCGCCGATGTTCGCCATGCCGTCCTTCTTCGCGCTCATCGTTGCGCCGTCGGCGCACTCAAACATCGCCCGGGCGATCTCCAGCGGCGTCCGCTCGGCCTGGCCCGGCTCGCGCTGCTTGATGAACCACGCGTTCTCGGCAAAGCGGCAGCAGTCGAGGAACAGCGGGATCCCATGGCGCCGGCAGAGATCGCGCGCGCCCTGGATGTTCGCCAGCGAGACCGGCTGGCCGCCGCCGGAGTTGTTCGTGACCGTGATCATCGCCAGCGGCACGCGGCCGCGGTGCTCCGTGAGGCAGCGCTCCAGCGCGGCGAGGTCGAGGTTGCCCTTGAACGGCGCCCGCAGCTGCGGCTGGCGGCCCTCGGGCACCGGCAGGTCGAGCGCGGTCGCGCCGCGCGCCTCGATGTTGGCCCGCGTCGTGTCGAAATGCGTGTTGCTCGGGACGATGTCGCCCGGCTTCAGCACCGTCGTGAAAAGCACGCGCTCGGCCGCGCGGCCCTGGTGCGTCGGCAGCACGTGCTTCAGGCCCGTGATGTCCCGCACTGCCGCCTCGAAGCGGTAGAACGAGTCGGCGCCGGCGTACGACTCGTCGCCGCGCATCATGCCCGCCCACTGGTACTTTGACATCGCCCCGGTGCCGGAGTCGGTCAGCAGATCGATCAGCACGTCCTCCGCGTGCAGCAGGAACGGGTTGTACCCGGCCGCCGTCAGGGCGGCGACGCGCTGCTCGCGCGTGGTGAAGCGGATGGGCTCAACCGACTTGATCCGGAAGGGCTCGATGATCGTGCGGAACGGGGAGTGCATGCGCGCGGGGAACGCGCCCATTCCATCGTGTGGCCGCCCGGGGTCGAGATTCCGGAGGTAGGCCAAAAGTAGTAAAAGCGGCCGCGTCACCCCCATGCCCGGGAGGCCACGGGAAATGGCGGGCCCCCGGACTCCATTCGTTTCGTTGCCCGCGGCGGCATCGCGGTTCGTCGCAAGTCGTTCCACCGGCGTGGCGAAGCCCGGTGAAACCGGGCGGATTTGGCCGGGCGGAAGGTTTTCCGCGAACCGGGAGGCTTCGCCGCTGTCTAGCGCCGCTCTGTTGTTGTCCCCGTTCGGTCCTCGCCTTGGCCAGCCAGGGCGCCCGCGCTCCGTCCCGAACGGGATAGTTTCCTCCAAACCGTTTCTGCGCCATGAACAAGCTGTTGTCCTCCTGGCCGGCGCTCGTCGCCTGCGTCCTTGCGCTGGCGGTCCGGCCCGCCCTTGCCCAGACGCCCTCGACCGACGCCGCGCCCGTCATCACCCTGCAACCGTCGTCGCTGGCCGTGCTCGCCGGCGCTTCCGCGACCTTCACCGTCGTGGCCACCGGCTCGCCCGCCCCCACCTATCGCTGGTTCCGAAACGGCCGGCCCATCGAGGGCGCCACCAACCCGACCTACACCCTCGTCAATGTCGGCGCGGGCGATGTCGGCGAATACCAGGTCACCGTCACCAACCGCGCTGGCCAGGTGACGTCGAACCGGGTGGCGCTCAATCTCACGCTGCAGGCGGGGGTCGTGACCGCCGGCCCCGACAGCCAGACCGTGAACGCCGGCGACACCGCCACCTTCCACGTCACCACCGTTGGCACCGGCCTCACCTACCGCTGGCGGCACAACGGCCGGCTGCTCGACAACTCCACCGACACGCTGACGCTGACCAACGTGGGCTCCTACCTTGACGGCACCTACACGGTGGCCGTTTCCGCCGGCGGCCAGCTCGCCGCCATCTATGCCGCCGGCCTCACCGTCCATGTGGACGCCCGCCTCACGAATCTTTCCGCCCGCGGCCAGGTCGGCGACGGCGACGAGGTTCTGATCGTCGGCTTCGTGCTGCGCGGCCAGGGCACCAAGCCGATCCTCCTGCGCGGCATCGGGCCCACGCTCGGCACCGGGTTCGGGGTCGAGGGCGCGCTGGCCACCCCCGAGCTCACGCTCTTCGGGATCGGGCGCGACGGCATGACGACTGTCAGCAACCAGGCCTGGGGCGGCGGCGCCGATCTCGTGCAGGCGTTCGCCGACGTCGGCGCGTTTCCCCTGGCGGCCGATTCGAAGGACTCGGCTCTGTTGGAGCCGCTGTCAGCGGGACTCTACACCGCCCACGTCACCGGGGTGAACGGCTCGTCCGGGATCGCGCTGGCGGAACTCTATGACGTTGCGCCGACGGTCGGCTCGCCCGCCCTCGTGAACATCTCGGCCCGCGCCAACGTGGGCTCGGCCGGCGGCACGCTCATCGCAGGCTTCGTCGTGACCGGCACCACCTCGGAAAGCGTGCTGGTGCGCGGCGTGGGGCCCAGTCTCGGCACCCTCTTCGGCATGCGGCGCGCGCTCGGCGCGTCGCACGTGGCGCTGTTCGACAGCCAGGGCAACCAGGTCGCGGCCGACGACGATTGGGAGGCGGATCCGGAGGTGCCCGATGCCTGCGACCGGGTGGGCGCTTTCCATCTGCCGCACGGCTCCCACGACTCGACCCTGCTGGTGACCCTCAAGCCGGGCGTCTACACCGTGCAGGTGACCGGCCGTGCCGGCGCCACCGGCGTTGGCCTCGCCGAGATCTACGAAGTGCGCTGAATGGCTCCACGTGCCGCGGTCCGATCCGCCGGGCCGCGGCCTTCCGTCGAACCAAATGCCGGCAAGAAGCCACCCACCCTCGCTAATCCGCGCTGATTTCCATCGAACCCAATTAGCGAGGATTAGCGAAGATTAGTGGTTCCTCTCCGTCTGCTCCGTTCCCTCCGTTGCCTCCTGTGCCAGCAACCCGGCGCGGCGTGCGCGCTCAGCGCAGCATCGCGATGAGGCGGCTGCGGGTGGGCACGCCGCACTTGCGGAGGCAGGCGCTGACCTGGTTCTTCACCGTGGCCTCGGACTTGCCGAGGAGCGAGGCGATCTCGCGATTGCTCAGGCCCTCGCTCAGGTAGCGGGCCACCACGCGCTCGGCGGGCGAGAACCGCGTCAGCCGGGATCCGAACGATCCCAGGCCGGCGCTGATCTCGACCCAGCTGGCGGTGGGGGAAGGCGATTGCTCGGCGATCATGGCGAACGCGGCCGGCTCACTCGCGCTTCTTCAGGTCCTCGGCACCCTTCGCGACCAGCGCGGGGTCGACCTTGATGCCGGCCTTGGCCAGCGCGGCCTCGAGGATGACCTCGCCCTTCAGGTAGCCCGTGACAAGCGCGACGATCGTGCCGTCGCGGTCGATCACGAACTGCTGCGGGATGCCGCCGACGCCATAGAGCTTGTGCGAGACGCGGTCCGGCGAGCGTTCCGCCGGGTCGTGCGAGAAGTTGAGGTCCGGGAATTTCTCCTGGTTCCGCTTCACCCACCCTTCAAAGGCCTTGCGGCTGTCGCTGGTGCACGAGGCGAGCACGACGACGCCCTGGTCCTTGTAATGGGCGGCAACCTCCTGGGTGTGGGGCATCGAGGCGATGCACGGGCCGCACCACGTCGCCCAGAAATCGAGGATGACCACCTTGCCCTTGTAGTCGGAGAGCTTCACCGGCTTGCCGGCGGCATCGATGCCCGTGAAGTCGGGGGCCTTGGCGCCCACCTTGAGCAGGTCGACCTTGGCCTCGGGTGCCTTGGGCTTCGTCTCCTCGTGGGTCCAGACGCGCTGCGGCCTGTCCTCGGGAGCGAGCTTGATGCCGGCCCGCAGGAGCAGGTTCGAGAGCGCCTCGCGGTTGCGGGGCCCGCCACCGACATAGATGCCCACCGCGTCGCCGTGCGCGTCGACGACGATCGCGTTCGGGACCGGCATCATCACGCCGCCCGTGAAGCTCATCGGGATGACCTTGCCGAAGTACCCCCGCGAAACTTCGCGGAACGCCTTTTTCTCGTCATCCGTCAGCTGCGAGAATTCCTTGGCCGGGCGCGGCGCCCCGCCCGCCGGATCGAACACGACCGGAAACGCGTACTTGCTCCCCTGCTCCTTGCGCCAGCCGTCGTAGGCGGCGCGATCGGCGTAGGCGGCGACGCCCAAGATCAGCAGGCCCTGGTCCGCGTAGCGGCGGGAGAATTCGTTGTACAGCGCCAGGCCTCCTTCATCGATGCCCTGGCCGGCGGACCAGAAGACGATGACGGTGGTCTTGCCCTTGGATAGGTCGGAGAACTTGACCGGCTTGCCGGCCGCATCCTCGGCGGTGAAATCGCCGACCGGCTTGCCGGCCGCAATGGCGCCGACGCCCTCGAAGAACGGCGGCGGCGGATTTTTCTCCGCCTCGCGCTGGCGCTCCTCGCTGGCGGCCTCCTCCTCCTCGGCGCGCTGCAGGGCCTTCTTGCCCTCCGCCGCGCGGGCCGGATCCATCTTCACGCCCGCCAGCGCCAGCGCGCCCTCCGTGCGGGCGTCGTTCTCGCCGCCGTTGCCCACGATGGCGGCGACGATCTTGCCGTCGCGGCCAATCACGAACTGGGTCGGGATGCCGGAGACGCCGTACAGGGTGGACGAGGCGCGCTGCTCGAAGTCCGGCGTGCCGCGGGCCTTCGGGTCGAACACGAAGCGCAGGTCCGGGTACTTCGGCTGGTTCGCCGGGATCCACTTCTTGAAATTCGGGATGGTGTCGCTCGTGCCCGAGGCGATGACGACCACGTCCTGGTCCTTGTATTGGGCCGCGATCTTCTGCGTGTGCGGCATCGAGGCGATGCACGGGCCGCACCACGTCGCCCAGAAGTCGAGGATGACCACCTTGCCCTTGAGCGAGGAGAGCTTCAGCTCCTGGTCGTTCACGTCCCGCATCACAAAGTCCGGCGCCACGGTGCCGGGCTTGAGCAGCGTCAGGTGCGGCGCGGCGGCCTGGTTGCCTTTCGGCACGATGGTGGCCGGGCGGACGCTCGAGCCCTTCGGGAAAAACACCTTGGGCTTGTCCTCCGTCGCGAGGTCGACGCCGGCCAGCATCAGCAGGTTGGCGAGCGTGTCATGCGTGGCCGGGCCGTAGCCCGCGTAGGAACCGACCAGCTGCCCCTTCGGATTGACCACGATCGTGGTCGGCAGCGGCGTGAGGCTGTTGGCGTCACCCGACACCTGGGCCATCACGGTCTTGGCGATCGCGTCCCTGCCCGCGGGCTTGCCGACGGGATCGAACACCGTCGCGAAGGTGTACTGGCCCGCATGCTCCTTGAGCCACTTGTCGTAGTTCTCGCGCGTGTCGAAGCAGCAGACCCCGAGAACGACGACGCCCTTGTCGGCGTATTTCCGGCTGAGTTCCTGGTAGTGCGGCATCGCCTTCTGGCACGGGCCGCACCAGGTGGCCCAGAAATCGAGGACGACCGTCTTGCCCTTGGCGTAGTCGGAGAACTTCGCCTCCTTGCCCTCGGGGGTGAGGACGGTGAAGTCCGGCAGCGCGTCGCCGGCCTTGACGTGGCCGTAGCTCTCGCGGAAGCCCGGCCTCGGGCCCGCCGCGGGGGCCAGCAGCCCGCCGCCCATCATCGGCATGGCACCGGGGTGGGCGGACTTCGCGAGCTCGTCGAACACCGTTTTCACGGCGGCGGCGTCCGCGTCGGTCAGCTTGATCTCGGCCCGGGAGAGCGCATAGCGGACCCAGGCGGCGGTCTTCGCGCCCATGCCGATGATGCCGCCGCGGAAGTCGCCGTCGGCCCCGACCACGAGGTTGGCCGGGAACATGCCGACACCGAAATTCACGTTGATGGCGGACTCCATGAAGGCCTTGCCGGCCGGATCCCAGGCAATGTGGTAGCCGAGGGCGGCGGCGTGGGCCTTCGCCCAGGCGTCGAAATCGGCGCGCTCGGTGGCGACGTTGATCGCCCAGACGACGAGGCCCTGGTCCTTGTAGGTCGCGTAGAGCTTGGCGACGTCATCGCCCGGGGCGCGGGCGCCGGTCCAGAACGAAACCAGCACGGGCTTGCCCTTGAACGACGAGAGCTTCACCTCGCGGCCGTCAACGCCGACGACGGTGAGATCCGGGACCTTGTCGCCGTATTTTGCCGTCCCAAAATGGTTGGTCGGGGGCGAGATCGCCGCCGTCTTGGTCATCGCGGGGATCGACTTGGGCGCGGAGGCGTCGCGCTTCGGCTCCGGCGGGAGGCTGGCGAGGTCGACCTTCACGCCGGCGCGGGCCAGCGCGTACTCGAGGCGGTAATCCTCGCCCGGGCCGCCACCCGAGACGGTCTCGACGATCCGGCCGTCACGGCCGATCACGAACATCGTGGGGAAGCCGCTGACATGGTACCGGGTGTTGAACACCGAGTCGTTCCAGTGCTCGCGGCCCGCGGGGTCGAAGGTCATCGTGAACGCGTACTTGCTCGCGTTGCGCTGCACCCAGCCGGTGTAGGCGGCATGGTTGTCGTCGGCGGTGACGCCGAGGAGGACGACGCCTTGATCGGCGTACTTGCGGAAGACGCGGTCGTTGTTCGGCATCGCGGCCTGGCACGGGCCGCACCAGGTGGCCGAGACGTCGACGATCAGGACCTTCCCCTTGAAGTCCGCGAGACTCATCTTCTCGCCCTTGGGGCCCTCGACGGTGAAGTCGGGGGCGGCATCACCCGCGGCCAGGCGGCCGGGGGCGGACGGGGCGGAGGTGGCCACGGAGGCGGCGTCCGCGGCGCGGAGGTGGGCGGCGCCCGCGAGGGCGGCCGCGAGCGTGAACAGGCGGAGCAAGGGGAACTTCATGTCGGGAGAAAAGGGCGCCCGCCGGAGGACGGCGGGCGCCGGGTTGAGGAGGAAGTCGGCCGAGGCCGACGGGATTAGTTGAGCGGAATGGTGATCTGGAAGCCGTAGGTCCGGCCCGCCACGAGCACGGAGTGCAGGCCGGCGTTGTAGCCCCACACCGTGTCGGAGAAGGGCGGCTTCTTGTCGAAGGCGTTGTCCACGCTGGCGAGCACCCGCAGGCCCTTGCCGTGGCCGCGCCAGACGCCCTGCTTGAACTCGTAGCCGAGGCGGAAGTCGATCTTGGTCACCGAGGGGGTCGGGTAGAACACCACCGACGAGCTGTTCGCCACGAAGGCATTGCCCGCATTGTTGGAGGTGAAGCCGTCGAGGTACCAGGCGAAGACCGAGGCGTCCCACGAGCCGGCATGCCAGAAGAGGGAGGCGTTGTAGGTCCACTTCGGCGGCGAGCCGGTGTCATTCTCGAGGATCACCGCCGGCTGGCCCGGCGCCACCGCGCGATAATCCTCGAGCGTATGGCTGGCCCCCACGTTGAGGTGCCAGCGGCCCAGCTGGTCCCAGGGCAGTCGGTAGTCGAGGTTGTAGTCCATGCTGCGGTTCACCACGGTGCCGAAATTCACGAAGACGCGGTTGATCGCCGTGATCTGGCCCGGCTGGTTCAGCGCAATGTCGGCGGAGGTCGCCGGGGCGCGGATCACGCGGTCCGGGAAGAGCGACTCGTTGTTGACGATCGTCTGGGCCGACAGCAGCTGCAGCACGTTCTTCTGTTTCGTCTCATAGTAGTTCGACTCCAGGGTCAGGCCCTTGATGAAGGTCGGCTCGTAGACCACCCCGATCGTGGAGTTGTCGGAAAGCTCGGACTTGGGGTCCGGGTTGGAACCGGTGGTGATCACGACCCCGGTGGTCGTGGTCGGGGTGCGCCGCGGATCGGACACCGAGCCGGTCGACGAGCTGGTCGAGGTCAGGTACTCGGTGACGCCCGGGGCGCGGAAGCCCTGGCTCCAGCTGCCGCGCACGAGGAGCGAATCGAACGGGGACCACAGCGCGCCATACTTCGGGACGCCCTTGGAAAAGGGTCCGTCCGTCTCGTACCGGCCCGCCAACTGCACGTCCAGGCGGTGCAGCATGGCCTGGGCGTTGGGCTTGCCGAAGACCGGGATGCTGAGCTCGCCAAAGACCGCCTTGCTCAGCTGGCCGCCGGCGACATTGGACCGGGAGGCCACCGGCGTCACGGAGGACGAGTAGTTGATGGACAGGCTGTCCACCGACGCCCGGCTGCGGGAGCCGCCGAAGGCCGCCTTGATCTCGCCGCCGGGGAGGCTGTAGAGGTCGCCGTTCGCGGAGAAATCGATCGAGACGAGGCGGGAGGTGCTGTCCAGCGAGGGATAGACCGACAGCGTCTCGAGGAGCGCGGCCTGCGAGGGAGCCCCCGGGGCCGTGGCGTCAATGAACGGGTTGAAACGCTGCGCCGGATCGGCCGCCGTGAGCAGCCCCGCGAAGCCGGGGCCGTTGAAATTCCGGGTGAGCTGCAGGAGGTTCTGCGCCTCCCAGCCGAAGCCCAGGTCCCATTCCCACGTCTTTCCGAATTTTCCGAGCAGGCCGCCGCTGAATGCGTTGTCGATCGTGCGCACCTTCTGCTGCGTGGAGCCCCAGTCGTACAGGATCATGCCGATCGTGACGTTCTGGTTGAACGGATTGTAGGCCGCGGGCAGCAAGACCGCCGAGCCGAAGCCGCCCGTGATGGACGTGGTCGGCTGCGTGCTGAAGTTGCTCCGGTTGATGCTGGAGCGGTACGTGGCGTAGGCCTGCAGGCGTTCGTTGAACTCGTACTTGAGCGTGCCGTAGGCGCCGGTGCGCTTGCTCTCCGGCACCAGGTCCAGGAACGACGCCGTGTTCATGCGGCGCTGGCCCGAGGCGTTGACGATCGTGGCCGTGCCCGCAGGAGTCGTGATCGGGATGAAGGCCGAGACCGCCGGGGTCGCCGTCGCCCCCACCGGCACGGCGACGACGCGCACGCCGGGGATGGCGTTGAACTGGCCCGACACCGTGCCGCCCGAGGCCTGCACGACCGCGGGATAGCCCCAGTTGAGGCGGTAATCGACGCCGTATTTCGTCGCACCCGTCGCCGTGAGCGTGCCCGCGGCGATGCCCGTGTGATCCTGGTTCTTTGAGAAGGAGCGATCGGAGGCCTTGAGGTCCTGCCGGTCAAAATACTCGACGCTGATCGTGCCCGAGAGCTTGCCATGGGCGAACCCGGAGAACAGCGCGACGTTGCGCTCCCGGCCGCCGCCATGCTCGGTGGCCTTGTAGCCGGCGCTCAGCTCGGAGCCGGTGTAGTTCTTCTTGAGCACGATGTTGATCACGCCGGCGACGGCATCGGCGCCGTAGATCGCGGACGCGCCATCCGTGGTCACTTCAATGTGGTCAATCATGCTGAGCGGGATCGTGTTCAGGTCCACGAAGCCCTGCCGCGTGTCGGTGCCGCGGTTGCCGTTGCCCGACTGCGCGGCGCGGCGCCCGTCAACCAGCACGAGGGTCGAGGCCGAGCCGAGACCGCGGAGATTGACGCCCGAGACGCCGGTCTGCGCCGGCGGGGAATCTGCTGCGCCGAGGACGAAGTTGAAGGCGCCCGAGCTCGACTCGGTCCGCTGACCGAAGTCCGGATTGAGTTCGTTCGGGGCGCTGCTGCGGCCCGAGGCAATGCCGGAATAGTTCTGGGGAATCCGGTTCATGAAGTCGGCCAGCGTCATCGCGCCCGACTCGCGGATATAGTCGTTGTTGTACGTGCTGACCGGCGAGGGGCCGGTGACGTCGGACTGGCGGATGCGCGAGCCGAGCACGGTGTACTCGGCCAGCTTGATCAGCGCCGGCTCAACCTGACCCGGGCGGCCGCTGTCCTGCGCCGCCCCCAACCCGTTTGGGCCCGCGGCCCTCTTGAGGCCGAGCGCCCCGGTCTTTTCGTCCTGCACGACCTGGAGGTCGGTGCCCGCGACCATGCGCTCGAGCGCCTCGCGCGCGGTGAGGTCGCCGCTCACGGCGTTGGTCTTCAGCCCGGTCACCTGCGCGACCGGGTAGACAATCTGCTCGCCCGACTGCGCGGAAAACTGCTTCAGGGTCGAGGCGGCATCGCCGGCCGGGAGGTCGTAGGGCTTGCGGTCCGCATCGGCGGCCCAGGCGGCGAGGGTCAGGGTCAGGGACAGAACGGCGGCCGAAGCCAGCCGGGGGATCGATTCAAGCCGGCGCGACGGCCGGGCGTGCAGTGGCAGGTTGGTCATGTTTGGTCGAACCGGTGGTAGCTGGAGGGGGTGAAGGTACAACCGCGGTTCAAACTGCCGAGACGAACCGCCCCGGGGTTTCCGTTAGGCGAATGTGACGGAAATATGACACGGCCGCGGGGGCCGTCCCGCCGGTCAGCGCGCCTTGCGGAGGACGATTTCCGTCTCGCCGTGCGGCTCCGCCCGGACGTTGAACGTGGCCTCCAGGAGGCGCACGAAGCCGTCGATATTGTCCGCGCGAAAACTTCCGCCGACGATCATCGCGGCGGTCTCGTCATCCTTCACCACCAAGTGGATGCGGTTGAAGCGGTTGAACGTCGAGGCCACGTCGCCCAGCGGCATGTCGACGAACTCCAGGCGCATCCTCTGCCACGACAGCGCGCGCTCGATCTCGGCCGGGGTCATGTCCTCGATCACCGGGGCATCGTCCGCCGGGGCCGCGGATGCCACGGCTGGCGCGGGCTGGCCTGCCGGCGCGGGCTGCGCCGCCGCCGCTGGAACGGACCCGTCCGACTCGAGTTTGACGACCGTGCGCTGGCCGCCGACCAGGGTGATGGCCGGACGAAGCGAGAGCATCGCGGTGGTGCGCGGCTTGCCTGAGGCGTCGAGCGGCGAGTGCTGCATGACCTGCACCTTGCCTTCGGTGACGAGCACCGCGACCTCGGTCTTGGCCAGGGTGACGCTGAAGGCCGTGCCGACGGCGCGGACGGAGACCTTGTCGGTATCGACGAAGAACGGCCAGTTCGGGTTCTTCGCGACCGCGAAATGCGCCTCGCCGGCGACCAGCCGGACGTGCCGCTCAGTCTTGCTGAAATTCACCTCGATCCTCGCCCCCTGGTTGAGCTCCACGACCGAGCCGTCCGCCAGCGTCTGCCGCTCGGGACCGGGGTGGATGATGGCCTCGCGGCGCGGGCTGGCGGCAGGGCTGCGCGGGGTCGCGGGGGCCCAAGCGTAAAAGGCCAACGCGATGGCGGCGGCCGCGGCGAAGGCCGTCGATAGCCAGTACCAGCGGGCGCGGTGCCGTGGGGCGAGAAGATCGGGATTTGGGACCGTGCTATGGGCGGGCCGCCACTGCGACAGGGCATCCAGCGCCCCCCAGGCCTTTTCCAGCCGGGTGATCGCCTGACCATGGCGCGGGTCCTGCGCCAGCCACTGCAGGTACTCGTCCTGCTCGGTCGGCGTCAGGGCGCGGTCGCGCCGGGAGAGCCATTGGGCGGCCGCGGCCTCAATGGTGTCGGTGACGCCCGCCTGGGATTTCGCGTTCATGGGGTCAGGGCAGTCCGTGGCGGGCGAGAAATTCAGCGCAGCGGCGCATGCCGTTGCCGACCTGGGCCTCCACCGTGTGTTCGGAGATGCCGAGCTGCTGGGCGATCTCCTTCTGCGAAAGTCCGTAGATCTTCCGCAGGGTGAGCACCTGCCGGCAGCGGTCGGGAAGCTGTTGAATGGCCTTGGTCAAGATTTCGAGTTCCTGGTTGCGGGCCGCGACGTCAGCCGCCGACGGTCCTTCCGCATAGACGGACAATTCGGCCATTTCCGCTACGGGCTCGAACGTGACAATTTTCCGGCGGCGCATCTCGTCGATCGCCAGGTTCTGGGCGGTGGAGAACAGGAAGGCCTTGGCGGACTCGACCGGACCGGCCTCGTGCGCCCGCCACACCCGGGTCATCGCCTCCTGCACCACGTCATCCACGTCGCTCAGCGCCGGGAAGCGGCTCCGCAGCCATGAGCGCAACAGCGCCTCGTGCACCTGCACCTCCTCCGCGAACCAGCGGGCCTGTTCTGGGGACGGCATGCTCACGGTGGGATGGTGACGGTCGCCCTCCATCTGCCCCACTCGCCCGGGAGTCGAGGAGATTTTTTGCCCGGCGGGAATTCGCACCGGAGGAAACGGAGAGAACGGAGGGGAAGAAACCACTAATTCCCGCTAATCCACACTAATGGTTCCGAACCCGAATTAGTGCGGATTAGCGAAGATTAGTGGTTTCCCAACCCTCCGTTCTCTCCGTTTCCTCCTGTGCCACTTGCGCCTCGGGCCCGGGCAGAG